>JAYOVN010000003.1:10431-84821 GCA_038151515.1 Gammaproteobacteria bacterium | reverse complement strand
TGGCGTTGGCGTTGGCGTTGGCGTTGGCGTTGGCGTTGGCGTTGGCGTTGGCGTCGGCGTTGGCGTCGGCGTTGGCGTTGGCGTTGGCGTTGGCGTTGGCGTCGGCGTTGGCGTCGGCGTTGGCGTTCCTTTTACTCTGGGCTCTCCAGCTTGGGTAGTGGCCTGATCCGTGACCGCCAACGCCGTCGGCACGACCACCTTGCTTGCGCTGGAAAGCGCTACAGAGTTAGCTATCGGCTGCGGCGACAAACCGCGGTTAAGGGTATTGAATCCAACCTTCATAGGGGTCGCTCGGTCGCTGATTCTGTTTGCGCCGGCTTTCGTCGGTGAATATGACTTTCTTAATGTCCTCGGCTTCGGGTACGCGCAGCTTCTTGTTGGCCAGGAGCCAGTTCGGATTAGAGCGCATAAAGGCGTGAGGGTTTGCTCGAACAAAGGCGCTGCGCAAAATATCCCGTCGCAGCGGAGAGTCGCCTACGGTTTGCGTAATAATCTTGTCGAGATAGTCACCGCTCTTGACCACATAGGTTCCATCCTCTGCGACGGCATCTTGCTCGGCGGTCACCGCTGCAGCTTCTAACGAGCGCTCTAAATCCGCCACCATACGTGACAGCGCATCATCCAGTTCGGCTTCCTCTACCGGCTGCTCTGCTGCCTGCAATTCTACAATCTCTTCATTGTCTGCCAGCTCTGCACCTAACATCGTGCACCCGGGCAAAATCAGGCTCATAAACGCGATTACCGAGAGCTGTCGGAAAGAATTTCGAGCCCACTCAATTGAGTAGGCGCAATGTGTTGGCTGACAGTGCTTCATGTTGCTCTTCCTGCATTGCTCTGGGAGATAGCTGTAACCAGAGTGAAATCATCGTTGCGAAACCCAACCCTCACGGTGAAAGAACCGACATAGGCACAGCCATCATACCCGCGAAGTCTCCTGCTCGGGGCCCGGCGTAGACGTTTACCGTCGCGCTGTGGGGTCCAACCTGTACCACCTCTGCCAGCCCAATGACGCTTAAAGAAGACTGCAAGCCTCGATCTCGCATTCGGCTACTCGTCGGCAAAATGGCAAGACGCTGCCCCGCATACACGCCAATATCCTGGCCTCCCTGAAGGGTCGCTTTGGCGCCAGAAGCAGCAAAGGCGATCGCCGTGTCACCGTGGCAGCCTATGGCGCCGTTTATGTCATCCACGGCCTCTGCCAGCCATTTTTGTAAGACGGTTTTTGATGACTCGGGCAGTGCCAACCATGCCATTTGATCACGCTTGGATTGGGATGAGGATTCCACGGCAAACTTCTTTCGCCAACTGGCCACAACCTCACCCTCGGTCACTAGCGCCAGCTCGACGGTGAGCCGCTTGGGGGTGCGAACAACTTTCACCGGGGTAAATCGTCGCAGGACCGATGTATCCCGCTCGACCGCAATGGCTACCCGCAGCTGCAGATCTTCCTGCTGTGCTGGGCTGGCGGTCATAAAGCGATGATAGGTGGAAGCTGGGGCCGAAACCTGAGCGTCCATGCCCACGAGCATTGCCACATTGGTAAGCGAACCTCGGTCTACGGCGCGGCTCAAATCACCAGTCATCAGCTCTGCCGCATGACGTGCTACGTTCTGGTTTTCGGGACTTGTGTTTGGGGTTAGGTGAATCGCCAGCCCTAACCTCTGCGGCCGAACAGGTTGGGCTGCGCACATTGATTGTGGTGTATCGCCTTGGTACGCCAGCTCTGTCGTTTCGCGGCCATACCGACTTGATCGCACCACAGGCCGTAACTTTTCCAGCTCTAACTCACTGAAAACCATCACATCTTCGCGCATGGTGCCGCTGCTGTTGGTCCAGCCACTTGCTGCCACCCGGGCTTTATGTTGCATGGCGAGAGACAACAGGCTTTGTTTGAGTTGTCGCAGCTGTTCTTCGGAATGCGTCGTCGAGAGCGGGGCTGCATTCAACGAACCAACCGCACCGGTACCGCCACCGTTAGAACCTAGGCCTTGACCATAGGCTGCGGTGCACAGCCCCCAGCCAAGAACGCCTATCAGGGCTATACCTTTCAGGGGTCTGAGTCTGGATCCCTCAGTGCTGTCTAGCCGCTTCTTCACTGAAAATCCTATCGCCCTGCATCACTGGATTGCAGATAGTTACTGACCAGCTCGTTGATGGTGGCCTGAGATAGGGCCAGCTTGGTTTCATAGGTCTCCTCACCAATGGGCGTGATGCTCACCACCCTCGCACCATAAATGACGCCTTCTACACGACTTCTTAGCTGATCTTCCGTAATGGACATATCCGACATGGTGCCTGTGGCATTGATGTACTGGCCGTACACCTGTTCAGCTAACGACCGATAGGCATCCAGTTTCGAGGCTTTTATCGCCATTAATCGCTGTTGAGCTGGGGTATCGCCGTGTTGAGACGCGATTACCGCATAACCCGTAGCGACCACACCCTCAGATTGAGCTACTGGATAGAGCTGCTGGGTGCGGGGGCCGCCAACGCAGCCGGTCAGGATAAGCGAAAACAACAACGCCGCTATCCCGCGGCCCGCCATAATCCGGCAACTGGCTAAAGACATGTCATGGTGCTGCATGATCCGAGTGTCCCCGTAATGTTTCTTTTGTACCTAGTATTCATCGGCCGTCTTTGCCAGATCTTGAATCAACCCAATCACGATCAAAGTCCCGCCCGTTTTTAGGCACGGTTTATGCATCTTCCCCCCTGAATGAGACCAAGAATGAGATCAAGAATGGGAAAGGGCGCTTTCTCGACACTTTTGCTTGAATTAAAAGGCACCGCAAAGAGCTAATGGCCACATCAACCTTAAATCTGTCAGAACTTCGACAACTGACGACGGCACTGCCGTGGACATCCTTGGCCATGCCCATTGCGGTGATCCTCATTCTGACGATGTTGATCTTGCCGCTACCGCCGTTGATGTTGGATTTCTTCTTTACGCTGAACATCCTGCTGGCCTTGTTAATCATCATGGTGGCCCTAAACACCTCGGAAACCCTAAATTTTTCGTCTTTCCCCACCATCATCCTATTCGCAACCATGCTGCGCTTGGGCCTGAACGTGGCGTCAACCCGAGTTGTTCTGCTGGAAGGTCACCAAGGCGGTGATGCGGCCGGCAAAGTCATTGCCGCCTTCGGCGAATTCGTCATCGGCGGTAACTACGTTGTTGGCTTCATCGTCTTTGCCATTTTGATGATCATCAACTTCATCGTAATTACCAAGGGCGCTGGCAGAGTTTCCGAAGTGATCGCTCGCTTTACCCTAGATGCCCTACCGGGCAAGCAAATGGCTATCGATGCGGACCTCAATGCTGGCGTAATCGATCAAGAAACCGCAAAACTGCGGCGAGCCCAAGTTGCTCAGGAGTCGGACTTTTTCGGCTCCATGGACGGCGCCTCTAAGTTTGTGCGCGGTGATGCGGTGGCGGGCCTTTTGATCCTCATCATCAACTTAGTCGGCGGTCTGCTGATCGGTTTGCTCCAATATGAGATGACACTATCCGACGCGGCCCGAGCGTACATTCTGCTCACCATTGGAGACGGCCTTGTGGCCCAGCTGCCCGCGCTCATTTTATCGCTGGCCACCGCGATTATCGTGACCCGCGTAACCACGTCTGAATCCACCCCGGATCAAGCCAGCAAACAGTTAGCCAACCCGTTAGCTTTCTTTATTGCCGGCGGCATTTTGACCGTCATGGGAATCGTGCCCGGCATGCCAAATATGATTTTCCTTTTTCTCGGTGGGACTGCGTTGGCTCTGGGCTTCTATATTCACCAACGATTCGAAGCCCCGACACCGGATTCGCCTCTGACGCCAGAAGCTGCGAGCCCTCAAGCACCCGGCGAAGGCGATCCAGATTTGCTGGAGCTTGGTTGGGACGACGCCGGTCAAGTCGACGTCATCAGCTTGGAGTTGGGTTACGGCTTGATTCCCATGGTCGATGCGGACGCCGGTGGCCGGCTGTTGAACAGACTTAAGGGCATCCGCAAGAAATTGTCTGCAGAAATGGGTTTTTTACTGCCATCTATCAGAATTCGCGACAATCTAGACAGCGCGCCCGACGCCTACCAAATTGTTATCAACGGCTCGGTACGGGGCGTTGGCGTAATCGCCGGTGGCAAAGAGATGGCCATCAATCCGGGCAACGTGTTGACAGAAATTCCCGGAGAACCCGGCAAGGATCCGGCCTTTGGATTAGATGCGGTGTGGATTGAACCCAGCGAGCGCGAATACGCCCAAGCTGTCGGTTATACCGTTGTAGACGCTAGCACCGTCATCGCCACGCACTTAAATAGCGTGATCAAAAACAACGCTGATGAGTTGATGACCTATGATGTTACACAGCAATTGATCGATAAGATCGCCGAAACGTCCCCGAAACTCATTGAAGACTTCATCCCAGAGAAGCTCACCTTGGGGACCGTCGCGCGGGTGCTACAAAACTTGTTGCGCGAGCGCGTGCCTCTGCGCGACATGCGTACCATTCTAGAAACCCTAGCAGAGGAATCCGGCCGAACCCAAGATGCCGGTCAGCTGTGCGCCCTAGTCCGACCGAAACTCGCCCGACTCATCGTCCAAGACATTATCGATCCAGATGAAACCCTAGCGGTGATGACCTTGGACCCAACCCTGGAACAGCTGCTTACCGATCTGGTTTCCCGGGCAAATAGCTATGACGAAATCGCCTTAGAACCTGCTTTGGCAGAAAGCTTTTTTGCGTCAATTCGCACCACCATCGAGGAGCTGGAACAACAAGAGTTGCCAGCTGTACTGGTGGTATCGCCAATATTGCGACCGTGGCTAGCACGGCTGCTACGCCGCAGTACCAAGGATTTAACGGTCCTGTGCTACACCGAAATTCCCGACGACCAACCCATCAGCGTTGTGTCATCCATTGAAGTTAACGAACGTGAGGACGAGCAAACCTAGCGGTTGCCGAAAAACCTATGGAACTAAAAAGATTTGTTGGCAGTGACAGCAAAGCAGCGATGGAACAGGTTCGCGCCCATTACGGCGACGAGGCGTTAATCATCTCCACCAACAAAGTTGGCAACAAGACCGAAATGATTTGCGCAGTGGAGGAGCCACGGACTGACGCACAAGCGAATAAAGCGATGCCAACATCAGGAGCTCACGCTGCTGAGGGACTGGACATCAGCGAAGCCACATCAACCGTCGCATCCCTTTTGAATCGGGTTGCAGCGGATGCTGCTGCTGAGGGTCTGAGCGGTCCAAAAGGGCACGAAAGTGGCGGAGCGAAAGCAGGACTTGGAACGGCTCGAATCGCCAAAGAATTTGGCCAGGAACTGAATTCCGCTTTAAGCAACCAGCATCATTCTGCTCAGCCTCCAGAGCCATCGGTGTCAGAGGCTCAGCAAGATATAACCACGCCCGAGCCATTCACTCCGGCACGAAACACCTCTTCCAGGCGGGAAGACTTGCACGCGATGATGCAAACCATTCAACAAGACCTTGCCCAGCTGCGATCCCAACTGGAGAGTCAGGCCGCCGCCGCAGCCCCGATTCGCCAAGCACAGCTGGCGATGGCGTCCATAAATCAACGTGTCGCGCATCACGCAAGCACTGTGTCTGAGCCGGCTCGACAGATTGAAGCACTGGTTGGACAACCCATCAGCCACCAGCGCGACTGGGCCGGAACCCATGCCTTCGTCGGCCAGCCCGGGGTCGGTAAAACCACGGCCATAGCGACGCTAGCCCAACAACTTTTGCGACAAGACCCGGAAGCGAACGTGATCGTTCTTGCCCTTAAGCCATCCTTTAGCTCAGAAGCCGAAACTGGTGAGATGGGCCTAAACACCGGCAATGCCGGTTTGGCCCAGCTATGCCAGCGCGTGGGCATTGTTTTCTTAGAGGCGAATGATCAAGCCCACTTGGGACGATTGTTAAGCCGCCACCGCCAAGACAAGCATGTGCTTATCGATACATCGGCCTTTCAGCTAGATGATGAGCAAGGGTTGATCAGCCTAATTGCTGAGTATGAGGTGCTCCCGCACCTGTGCATTGCCGCTGATATGGCGCCAAGCACTCTGGATCGGCTGGCAAAACGCATCCCTTGGATCGTGTCTTCCGTCATCATTACTCGTTTCGACTTGGTGCCAGACCTGGACGGCTTGTTAAGCTGCCTTGAAGTCTGTGCAGCCAAAATTTCTGGCGTATCTGGATATCTAATCGATACGCCCGCGCAACCCAATGAAAAAGGCAATTCAACCAATACCTTAGAAGAATAATCTATATACTTGTTGTTAACAGAAGGTGATACTTTTCTCCTATGTCTGAGCCGAAAAGCACAACCAGCGTCATTGGCATTGCCAGCGGAAAAGGCGGCGTCGGAAAAACGACCGTCGCGGTTAATCTCGCCCTCGCTTTAAGCGCTAAAGACCTGCGCGTAGGGTTGCTGGACGCTGACCTTGGGCTGGCCAACTCACAAATACTCTTGGGCGTTAACGCGCCAACCAATGTCAGTCATGTCTTCGACGGAGACAAAACCGTAACGGATGTGGCGGTGGAGACACCACAAGGCCTTGTGCTTATTCCCGGAGCATCGGGCAATCAGGCGCTCGCAAACATTACCGCGATCCAAGCAACCTCGTTAATTGATCAAATCTTGCAATCTTATCCTGAGCTGGATGTGCTGCTGATTGATTCTGCCGCCGGGCTGTCCAGCGCCAACATGAGTTTTCTCGACGCCTGCCACTTACGCCTGCTGGTCATGCAAGACGAACCCGCGTCCATCGCCGACGCCTACGGTCTGATTAAATTGGAAAGTCGAAAAGATCGCCTCAAAGACCTTTACCTCGTGCCTAATCGCGTGGCGTCCTTGCAAGCCGGTAAAAGCTTGTTCGACAAAATGAATGTGGTTTGCATGAAATTTCTGGAAGAGCCGGTCAATTATCTGTCCTGCATCTTGCAGGATGAACTACTAACAAGGGTAACCCGCAAGCGGGAAACGCTTGTAGAGCACCACCCCGCCAGCGCCGCGGCGCAAAATTTTGACCAACTCGCCGACCAGCTAGCGAACCAGATTGCCAACCAATCAGCCGATCGGACGCTGGAGCAGGCTTAGGGTGGCTAACATCGACGCCTACGAAGAACAAAGCGACCAATCCGGCATCAACATTGGCCAGCACTACACGTTGGTGAAACGCATCGCCTATCATCTGCGAACACGCCTACCGGCCAGCATCGCAACGGACGATTTGATCCAGGCGGGCATGGAAGGACTTATTCATGCCCAAAGAGCGTTTGAACCTTCTCGGGGTATCGAGTTCGAACTGTTTGCTAAGACTCGCATTCGGGGCGCTATGCTGGACGAAGTACGCCGTATTTCTTACTCCACACGCTCTGCTATCACCATCAAGCGGGAGCAGGACCAAGCTATTTCTGCATTAAGCAAGGAACACGGTCGGGCACCCAAGAGCGTAGAAGTTGCCGACTATCTCGGCAAAGACATTGCTACCTACGAAAAAGAACGGCTTATTGCCGAAGGGGTAGACGTAGTCAGTTCCGATGCGATGCCAACTAACCTAGAAGAATCCAGTGAGCTGGAGTCAGGGCCCGATCAAAGCTTAGAGCGAGAACAAGCCATTGAGCAGCTGGCCGATGCAATCGAACAACTACCGGAACGTGCTCGAATGGTCTTAGCTTTGTATTATCAGGAGGAAATGAACTTAAAAGAAATTGGCGCTATTTTGGACGTTAGTGAGTCTAGAATAAGCCAGATCATTTCCGAGACAGCTGGGAAACTGCGGAACTTAATGACATAAAGGTGCTGGGCTGCAAAAGCCCTGAACCCGTTACGGAAAAGCGATATGGGCCTTTTTAAAGGAATGAAACAGTCCAAAGAACGGCAAAAGGCTAAGGCTTTTTATGAAAGCGCAGCGAATTTGCCCGCGGACTCTCGAGAAAGCCGCAAGCTCAGGTCTGTCTTGGGCAACCGCACATCCGCCTTTATCGATATGACTTTTATTGATGGTGCTAAGCGCACAGAAGCCTACGTTGACGCCTTGGAGGCCGCGAAAGCGCATGGTGGGACCCAGCCGGAAAAGCCGTCGGCCCCCTGCTATAGAGAAGTGAAAACTGTCGGCGGCGCGGTTTGGGTATATCTACCGCAAAGCTATTGCGACCAGTTTTTTGCCTTGGGTTCCAAATACCAGCAAAGCGTCATTACTCCAGCAGCTGTACTGGAGATAACCGAGACACTCTCCAAAGAAATCGCCGAAGCGCTGTTGCTGGACCACCCGCTAACTCCCCTGCAATTTTTAGCCGGCGATGCAGACGAATCACCGTCTCAAGAATCCGAAGAATCCGAATAGTCACCCTCTACTGCTGCGTTACTAAAATGACCCAGCAAGGCCATCGGCGAGTTGCGACATTAGCTGGGTAGCCGACAGCTCCTGCAGTGCCGACACCCCGGTTCCAGCCCAGACGCTCTGGTATTCATAGTTGCCACTGGACCCCGCCCAACGCCGTAAATCACCCGTTAGCGTATTTTGCAGCGGAAACGGCAGAATGGGCTGGCCCTTCATCGCTTGCATAAACGCGTTGCGAATGCCCCGAGCCGGACGGCCAGAAAAAGCCCAAGTAAAAGTCGTTTCCCGGCCCGATTCCGCTAAAAGAAAGCGACGGTGGGTTGGTGAAGTGCCTGCTTCTGGGCAAGCTAAAAACGCAGTGCCCAACTGAGCCGCACAGGCTCCCTTTTCGATGATCTGTTGAACGTCCGCGGCAGTCATCAGCCCACCGGCGGCTACGATGGGCAACGACACCTTCTCGACCAGCAGAGCCGTGAGCGCCCTAGTGTCTAACGCGTCATCTGGTTTGTTGGGATCAAAACAACCCCGATGACCACCAGCCTCCCAACCCTGCGCCACGACAAAATCCGCTCCAGCTGCCTCGATCTCAAAAGCCTCCAACGCATTGGTCGCCGTTACGCCAACGCAAATATCCAGTTCGTGGGCGCGCTGAATGATGGCATCGTCGGGGATGCCGAAGTGAAAGGTCAGTACTGCTGGCTGATGAGCCCATACCGGCTCAAGTTGCGCCTCTAGGTCTGGGAAAAACGGAGGTTTCGGCTGTTGTACGTTAAAGGAACCCTCAGCCGACAAAGCATGAAGTGCCGCCTCTGCTTGTTGGTATTGATCAGCCCCAGGCTCACTAACATTTGAAAAAACAAAGAAATTCGCGTTCAGCGGTCCGGCTGTGAGCCTCTTGGTGTCGATCAAGCTCTGCTCGATGACTTCCGGTGTGGAGTAGGCAAAACCGAAGCTGCCCACGCCTCCACCCTCGGCCACCGCTGCCGCGAGTGCTGGCGTATTAAAACCGCCAGCCATAGGCGCTAAAACAACGGGGGTCTGTAAGTGGGTCAAGTCCAACATAGCACGCCTTCACTCTTTGTCTTCGATGCAATCATTAACCGCGTTTCAGGTTCGCCAGCTTGCTCCAGCGATAGGTGGGTCTAATTTTTGTGTTGTCGCTTAGTGTGAAAACTATTCCACCGTGACTGACTTCGCCAAATTCCTTGGCTGATCCACATCGGTGCCTTTGATTAAGGCTATGTGATAGGCCAACAGCTGCAACGGCACCACGTAGGCGATGGGAGCGAGATACTTATTACACGCAGGCAGAGTTATATGAACGATCCCCTCCTCTGGTTGAGCATCGATCCCTTCTTCGGCGAACACGTAAAGTTCACCGCCCCGGGAGCGAACCTCTTGCAGATTTGAATAGAGCTTTTCTAACAATTCGTCGTTAGGGGCGATGGCCACCACGGGCATGTTTTCATCAACTAGGGCCAGCGGGCCGTGTTTAAGTTCGCCAGCAGCGTAGCCTTCGGCGTGGATATAAGACAACTCTTTGAGCTTGAGCGCTCCTTCCATCGCAATGGGATAAAAACTGCCGCGACCCAGATAAAGCGCATGTTCCTTGTGCGCAAATCTCTCCGCAAGCTGTTCTATGGGCTGATCCAAAGCAAGTAGCGTTTCGATAACTTGGGGTAACCGATGCAGTTCGGCAACAATTTCTTTCTCGAACTCCCGGGCCAGACCGCGGTAACGGCCTAGCAACAACGTGATCAGCATCAGCACCGTGGTCTGGGCCACAAAGGCCTTGGTTGAGGCAACGCCGACTTCCGTGCCTGCGTTCAGCATCATAGCCAAGTCGGATTCTCGAACCGTGGCAGACGTGGGCACATTGCAAAGGGTAAGCGTTGCGAGGAACCCGCTCTCTTTTGCCAATCTGAGTGCAGCCAAGGTATCGGCTGTTTCCCCGGACTGAGAAATGGTAATAAACAGGCTGTTCTTGGGGGTTGCGGGCTGTCGGTACCGGTACTCGCTGGCAATCTCCACCTGACAGGGCAGGCCGGTGAGTTCTTCAATCCAATATCGAGCAACACTGCCTGCCAAATAACTCGTACCACAGGCCACGATGGTAACGGCTTCCACTTGGCCAAGCAGGGTTTGTGAACCTTCCCCCAAGGCCGCATCCAGCACACCGGTTTTACTCACTCGACCTTCTAGTGCCCGCAACACCACTTCCGGTTGCTGAAACATCTCTTTTTGCATGAAGTGGCGGTAGTTACCCCGCTCCATGTCATCGGCTTCCATTTCTACTCGTACGTCAGACCGAATTACCGATTCGTCGTCTATATTCCAAATGGCCACCGAGTCCGGTCTTAAATCAACCAGATCGCCTTCTTCTAAATAAATAAAACGGTCTGTCACAGCGCGCAATGCTAGGACGTCTGAGGCTAAGTAGTTTTCACCAATACCCGTACCCAAAATCAGCGGACAACCTTGGCGGGCACAAATGATGCGATTGGGTTCACCACCGCCGATCACGGCAATAGCGTAGGCGCCTTCTAGGCGACGTACCCCAAGACGAACAGCGTCCAGCAAATCGACTCCATCTTGCCAATAATGATGGATTAAGTGTGCTACTACCTCAGAATCGGTTTGCGATTGAAAATCGTAGCCTTGTTGCAGCAGCTCTTCTCGCAACGCGACGTGGTTTTCGATGATGCCATTGTGGACCAAGCTTAAGTCCTTGGTCCCCTCTCGGCCGCCGGAGCGATGAGGGTGGGCGTTTTCCTGAGTCACCTTGCCATGGGTCGCCCACCGAGTGTGAGCAATACCCGTGCCACCGGTAAGGGGCTCTTGGGCTAACGCATCCACTAAGTTCTGAACTTTGCCTACCTCTCGGCATCGCTTAATGGTGCTCGCCGGGTCCAGCACCGCCATACCGGCAGAGTCGTACCCGCGGTACTCAAGGCGCTGCAGCCCGCGAATCAGAATGGGGGTTGCGTTGCGTTCTGCAACGACACCTACAATGCCACACATAAAACGATTCCAATCACGTGAGTTTTAGACGCGGAATGTCGGTCATCAGTCCGACGACTGTTTCCTGCGGGTTGGACTAATCCACTTTGTTATGGTGCGCTGGCGCGCTCGGCCTACCGCCAAGGTTTCTTCATCGACCTTGCTGGTAACCGTTGATCCCGCCGCTACGAAAGCGCGGTCACCAATTTCCAGCGGTGCCACCAAGGTGCTGTTTGTTCCGATAAAGGCGCCTTGACCGACTTCCGTACGATGTTTGTCTACACCGTCGTAATTGCAGGTCACGGTACCCGCTCCGATATTTGTTTCGGCGCCAATGCTGGCATCGCCCAAATAAGTCAGATGGCTCGCTTTTACTCCAGGTCCCAAGTCCACCTTTTTGGTCTCAACGAAGTTGCCCACTTTCACGCCTTTCGCGAAGTTGCTGCCCGGCCTTATTCGGGCAAAGGGGCCTAACATTGATTCATCGCCAACTATAGCGCCCTCGACCACGGTATTGGGGGCAATGGTGACGAAATGACCAATGACGCTGTCCTCTACTACGCTACCGGAGGCCACAGTGACGTTGTCGCCAAGGGTTACATCGCCGATAAAGACTGTGTTTGCGTCGATAAAACAGTCAGTACCGCACGTCAAGCGCCCCCGAATATCCACTCGTCCGGGGTCCGCAAAGGTCACACCAGCCTGCATCAGTGTGTGGGCCTGCTCGCGTTGGAAGATGCGTTCGGCTTGAGCCAGCTGAACGCGGTCGTTGATGCCGAGTACTTCGGTTTCGTCCTTGGCGACGATCCCAATCACGGGTACTTGGTCTGCCACCGACATGGCAATCACATCGGTTAAATAGTATTCGCCCTGACTGTTGTCGGTCTTCAGATTACTCAGCCAACCGCGCAATAACGACGTGGGTGCAGCAAGAATGCCGGAATTGATTTCATTTATTGCACGCTGCGCATCCGTCGCATCCTTGTATTCCACAATCGCTGCGATGGAACCTTGGGGATTACGCAGGATTCGCCCGAGCTCGGCAGGATCTGCAACGTTCGCGGTAATGACGCCGAGTTGTTGCTGCTGTGCAACATCGACGCATGCCTGCAGGGCATGCGCGGTGATCAATGGAACGTCACCGTAGAGCACAAGGCTGATGGAATCGTTCGGGACGTTGTCCAGCGCCAGACTGACCGCATGACCGGTCCCGAGTTGCTCCTCTTGAACTACCACATTGGTTGAATCGTTGACGGCCAAGCTTTGTTCAATTTGGTTCCGGCCGTGACCGAGCACCAGATTGATTTGTGCGGGGCCTAATGAGCTTGCTGTTTCTAGCACCCGGTGCAGCATGGGCCGGCCTGCAATGGGATGAAGGACTTTGGGAATATCGGACTTCATACGGCTGCCCTTTCCAGCAGCCAGAACAATGACATGAAGCTTCATAGTCTGTTACCCATAACGATGTTGGAGGGTGATAGACGAGGAGTGTACCTGCCTTCTGTCCATTTGGGACCTGTGTTTTGTGAACGGGAACTCAGGTGAGACAGGTTTCTGTGGTCATTTAGCGGCGGCGGCGGCGAAGCTCTTCCAAGGTTCGTTGTTTTGCCAGGGCCTCAGCCATCATCGCTGCTGCAGAAGAAAACTCAGCTTCTGCGTTGCGATCTTCCATGGCTTTTTCTGCCTGCAGCCGTGCTTCTTCGGCCTGCGCTTCATCAAGGTCCTCAGCACGCAGCGCGGTATCGGCCAGCAAGGTCACAAAGCCCGGCTGCACTTCTAGAAACCCGCCCGAGGCGAAAAAGATCTCCTCTGTACCATCTTCCAAGCGCAAAGTTACCGCGCCCGGACTGATGCCCGTCAACAACGGGGCATGGCCCGGCGTGATGCCTAACTCACCAATGGTGCCGCGCAGGGACAGGGCTGTGATAGCGCCTGAGAACAACGATTGCTCTGCACTGACGATTTCGCACTGTATTGTTGCCAAAATCTTTTCCTTTTTTGCCTCAGTTGTGCGCGTTACTTCGGTCGCACACCCATCCGTCATAGATGCTCAGACTGGCATCAGTCTTTTTGCTAGCCTCTCTTAAAGGGTCTTCGCCTTTTCTACCGCATCTTCGATGCCGCCTACCATGTAGAAAGCGTCTTCGGGCAGATCGTCGTATTCCCCATCCAAAATGGCTTTAAAGCTGCGTACGGTATCTTCACGGCTTACGAATTTGCCAGAGTTACCGGTGAACTGCTCTGCTACGAAGAATGGCTGGGAGAAGAACTTCTGAACCTTACGAGCGCGATAAACCAGCTGCTTATCCTCTTCGGAAAGCTCGTCCATTCCCAAAATTGCGATAATGTCTCGCAACTCTTGATAGCGCTGAAGTACCTGCTGTACTTGCTGGGCAACGTTGTAATGCTCTTCGCCTACAACCAGTGGGTCCAGCTGACGGCTGGTGGAATCCAGAGGATCTACTGCTGGGTAAATGCCCAAGTCGGTAATGGCCCGTGACAGGGTAACCGTAGAATCCAAGTGGGCGAAGGTGGTTGCAGGGGATGGGTCAGTCAAGTCATCGGCTGGTACGTATACCGCCTGAACCGATGTAATTGAACCCGCCTTGGTAGTGGTGATTCGCTCTTGTAGAACGCCCATTTCTTCAGCCAGAGTCGGCTGATAGCCCACTGCCGATGGCATACGTCCTAGCAGCGCGGATACTTCGGTACCCGCCAAGGTATAACGATAAATGTTGTCTACGAACAACAGTACGTCGCGGCCTTCGTCACGGAATTTCTCTGCCATGGTCAGACCCGTTAACGCCACTCGCAGGCGGTTGCCTGGAGGCTCGTTCATTTGGCCGAAGACCAAGGAGATCTTGTCGAGAACGCCGGCTTCTTCCATCTCGTAATAGAAGTCGTTGCCTTCACGCGTTCGCTCGCCCACACCAGCAAACACCGATAGGCCCGAGTGTTCGATCGCGATATTACGAATCAGTTCCAACATGGTTACGGTCTTGCCAACGCCGGCACCACCGAAGAGACCTACCTTACCGCCTCGAGCGAAGGGGCAGATTAAGTCGATGACCTTAATGCCGGTTTCCAGCACTTCGTTGCCACCAATCTGGTCTTCGTATGCCGGCGCCTTACGGTGAATCGGCATAACTTCTTTGGCATTGACCGGGCCTTTTTCGTCAATCGGCGTGCCCAGCACGTCGACGATGCGGCCAAGGGTTTCTTCCCCAACCGGAATAGAAATCGGCGCACCCGTATTGGTCACTTCCAATCCGCGAGATAGGCCGTCGGAAATGCCCATAGCAATGGTGCGCACAATGCCGTCGCCTAACTGCTGCTGTACCTCTAGGGTCAGCCCACTTTCTGCAACAGAAAGAGCGTCATAAACCTTCGGTACATTGTTTCGATCAAACTCTACATCGATGACCGCGCCGATAATTTGTACGATTCGACCGCTACTCATTTCTAGCCTCTTTAGTTCTTTGGTTTAAATAGTCGTTTCCTGGGGTATGGCCGTTCGGGCTATACCGCCGCCGCACCGCCAACGATCTCTGCAATCTCTTGCGTAATCGCTGCCTGACGCGCGTTGTTGTAAATTAGCTGTAGCTCATCAATCAGCTTTTCAGCGTTTTCTGTCGCATTCTTCATGGCGATCATTTTTGCCGCCTGTTCACAGGCGCCGTTCTCAATCACAGCTTGATAGACCTGTGATTCCAAATAGCGCAACAACAATCCTTCAATCAGTTGCCGAGCATCCGGTTCGTATATGTAGTCCCAGCGATGCTGATAAGCTTCTTCGTCACTTGGATCCAGCGGCAACAACTGGCGAACGGTTGGCGCCTGAGTCATGGTGTTTTCAAAGTCATTGCTGGCTAAAAACAGCTGATCGATGGTGCCTTCAGCGTAGGCGTCCAACATCACTCGAATGCCGCCAATCAAATCCGCTATGGCGGGGGTCTCACCAACATCAGGCATAACGGCCACGATGTTCGCGCCAACAGAGCGGAAGAAAGGACCTGCCTTATTTCCGATCAAACCCATGTCGACCTCGATGCCCTTGGCATCTAGCTCGGCCATTTGCTTCACTACGGAACGGAACAAGTTCACGTTCAAGCCACCGCACAGTCCTCGATCGGAAGAAACGACGATGAAACCAACGCGTTTCACTTCTCTTGCCTGCATAAAGCTGTGAGTGAACTCAGGATTGGCATTCGCCAAGTGACTAATCACACCTCGTATTCGATCGCTATATGGCTTGCCTTGCTGCATGCGGTCTTGGGTGCGGCGCATCTTACTGGCCGCAACCATTTGCATGGCGCTGGTGATCTTCTGTGTGTTTTGCACACTGCCGATCTTGTTTTTAATCTCTTTGCCGACGGCCATCTTTTATCCTTTCACGCTAATTCGGTACTGTACTGGTCTGGCCTAGTACGCTTGAGTAGCCTTGAATTTCTCGATGATCTCTTTCAGCGTCGCTACAACATCGTCGTTATAGGTACCGGTTTCGTTGGTGCTTTGCACGAAGCTCGCGTATTCCGCATTCATAAAGCTCAACAGACCAGCTTCAAAGTCCAGTACTTTCTCGACGGGTACGTCTTCTAAGTAGCCTTCGTTGGCCGCGAACAACACCGTGCCCATTTCAGCCACAGACATTGGGGCAAACTGCTTCTGTTTCATCAGTTCGGTAACACGAGCACCGTGCTCTAATTGGCGGCGGGTCGCATCGTCTAGATCAGAAGCGAACTGAGAAAACGCCGCTAGTTCACGGTATTGAGCCAGTGCCATCTTGATGCCGCCGGAGATCTTCTTCATGAAGGGCACCTGAGCGGAACCACCCACTCGAGATACAGAAATACCGGGGCTCATCGCAGGCCGTAAACCAGAGTTAAAGTTCTCTGTTTCCAAGAAGATCTGCCCGTCAGTGATGGAAATCACGTTAGTCGGTACAAAGGCGGATACGTCACCAGCTTGAGTTTCAATGATCGGCAACGCCGTCAACGAACCCGTCTTACCCTTAACGGCACCGCCAGTTTGTTGCTCAACGTAGTCGGCGTTCACTCGCGCAGCGCGCTCTAACAAGCGAGAGTGCAAGTAGAAAACGTCACCAGGGTAGGCTTCACGTCCAGGTGGTCGTTTCAACAGCAGGGAAATCTGACGATAGGCCCAAGCTTGCTTCGTAAGATCGTCGTAGATGATCAGGGCATCTTCACCGGTGTCACGGAAATACTCGCCAATGGTGCAACCGGAATAGGCCGAAATAAACTGCATTGAAGCTGGGTCTGCGGCACCTGCAGCGACCACGGTGGTGTATTCCATAGCACCGTTTTCTTCCAAGGTGCGCACCACGTTAGCAATAGTCGACATTTTTTGGCCGATGGCCACGTAGATGCACTTAATACCGCTGCTTTTTTGGTTAATGATGGCGTCGACGGCGATAGCGGTCTTACCAATCTGACGGTCACCAATGATCAGCTCTCGTTGGCCGCGCCCTACTGGAACCATGGCGTCGATACACTTAAAGCCAAGTTGTACTGGCTGATCAACGGATTGACGGGCAATAACGCCGGGCGCCACCTTTTCGATGGGCGAGGTGCCTTGGGCATTCAGCGGACCTTTGCCGTCAATGGGGTTACCTAGCGCGTCAACCACACGACCCAACAACTCTGGGCCAACAGGCACTTCCAGAATTCGACCGGTACAACGAGCGGTCATGCCTTCGGTTAGAGCGTCGTAATCGCCCAAGACCACCACGCCAACACTGTCACGCTCTAAGTTTAACGCCATGCCGTACAGGCCGCCGTCAAACTCAATCATCTCGCCATACTGTGCCTGGGCGAGGCCGTGAATACGTACGATGCCGTCAGAAACACCAACAATGGTGCCTTCGTTTTGGGCTTCTGCTTTTACATCAAGTCCCTGAATACGGCCTTTGATGATGTCACTGATTTCCGATGGATTCAGTTGCTGCATGCTAGCTTCCTTTTAACTCTGTATTTTGCATTGACGGTGGCTTTACGCCGAGCCGTCACTTCTGCACTAACGTTTCAACTAATTTTGTTAACCGGCCCTTCACCGAGCCGTCGATGACGATGTCACCTGCCCGGATGATCGCGCCACCAACCAAGCTTTCGTCAACCCGTGAGCTGATGCTGATCTCTTTGTTGTACTTCGCGTGTAATGACGATTTCAGCGTGTCGCTTTGCGCCTGAGTCAGCTCAAAGGCGGAAACGATCTCCACATCTAAGGTCTGCTCTTGCTCTGCTCGCAGTTCTTCGAATTGGTCTCGCACTTCGGGCAGCAGCGAAAGGCGATCGTGTTCAGCCAGCGCCTGTAAAAACGGTCCAGCTTGACTGTCGATCTCGTCACCGCACAGTTCCGTTAACTTGGCGGCCTTGTCCTGCGCGGCCAAGTCAGGACTGTTCAGCATGGTTTGAACAACGTCATCGTTACTGGTCGCCACTAAGGTATCCAAGGATCTGGACCAAACTTCCAAATTGCCCGCGCTTTGAGCCAAACCGAAAACGGCATTGGCGTATGGGCGAGATAGGGTTGCTAGCTCTGCCATGGCTTACAGCTCTGCCGCAAGTTTCGTCAGCATCGCTTCGTGCTTGGACGCATCGATGTTGTCTTCGATGACGCGCTCGGCCCCGGCGATAACCAAGGTGGCGACTTCGGCGCGAAGGGTTTCCTTAGCACGATTCATCTCTTGATCGATTTCAGCACGAGCAGCCTCTAATAAGCGTTGGCCTTCTTGGCGCGCTTCATCCTTGGCTTCTTCCACCATTTGGTTCGCACGACCCCGAGCTTGCTCAATGATCGAACTTGCTTCTGCTTTTGCCGCAGCAAGCTCCGTTTCTGCATTTGTAGCAGCACTAGCGAGCTTTTGATCGGCTTCTTCCGAAGCCCGCAGACCTGCGGCAATGGCCTCTTGTCGCTCGCGCATGGCGGTGCCGACCATGGGCCAAATGTACTTCATACAGAACCAAACAAAGATAACAAACGTTATGCTCTGGCCTAGTAGCGTTGCATTTAGGTTCATCGCAGTTCTCTTCTTATCCGTTTCAAATTTATCGTCTCAATCGCCAGTGGGGTCGCGAGGCTCGCGGCGCCTTCCTACCTTCTCCGGCAGGCCAGACGCGTCTGGTCTCATGTGACCCTGCACGCGCCCGTTTCACTGACGTCGGTTTTGCTTGGTCGAATCAATCGACCCAACTCCACCTTCTCTTATCGTTTCTTGGCCGCCCTAGGGTGACCGAGAGAAGATCGACGCTGGTTAAGCGGCTACCGCGAAGACAACGTAGAGACCGATACCAACAGCAATCATTGGAACCGCGTCTACAAGACCCAGAACGATGAAAAGCTGGGTACGTAGCATGGGTAGTAGCTCTGGCTGACGCGCAATACCTTCGAGGAATTTACCGCCGAGAACACCCACACCAATCGCGGCGCCTACAGCGCCTAAGCCCATCATCAGTCCACCGGCAATAAACAAAAGACCCGTAAGTTCCATTTCAACTCCAATCTAACAGTTAAGGTTCGCGGCTCGGCCGCATTGTGCCCATCTAAAGGCGTATCAATGTTCCTCAGAGTCGTGAGCCTGAGCCAGGTACACGATCGTAAGAACAGCAAAAATAAAGGCTTGCAGCGTAATCACCAAGACGTGGAAAACAGCCCACACCCACTGCAACACGCCACCAAAAATAAAGAAGCCAATGCCTCCACCAAACATAAGGGCGATTAGGATGAAAATCATTTCACCGGCGTACATGTTGCCAAACAACCGCAGCCCTAAGGACAGCGGCTTGGCGATTAAGGATACGAATTCGAGGAGAAAATTCACTGGGATAGCAAAGATCGAGGGAAAAGGGTGCAGGGTCAGCTCTTTAAGGAACCCGATCGCACCCTTGCATTTAATGCTGTAATAAATGATCAGTGCAAACACTGACAATGCCATAGCCATGGTGATATTCGGATCCGTGGATGGCACCACCTTCATGTGTGAAATGCCCAGAAGAACCGCTAACTCTGGAATCCAGTCCACGGGAACTAGGTCCATCAGGTTCATCAAAAACACCCAGACAAAAATAGTCATCGCCAGTGGCGCTATCAGGTCGTTTTTGTATTGGAAAATACTCTGGGTCGTTTCGTCTATGAACTCGACAACCATTTCCACAAAATTTTGCAGGCCACCCGGAACACCAGCGGTTGCTGAAGCGGCGGCAGCGCGAAAGACCAGGGCAAAAACCAAACCCAACACAATGGACCACGCCATGGAGTCTACGTTGACAGACCAAAAACCCATTTGGGCAGCTTCGGCGCCACTGTGAGCGAACCCCCAGCTACCGTCCGGAAGCTGACCGTAAGTCAGGTTTGTCAGGTGATGCTGAATGTAATCCGCTGTTGTTTTTGTGCCGCTGCTCATTGCGTCTTTACTGTCCTAATCCTGTTTGTCATGTCTTCGGTCGGGACCGCCCAAAAGATTGTCATCTTTTGCTTGATCTTCCTGCCACGCGCATTCAACTAAACTCTTGTCTTGCAGTGGGCCAAAGGCCCATCAACTGCCTTGGTTCTGTTCGTCATCTGGCCTTTCCACCAGTGCCCACCAGTAGGCTGCTTGACCGGCCAATAGCCCTAGGAAAAACCAAACAGGTTCTACCAAGCCATTCATCAATACCAGAGCGATCAACACACCGGTGCTCAGTACCTTCACGACACCCTGGCCAACAATGCGGCCCGGCTCCATGGTTTGCTGGCTAGCCCAAGCAAAATGGGCGCTAGGAACCACCACACAACACAGGCCAGCCACAAAACTTAAAGCGCCGACGACTCCGAATATCGCGCCGACCACCAAGAAGCCCAACGAACCGATCATGGCCTGTTTCGCAATGACCCCCCAAGGACCGGCTATGCGCAGTTTCTTCACGACCGGTCTTTAGGCGGCGCGTAGTATAGAGATGGGTTCATCGCCATTCAATTGGATTTAAAGGAAATATTACTCGGGTAGATCCACACGTTTTAGCAAACCGTCCAGCTCTTCCAAGCTTGAGTACTGAATGATTACCTCACCTGCGCCGTCGTTTTTTTGCTTAATCTTTACGCTGGCGCCTAGGTGGTCCATTAATCTTCGCTGCAGAGCCTGCACGTCGGGGTCAACACTTGCTGGTGTTTTTCGTTTAACCGCCTTACCGGACAACAGTTGGCGCACGAGATTTTCTGTGTCCCTAACCGTCAGTTTTTGGCCGACAACGCGCTTGGTGGCATCGTCTTGTGCTGGACCAGAAAGACCAAGCAGCGCTCGGGCATGGCCCATCTCAAGCTCTCCGGCTTCCAGGGCACCGCGCGCTAGGGCACCTAAATTAAGCAAGCGCAGATTGTTCGCAATGGCGGCTCTGGATTTCCCGACAAGGTCTGCCAATTGCTGCTGGGTCAACTCAAACTCTGTTCGCAGTCGCTCGAGCCCCACAGCCTGCTCTAATGCCCCTAAGTCTTCGCGCTGGATGTTTTCCACTAAGGCTATCGTAGAAGCCTCTTTATCCGAGACCTCCCGCTTCACTACCGGCACTTCCGTCAAGCCTGCCCGTTGAGCTGCCCGCCAGCGGCGCTCTCCAGCCATCAACTCATAACCGCCCTGAGGTCTAGACCGCACCACCAGTGGTTGCAGTAGTCCTTGACTCGCTATGGAAGCTGCCAGGTCTTCTAGGGCTTGTTCGTCGAAATGTCGACGAGGCTGATAGGGACTCGCGACGATTTCCTCCACGGCAACGGTCAATAGGCCGTCGCCTGATTCAACCTCCGATGGGGTATCTGCTGCGCTTGTGTCCCCAGCCCTTTGCATGGTCGGTTTGACACCGGCCGATAACAAGGCGTCGAGACCTTTACCGAGTCGAGATTTGCTCATTGGGTTTTCATCGCCTTCATTTTCATCCCTGTGCCGTTTCAGCACGTATCGGGCAGAACGCCGCCTATTGATTGCGCTCAGTTTATTCTGTGGTGCCGTGCCGCTTCAGCATTTCGCTGGCCAATGCTTGATATGCCAGGGAGCCTCTTGAACCGGCATCGTACATCATGACGGGCAGTCCATGGCTGGGCGCTTCGGCAAGGCGAACATTGCGAGGCACTACGGTGCGGTAAACCTTATCGCCAAAATACTTGATCAATTGTCTCGAAACATCTCGGCTCAAACCGTTGCGGGCATCGTACATCGTTCTTAACAGTCCATCTATTTCCAACCGCGGATTCGCGTTGGATCGAATGCCCTCCACGGTATCTAATAAGGCTGACAGGCCTTCCAGTGCATAGTACTCACACTGCATGGGGACGAGGACACCGGTTGCCGACGCTAGGGCATTAACGGTCAGAATGTTCAGCGACGGCGGACAGTCGATCACAATGTACTCGTAGATGAGGCCCTGTGCGCTTAGCCCCTTTGCAATGACAAATTCCCGCTCTTCGAACTGCAGCAACGCAACTTCCGCCGCGGTGAGGTCAATGTTGGCGGGCAATAGGTCATAGCCACCGACCGTAGATCGACGGGTTTCCAAAAGAGTTGCGTCGCCCATTAGCCAATCGTAAATACTCAGGGGTAGTTCGTGTTTGTCGACACCGCTGCCCATGGTGGCATTGCCCTGTGGGTCCAGATCGACCAAGAGGACGCGCTTACCCAAACCTGCCAAAGCCGCACTCAGGTTCACGCTAGTGGTCGTCTTACCCACCCCGCCTTTTTGATTCGCTACCGCTATTACGTGCGTCACTGCGCTACCGCCTTACGTTTATTGAGGCTGGCTTACCCAGACCCGCGTTTTTGGGCACAAGCTGCAAAAAGTGTTCGTGGGTCAGTCCTGGCACCTGATAGGGGTATTCCACCAACCCGCTGACTTGGGGTGACTCTGTGTGCTCTCGATCCGGGCCTGCGACATGACTGTAAACGATCAGCTGGCCCCTGGCACTTAGGTACTGCTCCAATACTGGCCATAAACTATCAACCGGGGCCACGGCTCGAGCTACGATGGCATCGAACGAACCCGAGGCGGCAAATGGATCTTTTTCATAAAGGTCTTGTTCTTGAACCCGCACATTGCTTAACCCCAACTCCCGACAGACTAGCTGCAAAAACCTGACCCGTCGCGCCATTCGCTCCCACAAGGTCACGGAAACCTCCGGTTTGGCAATGGCTAAGACAATGCCCGGAAGGCCGGGGCCTGTACCAACGTCCAAAAGCGTATTGCCATCGATATGAGGTACCGCTGCCAGACTGTCCAGCAGGTGTCGGGGCACCAAGCGCTGTATGTCTTGTCGTGAAACTAAGTTCATGCCTTTGTTCCACTTTTCAATAAGGCTGGCGAAGCGATCCAGCTGTTGAACTTGTGCCTCCGTCAGCTCCACGCTCATTTCTTTCGCGCCTCGCTGCAGCAATGTGGTTCGACCGCTCAGCGCTCTACTGCCTTATTTTGCGACACCTTGTTTTGCAGGGCTTTTGCATGAACCAGCAAAACCGACAAAGCCGCTGGCGTCATTCCCGGTATTCTCGCTGCCCTTGCCAAGGACTCTGGGCGATGATGATCAAGCTTCTGCCGCAGTTCGTTAGACAGCCCTTCTATATTCAAAAAATCCAATTGGGGTGGTATTTGCAGACCTTCATGGCGTCTGATTTTTTCAATTTCGTCGTTTTGTCGCTTTATGTAACCCGCATACTTCGTTTCAATCTCGAACTGTTCCAAGGCGCGGAAAGCAACACCCTGATCCACATCCATACCAAGCGCTTTAGCCATCAGTGGTGCGTTTACTTCCGGCCTTTTTAAGCACTCCTCTAGCGTGGTTTCGCGTCGTAAATCCAAGGACAAGGCACCGGCTAAGTCACTGTTTGGAAAAACTAGGGTTTTGGGAAAGGTCTTTTGATTTTCTTCCAATACCTGCATTTTTTCGGCAAACGCCGCCTGACGTTGGTGGCTCACCAGCCCCATGGACAAACCTACTGGCATCAACCGCTGGTCTGCGTTGTCTTGGCGCAACCGAAGACGAAACTCGGCGCGACTGGTGAACATTCGATAGGGTTCCGTGGTGCCGAGGTGAATCAGGTCATCCACCAGCACTCCGATATAGGCCTCATCTCGACGGGGCTCCCAAGGCGTTTTGCCTGAGGCTAAACAAGCCGCGTTAATTCCCGCCAAGAGTCCTTGAGCGCCGGCCTCTTCGTACCCCGTCGTGCCATTGATTTGGCCCGCAAAGAATAAGCCGTCTAGAGCCTTGGTTTCCAAGGTATGTTTCAGATCTCGGGGGTCGAAGTAGTCGTATTCAATAGCATAGCCCGGGCGAGAAATGTGAGCGTTCTCAAAGCCCTTCATGGAGCGGACAAAGGCCAACTGAACCGAAAAGGGTAGGCTGGTTGATATGCCGTTGGGATAAAGCTCTGTGGTATTTAATCCTTCTGGCTCGATAAAAATCTGATGGCTGCTTTTATCCGCAAACCGAACTACTTTGTCTTCGATGCTTGGACAATACCTCGGACCAACCCCTTCGATGTTGCCACTGTACATGGCGCTTTTTGACAAGTTATCCCGGATGATTTGGTGGGTTTCTTCATTGGTGTGTGTAATGTGACAGTGCACCTGCTGGGGATGATCTTCCCTGCGGCTCATCTGTGACATGACGGGTCTTGGGTCGTCGCCGGGCTGATAATCCAACTGAGAATAGTCTACGGTTCGCCCATCAATACGGGGCGGGGTACCAGTTTTTAACCGACCAACCCGAAAAGGTAACGCTCGAAGACGGTCAGCCAAGGCGTTGGCAGGCGCATCTCCCGCTCGACCGCCCGGATGTTGCTCGTGACCAATGTGAATTTTGCCGCCCAAGAAGGTCCCTGTGGTCAGCACCACGGCGCTGGCACGAAAGGTCAATCCCATTTGAGTCTCGCAACCAACGACCGTGCCATTTTCCACCACCAAGTCGGTAACCGACTGCTGGAAAATCCTCAAATTTGGCTGGTGCTCTAAAATGTCGCGAACTGCGTTTCGATACAGGGCCCGATCAGCCTGTGCCCGAGTTGCTCGAACCGCAGGGCCCTTGCTGCCGTTTAGTACTCGAAAGTGAATGCCTGCCTGATCCGTCGCCCTGGCCATCACTCCGTCTAGGGCATCGATTTCCGCTACCAGATGGCTTTTTCCAATACCTCCGATGGCAGGGTTGCAGGACATTTGCCCGATGGTCTCAATGTTCTGAGTCAATAAAAGCGTACGGGAGCCCATGCGTGCTGCCGCTGCCGCGGCTTCGGTACCGGCATGACCGCCGCCAATTACAATAACGTCAAACGTGTCTGGAAAATCCATAGCAATAGCTGGGCTGTAAACGGGCGCGCTAGTATAGAGACATGACTCTGGATTAAAAGCCAGAGGTTAAGTGGTTATTTACCGATACAGAATGAGGAAAAAATTTCACCCAGCAAATCGTCTGGGGTCAGCTGCCCTACAATTTCTCCCAATGTCTGATGAGCCAGCAGACAGTCCTCGGCAATAAGTTCCGGCCCTATCTTCTGATTAAGGCCTTTTGCTGCTCGATCTAACAAATCCTTTGTTCGCTGTAACGCTTGGACATGACGTTGTCTTGCACTAAAGCCAGCGGCTTCGCCAGCGGTGGCATTACTTTGCACTAACCTTGCGCCCAACTCTTTGAGGCCAAAACCCGATGCTGCGGAAACAAAACAGGCCCGATCCTGCCAAGTTGAGTCTAAGGCTGGCTGACCGAGATCAACCTTGTTGACCACCAACTGGATGTCTTGATCTGACATTTGCTCTAGATCCAAGCCCGTCAATTGAGCCATGGCATGCCAGTAGCCATCCACATCCAACTCATCAGGCGTTGCAAGAAGTGTTTCCGCCGAGACCACCAAGGCGATGATGTCTGCTTGGCTAATCTGCTCCCGTGCGCGCTCAATACCAATTTGCTCAACTGGGTCTTCACTGTCTCGCAGGCCTGCTGTGTCGACAAGTCGCAGTGGTTGTCCGTCGATTATCACATCGACCTTCAACAAATCCCGAGTTGTGCCGGGTACCTCCGTCACAATGGCGGCATCTTCCCCGGCCAACGCGTTGAGAATACTGGACTTACCTACATTGGGCGCACCAACCAAGGCAACAGTAATGCCCTGACTAAGCCGACGACCCTGTTCCGCCTCGTCAATCAGCGCGTCTAGATCAACGATCAAGGCGGCAACAGTTTCGGCCACTTTGGCCTGTTCTAAGATCTCAATGTCTTCATCGGGAAAATCGATGGAAGCTTCCACTTCAATGCGCATTTGCAGCAATCGGTCAGCCAGCGCCGTGACCCTTGTGGAGAATACCCCTTGGAATGATGACAGCGCCGCCTTGGCCGCGGTTCGGGACTTGGCGGCAATCAAATCGGCAATGGCCTCAGCTTGAACCAAATCCAGTTTGCCGTTTAGAAAAGCCCGTTCACTGAACTCTCCTGGCCGAGCTAGTCGAGCACCCGCGTCACAGAGCGCCTGCAGCATCGCTTGCTGAACCACCGGGCTGCCATGGCCCTGCAATTCCACAACATCCTCGCCAGTAAAAGAGTTAGGGCTAGGAAACCAAAGCGCGATGCCATCATCTAGCGGCTCACCTGCCACACTAAATAGGCCGTAGTGAGCCGATCGAGGCGAGAGTTCTCTGGAAAATAGTGTTTGCGCCGCCTGCTTCGCCCCGGGCCCGGATAGGCGAACGATACCCACCCCGCCTTCACCAGGCGGGGTCGCTACGGCGCAAATCAAATCGTTATCTAGCGAAGACATACCCAATGCACGACATTAGAGCGGGTCATCACTTACTTGGTTTTCGCTGCTTGCTCTCGCTCAACCTGGCGATATACGTAGGTCTGCTGAGCCAAGGAAAGTAAATTGTTTACCAACCAATAAAGCACCAAGCCCGCTGGGAAAAACAAGAACAAGACTGTGAACATGATGGGCATCAGTTTCATCATGCGTACCTGCATGGGGTCACCGACTTGAGGATTTAACGCTTGCATGAGGTAGGTACTAGCACCCATCAATAACGGCAAAATGAAGTAGGGATCCATGGCTGCCAGATCTTCTATCCAAAAGATAAAGGGCGCTTGGCGAAGCTCAACGGACTCCAATAACACCCAGTACAAGGCTAAAAATACGGGCATCGGCAGAAGCATGGGCAAACAACTGCCCAAGGGGTTGGCCCCCTCTTTTTGATACAACGCCATCATTTCTTTGGAAAGCTTTTCTCTGTCATTGGCATAGCGTTCTTGCAAGCGTTTCATGGCTGGAGCCACTCGTCGCATGTTGGCCATGGACCGGTAACCTTTCGCTGAGAAACCAGCCAGCAATCCCTTCACTAACACCGTGAGCAGAATGATGGCTAATCCCCAATTGCCGACGATGTCGTGGAAAAACGTTAGCGCCTTAAACAGCGGTATAGCGATCCACCACAAGAAGCCATAATCCACAGTCAGATTCAGATGCGGTGATATCTCTTCCAAGACCACCTGATCTTTAGGGCCTGCATAAAACTCCGAGGTCCAGCGGGCGGTAGCCCCGGGCTGCACGGTTTGGTTTTGGCCAGTAAATCCAAATAGGTAGTACCCATCAGATGTTTTTCTAGCGTGGTAAGACGTTGCTTGGTCGTCAGGCGCTATCCATGCAGAAATAAAATAATGCTGCAAAAAGGCCATCCAGCCGCCAACGGTGGTCGCCTGAAAGGCGCCCTCGTCCACATCATCGAAGTCTACTTTTTGATAGTTGTTTTCTGCAGTTGTTAACGCAGCGCCTAAATACGGCGACGGTGCTAAGGGTACGGTTTCGTCCGTAGGTGGTGCTAACCTGTCGCGTTTGATTTGGGACAACATGCGCATGGTTTTAGGGACACTGCTGGTGTTCGTGACCTCGTAAGCCACATCTACGAGGTGGCTGTCCCCGCGAAAACTGAAGGTTTTCAACACCTCAACACCATTTTGATTGGTGGTTAGCACAAGCGCCCCAGTGTCATTCACCACTAAATTTCTTACCGCACTGTTGTACAGCGGGCGTTCACCTGTCTTATCGACGCCATCCGCGCCAATCAAGGCACTCTGGGCGACGTAAGTATGAGTCTGGCTTTGATCCAGCAGCAGATAGGGAGTTTCTTTTTGATCAAGCGCTACAGGAAAGGTCGGCAGCTGTACGCGGACAATGTCGCCCCCAAGTAAATCGATCCAAACTTTCAGTGCATCGCTTTCTACCGTCACTAGGCGATCTGAACTGGGCTCAGGGACAACGCTAAGAGCCGCACCTTGGGATACTTGGTCTATCGGCGGAATGTCCATGTCACTGGGTTCGAGTGAGTTAGAGACACTGGACGCGGTTTGTTGTAGGCCTTGGGTTGCCGCCTCCTGTGCTATGACCGGCGCTTCGGTGTATATCGTAGGCTTTTTGGCAGCCTCCATGTCGTCGTTCCAAGCTAGGATCAACAAATACGCCGTGGCAGCCATACCGATAAGAAGCACGATCCGTTGAATTTCTGGAGGTAACATAACCTAAATCCCTTAACGCCGGTCCACGGCAAATGTTTGACTAGTCGATCGATTTATCAGCTTTTGGTTTGGGCACCAAATCAAGCCCACCCTCGCTCCAAGGGTGGCATCTTGCCAGTCGCTTAATGGCCAAAACGCTACCTGTCACCAAACCGCGGGTTTCTAAGGCGTCCATAGCGTAATGGGAGCAACTTGGATGAAACCGGCATCGAGGTTGAACGAACGGGCTAATAACCACTTGATAGCAGCGGACCAAAACCTTTAAAGCAACGACTGCGACGTTGGAGATCATTGAAGCACTACCCTGAACCAAATGTTGGCGTTCGTTTGATGGCTTGTTCATCTTTTTTCTTTTTTCGTTTGACGCATCATGTCGATTAAACACTGAGCAACGGTATTGCGCAGCTCTCCATCTGTCACTGGAGCGGTGACATGAACAATGATATCCAGAGGCTGCAACTCTGTCTGCGCTAACCTGAACTGATCACGAATGACCCGTTTTATTCGATTGCGTCTGACCGCTGTTCTATTGCCTTTTTTTGGAACGATTACCCCAAGCCTGGGAGCTAACTGGTCGTTTTCCAGACAACGCACACGGATGGCTCCGTGGCGACGGATGAATCGACCGCGTTTAAATACCTGGGAGAATTGCTGAGCTTGCAGCAGCCTGCGGCAGCGAGGGAATGTTTCCGTCGAAATGGCAGGTTAAACCGTAAGACGCTTTCGTCCCTTAGCACGTCTGGCGTTTAGGACCTGACGTCCAGCCTTGGTAGCCATTCGCGCTCGAAAACCGTGGGTTCGTTTACGCTTTAGATTACTCGGTTGAAATGTTCTCTTCATGGCAAGGCTCGTGTGTCTTAGACAGTTGGTGAGTCAGTTGAACCCCAAGGTGAGGCCAAAGTAAGCTGGCGGTACCGCGAGGGCGGGCGATTTTATGAACAGTTTCTTAGAGTGTCAATTAAATAGATTTATAAATAAGTATTTGTTGTTGCTTGTTAAGGGCAGGTGATTCTGTGGGTAAACCGATCGAACCCTTGATGAGTGGTAACTTCGAGGCTTTCCGAGCTTGTGAACAACCCATTGATGACAAGGGGTGGAGTTAGGGATAACTTGAGATAAAAAAGTTATCCACAGGTTTTTAAGTTTTTTGCGCACAGCGGGGCCAGTGATTATTCGTGAACAACAGCGAAGCTATGGCACCTAAACCCCTGATTCTGTGTACTTCGTAAAATAAAAGTCTTTTTTCGTCGTCACGGCGTAGCGTCTACCCAGAGCATGAGCTTAGAATCTCTCACCGTCGCGAATAAACCTTACCTAGGGCATCAGGTTCAGGTTCTATTGGGCCGGGGTGACGAGAAAAGGGCGCTTGGAATCCCTTGGACAGTATTGGGTGTAGGCTCACGTACTGAAGGGATTGGTCGCGCAAGAATGCGCGGACGAGGTTTGCATTAGATGTCGATAGGGGGCATGAACGAGTGAAAGAAGCAATTTGGCAAAAATGCTTAGGCCAGCTTCAAAGTGAGATCAGCGGAGATCAGTTCGAAACGTATCTGCGTCCCCTTCAAGCGGATTTTAGTAAGGGCAATTTGACTCTGTTAGCGCCAAATATTTACGTCGAAGATAAAGTTCGGTCGACTTATCTCGCTAGAATCAGCGAGTACTTTGAGGCGTCCAGTGAACAGCAAGATGTGATTCTGTCTGTTGGCGGTATGAGAGAAGCGCAGCCTTTGCGGGCAGACGCGAAAGGTAACTCTGGCTTAAAGGCTTCGGGTATAGCAGTCGGGAGCCAGGTGAACCGTCTGCAGCATGGAGAACAGCTAGTTAAACCCTCTCACAACCTGAACAGCGACTTCACCTTCGACGCCTTTGTTGAGGGTAAATCTAACGAGTTGGCTAAGGCGGCAGCCTCTCAGGTAGCGGATAATGCAGGGCAAAGCTATAACCCATTATTGATGTATGGCGGTGTTGGTCTAGGCAAAACGCACCTAATGCAAGCTGTTGGGAATGAGATTCTGCGGCGAAAACCAGACGCTAGAGTGATGTACCTTCATTCCCAACGATTTGTGCAAGACATGGTCAAAGCCTTACAAACGGGCACCATGCAAGACTTTATGCAGTTTTATCGGTCTGTCGACGCATTGCTGATAGATGATATTCAGTTTTTCGCGAAGAAATTGCGGTCACAAGAAGAATTTTTTCATTTGTTTAACTCGTTGTTAGAGCGTGGTCAGCAGATGATTTTGACCAGCGATAAGTATCCACGAGAAATAGATGGCTTAGAGGATCGATTAAAATCTCGTTTCGTGTGGGGTCTGACCGTTGAGGTAGAAGCTCCAGAGCTAGAAACCCGTGTAGCGATTTTGATGAAAAAGGCCGAAGCAGAGAGGGTGCCCCTTGACCAAGAGGTGGCGTTCTTTATCGCAGAACGCATACGCTCGAATGTGAGAGAACTCGAAGGCGCACTTCGCCGGGTTATTGCTAATGCACGTTTCACAGGGAGCCGTATATCCATTGAGCAGGTAAAGCGCGCACTGCGGGATCTGTTTGCGATTCAAGATCGACAAATTTCCATTGATAACATTCAAAAAACCACTGCCGAATACTTCAACATCAAAGTTGGAGATCTTCTGTCCAAGCGTCGTAGTCGAACAATAGCCAGACCTCGCCAGTTAGCTATGGCCATCGCAAAAGAATTGACCAACCATTCGCTTCCAGAAATTGGTGATGCGTTTGGCGGCAGGGATCACACAACAGTATTGCACGCGTGCAGGAAGGTCGCAGAACTGCGAGCATCTAACGCGGACATCGCGGAAGACTATCGAAATCTGTCACGGTTGCTCAGCGGGTGAACCCTGGGTTTTTCGTTGCTAAGCCCATGTCTGGGCGGAGTAGACGATATTTGGGTGTTTAACGTTGACCGATCTAAATAGACCGATCTAAATGGAAAGATCTAAGCTATTCGGTTCAAGTCGATGGGTTTAGGTTGATAGATCGAAGTGGATAGATCTAAGTGCATAGGCCTATGAACGAATGCGCCAAGATGCTTCTTGCCCTCATAAATGCAAGGAGCGGGGTACAACGTAATACGCGAAAAAAGACTACTATTGGATTCAATAGGAAAACGAAGGAAAGAAAGGGTCGCGACGATGAAATTTACAATTCCTAGAGAAGTCCTGTTAAAGCCGCTTCAATTAGTCACCGGTGTGGTGGAACGCCGGCAGACATTGCCGGTTTTGGCGAATCTAATGATCAAAGCGGATGAAAGCGGTCTGTCCTTGACGGGAACAGACCTTGAGGTTGAGATGGTTGCCCATTGCAGTGTCCCGGTGGAACAACCTGGGGAAGTAACGATCCCGGCGAGAAAGTTAGCCGATATTTGGCGCGCCTTGCCAGACGGAGCAGAGGTATCTGTGACCGTGGAGGGCGAGCGAGCGACCATAAAGAGTGGTCGCAGCCGATTCACCCTAGCAACTCTGCCTGCAGGCGATTTTCCGAAAGTAGAAAGCGGCGATTCCGACGTTGTGATTTCGTTGCCTCAAAGCCACGTCCGCAAGCTGATCGATCAAGTCAGTTTCGCTATGGCTCAACAGGATGTTCGAGTATTTCTAAATGGCATGCTGCTTGAGGTAGATGGTTCAAGAGTTCGGGCGGTTGCAACGGACGGCCACCGCTTGGCCATGGCAAGCAAAACGTGTGAGACCAGCAGCGGCGGTGATGCCTTAAAGCAAGCCATCGTGCCACGTAAAGCGGTGGTAGAAATGGGTCGATTGCTGGACGAAGAGGACGAAAGTCTGTCAATACAATTTGGGGCAAACCACCTAAAAGTCACCAAGGGACCGGTGACCATGACAACCAAGCTGGTTGACGGTCAGTTCCCGGATTATGAAAAGGTTGTGCCTAAGGACGCCTCCCGGATTCTGTCAGGTGATCGAGAAACTCTGAAACAAGGCTTTCAAAGAGCGTCGATTTTATCCAACGAGAAATACCGTGGTGTGCGCCTGAATATCTCGCCCGAATCGCTCACGATTCAGGCGAACAATCCAGAGCAAGAAGAAGCTGAAGAAACTGTACCCGTGCAGTTTTCGGGGGATCAGCTAGAAATAGGCTTCAATGTTAGCTACCTATTGGACGTGTTGTCTGTGGTAGACAGTGATGGGGTCCAAATAAGCGTTAGTGACGCCAACAGTTCAGCCTTGTTGGAATCGTCGGAAGATGACGGGGCGGTGTACGTCGTTATGCCGATGAGGCTCTAGCCGAGAACCTTTTTTGTATCTCGCCAACCTGTACGCGGCTCGCTTTCGGAACATTGCTGAGACAAATCTGTCACTAAAACCGGGTATAAACCTGCTTTATGGGGCAAACGGGGCGGGTAAAACAGCCCTGCTGGAAGCCATATTTCTGCTGGGTCGAGGACGCTCCTTTCGTTCGACTCAGAATACCCAGCTGGTTCAACATGGCCAATCAGACTTGGTGGTGCGAGGGGAAGTACTGGGTGAGAATACCAGCCATGTTTTAGCTAGGCGAAAAGGCCTGTCCGGGCTTAATCAAGCCCGCATAGACGGTGAAAATGCCAGCCGTCAATCCAGATACGCTGAAATCTTACCCCTGCAAACGCTCCTACCGGGAATCTCTGATCTTGTGCTGGATGGGCCAGGTATCCGCAGAGAATTTATGGATTGGGGCTTGTTTCACGTGGAACAGCCCTACTTGTCTGCAGTCAAGAGGTTCCGCAAAGCCTTGGCACAGCGCTCCGCATGGTTAAAGGAGCATTCGGGTCAATCGTTTCAATCAGACCCGTGGGTTCGCACGTTGGCTTCTGCTGGGGCCGAGATTGCTCACGGGCGAAAGTTGTTTGTCGGCGAGATGAACAAAAACTTGGGCGCGACGCTGACGGCTTTGGGCGTGGAATTTGGGTGCCAACTTATGTACACCGGTGAAGATTTCGCCGAAGGTGAAACAAAGGCGTTTAGCGTATTAGAAAGGTCCTTTGATCGGGACCGGCGCTCCGGGGCGACACAAATCGGTCCACACCGGTCTGATATGGCGATATTGGTAGACGGCGTGCCGGCGAGAACCGTGGTGTCTCGGGGACAGGCCAAGTTGATTGCCAGTGCCCTAGTACTTACATATGCAGCAGTATTGACGGCAAAAACAGGCAAGCAGCCAATCTTGCTGTTAGATGATCTAGGCGCGGAATTAGATTCCTTCCACCGGGAGCGATTCTTTCGTCAGCTTGACGCCATGGGTTGTCAGGTCATTGCCACTACAACCGAAGAACCGAGCAATCTAGTAGGGTCGGCGGTATTTGATGCGGTCCAAGTGTTCCATGTGGAACAGGGCACGATCTCTCAGAAATAGACACGGTTTTGTGGTAACTTGCAGCCGGAGTGGCCGCACATTTTAGGGAATCTTTCATGTCAGACGAAAACAACTACGACTCCGGCAGCATTAAGGTGCTCAAGGGCCTAGACGCGGTACGCAAACGGCCGGGTATGTACATCGGTGACACCGAAGACGGTACGGGCCTACACCACATGGTTCAGGAGTTGGTTGATAATTCCATCGATGAAGCGTTAGCGGGACATTGCGACACGGTGTACGTGACCATGCACCCGGAAGAGGCGATAACCGTTAGGGACAATGGCCGGGGTATTCCGGTTGATATGCACCCAGAAGAAAAGGTTAGTGCGGCGGAAGTCATCATGACCACCCTGCACGCAGGCGGTAAGTTTGACGATAACAGTTATAAAGTGTCGGGAGGCCTTCACGGGGTCGGCGTTTCAGTCGTTAACGCGCTATCCGATGAGTTGCGCTTGACCGTGCGACGGGATAGCAAGGTGTATCAGCAAACCTATGCCCATGGTGTGCCGGTAGCGCCCCTGGCGGAAACCGGAGAAACCCAAGAGCGGGGTACCGAGTGTTACTTCAGACCCTCGCCAGAAACGTTTCATAACATTAAGTTCCAATACGAAATCTTGGCCAAACGCCTGCGAGAGCTGGCCTTTCTCAATTCTGGCGTCTCCATCGTGCTGAAGGAAGAGCGTAGCGGCAAGGAAGACACATTCTTCTACGAAGGGGGACTCAGGGCCTTTGTCGAGTATCTAAACCAAAATAAGCAGCAGCTTAATGAGGTTTTCCATTTCAGCACCCAAAGAGAAGACGGCATTGGGGTAGAAGTGGCAATGCAGTGGAATGATACGTTTCAGGAGCAAGTGTTTTGCTACACCAATAACATCCCTCAAGGCGATGGCGGCACCCACCTGGCTGGCTTTCGGGGTGCCTTGACGCGAACGCTAAATACCTACATCGAGAACGAAAACCTTATCAAAAAGGCTCAAGTAAGCACCACGGGTGATGACGCTCGAGAAGGGATAACGGCAGTAGTATCTGTCAAAGTGCCGGACCCTAAGTTTTCATCTCAGACGAAGGATAAATTGGTATCCAGCGAGGTAAAAACCGCGGTAGAACAAGAACTTAGCAAGTATTTTGCCGATTATCTTGCCGAACACCCACAAGATGCAAAAGCCGTGGTAGGCAAAATGATCGACGCGGCTCGCGCGCGGGAGGCGGCGCGTAAGGCTCGAGATATGACTCGGCGCAAAGGTGCGTTAGACATTGCGGGGTTACCAGGTAAGTTAGCGGATTGTCAGGAAAAAGATCCGGCACTGTCTGAATTGTTTTTGGTGGAGGGTGATTCCGCTGGCGGTTCAGCCAAACAAGGCCGAGACCGCAGAACTCAGGCGATTTTACCGCTAAAAGGAAAAATCCTGAATGTAGAGAAGGCTCGATTCGATAAAATGTTGTCGTCTCAAGAAATTGGGACCTTGGTGACCGCGCTAGGCTGCGGGATTGGCAAGGGCGAGTTCGATCCTGACAAGCTGCGCTACCACAACATCGTAATTATGACCGATGCCGACGTGGACGGTTCACATATTCGCACCTTACTGCTGACGTTTTTCTTTCGGCAGATGCCAGAGCTGTTCGAGCGTGGCCACATATACATTGCCCAACCGCCTTTGTACAAAGTGAAGAAAAACCGGCAGGAACGGTATGTTAAAGACGATGACGAGCTTAAAGACTACTTCCTAGGTATGTCGCTTCAGGATGCCAAGTTATTTGTGAATCCGGAGGCACCACCCATACAGGGAGAGGCGCTGGAAACGCTGATTGTCGCCTATCAGTCCCTCATGCAAACCTTGGCGGATTCCAAGCGTAAATACCCAGAAGAGCTGACTCAAGCCTTGGTAAAAGTCGAAAAACTGACCCCGGAACTGATGGCCAATGAGTCAGCCATGGCGAATTGGGGAGCATCTCTTGTGGAGCTGTTGCGTCAGAACCCAGACGCCAATCCAGCCATTAGTGTGGTTTTTGATCAGGAAACCAAGGTCTATGTGCCAGAGATAACCTTGTTGTTAAAGGGTGTAGCAGAAAAAATTGCTCTGCCGCTGAACTTTTTAAGTGGTCCAGAGTATCGGGCGATTTCCGCAATGATCGATCAGATTCAAGGTTTGCTGGAATCCGGCGCCTATGTCCAGCGAGGCGAGCGCCGTAGCGACATCCACCATTTCTCCGACGCCTTTGACTGGCTGCAAAAGGAGGCCCGCCGTGGTGTGGACTTGCAGCGCTACAAGGGACTCGGAGAGATGAACCCAGAGCAGCTTTGGGAGACGACCATGGATCAGTCTGTTCGCCGAATGCTGAGAGTCTCTGTGGACGATGCCATTGGCGCCGATCAAATGTTTACGACGTTGATGGGTGATCATGTAGAGCCTCGGCGCGAGTTCATCGAGAAGAATGCGCTTTCTGTGGTGAACTTGGACGTTTGAGCCAAGTTTCCAAGGCCCAGATCAACGAATATGGCTTCCGCTCAACCCAAGATCCGTTGTGGTTGGTGCGACTCCAGCGATTTGTATCGTCAATATCACGACGAAGAGTGGGGGGTGCCGCTGACGGATAAACAAGCGCTTTTTCGCCTGTTGATGCTGGAGGGCCAACAGGCCGGTTTGGCATGGATTACCGTGTTGAAAAAACGGGGCCATATGGATCAACTTTTCCGCCACTTTGATATCGACTTTCTGGCCACTAAGGGTGCAGCACGCATTGACGAATGGCTTCAAGACCCGGGAATAATCCGCCATCGAGGTAAGCTAGAGGCATTGGTTAGTAATGCTCAGCTGGTTCGGGCGACGCCAGATTTTGCTGAGTGGCTCTGGTCTTTTCCTGCTTCGCAGACTCGTGTATCGACGGCACCGGTACCCGCAGAAACTGCCGAATCCCAAGCCATGTCTAAGACGCTAAAGAAAGCAGGTTTTCGTTTTGTTGGCCCCACTATTTGTTATGCCTTTATGCAAAGCGCGGGCATGGTGAACGACCACGACCCAAACTGTTGGCGTTATGCTGCCTGTGAACGTGCCGTTCGTAAGGCGCTGAAAGCGCGATGACGTTCCTTGTAAGAGGCCTGTTTTGGCTGCTGAGCCGGGCCCCTGACGCCTTATCAATTTCGTTATCAAGAAGCATCGCCCGGCTGTTAGTGCGGTTCAACGCTCGGGGTGTCCAAGTGGCCGAGACGAATTTGGCCCATTGTTTTCCTGAGCTGAGCGCCAAGGCTAAAAAAGAAATGGTGCTGGACACTGTAACCAGCGCCACGTTGCTGCTCTTCGAGTTGGCCTACCTCCAACATCGCCCAATAGTAAATTTGTTAGACAAGCTGCTCGCCGTTGAGGGTGAGGATAGGCTGCAAGACGCTTGGCAGGCAGGTAGTGGCGTTATTTTGCTGATGCCGCACTTTGGCTGCTGGGAGTTTTTAAGTTTATATCTGGGTAAAAACTACCCTATCTCTGCGCTGTATGCTCCGCCAAAAGTGACGGCATTAGAAGAGAGCATCTCGGCGACAAGGCAGCGGCAGGGCGCCAAGATGTATGCAACAAACACGTCGGGTTTGCGTAGCCTGATGCGGGGTCTGAGGTCTGGAGACTTGGTGGTGCTGCTGCCAGACCAAGTGCCCGAAGGATCTGCTAGCCGGGTTGCCGCGCCGTTTTTCGGCCGCAAAGCGTTGACCATGTCTCTCGCTCAGCGGTTGATTAGAGTGGGCTCGCCCAAGGTTCTGATGGCTGCCGCCTGGAGAGATACCAGCCAAGGGCAGTTGCGTTATCGACTTTGCTTCGAGGAGCCTGACCAAGACATATACAGTCGTGACGAAGTGGTTCACGCCACGGCACTGAACGCTGGAATTGAGGCGATCGCACAGCGTGATCTAGCTCAATATCAGTGGACCTACAAACGCTTCAAAGGATTTAATGACGAGATAGACGCGAGTTATCGTCGCCAATAAGCGGGGGTAAGAAGTACGAGGAGTGTGAATATCTCCAGTCGTCCCAGCATCATGTTGAACATGAGCACCCATTTCACTCCAGCATCAAGGCTGGCGTAGTTTTCAGCAACACCACCTAACCCCGGTCCAAGATTGTTCAGCGTGGCTCCCACGGCGGAAAAAGCCGTAAGAAAATCGATCTCACTGATAAACATAATTAAGACAACGGAAAAAAAGAACAGCAGGGCATACACACTGAAAAAGCTCCAGACAGATTCGATCAGTCGATCTGATACCGGTGTTTTGCCAAGCTTGATGGGGAAGACCCCGTTTGGGTGAATGAGGCGGCGCACTTCCCGCATGCCCTGTAGGTAAATCATTAGTACCCGCACCAATTTAATGCCGCCGGCGGTGGACCCCGCACACCCCCCGGCGAAAGCCGCCAGCAGGAGCAGTATTCCTGCGGAGGCTGGCCACTGGTTTACATTTTCTGTCACAAAGCCGGTGGTGGTGGCATAAGAGATAGTTTGGAAAATACCTTCTCGCAGGGGAAATTCATTGTTTGATGCGGCATTGGCTAAAATACTGATCACCGCGACGGTCACAAATAGCAGCACCAGGAAATAGGTTCGAACCTCGTAGTCAGCAAAGTACAAAAACGGGTTTTTGCGGCGCCAAACTAAAAAGTGCAGGCCAAAGTTAATACCTGATAACACCATAAACACACAGGCGACGGCTTCGATCAGCGCGCTATCGAAGAAGCCGATACTGGCATCGTGAGTGGAAAATCCGCCGATGGCTACCGTGGCAAAGCTGTGACTGATGGCATCGAAGGCTGACATTCCCGCCAACCAATAGGCGATAGCGCAAGACACCGTGAGAAAGACATAGATATACCACAGCGCCTTGGCGGTCTCTGTGATTCGCGGGGTGAGTTTGTTGTCTTTGACGGGCCCCGGTGACTCGGTGCGGTACAGCTGCATGCCGCCAATACCCAACATCGGAAAGATGGCGACGGCCAAGACGATGATTCCCATGCCACCGAACCATTGTAGCTGTTGTCGATAAAATAATAGCGACTTGGGCATGTCATCCAAATTGATTAACACCGTGGCTCCGGTGGTGGTGAGGCCGGACATGGATTCGAATACGGCGTCTACAAAACGCAGGTCTAAGTCAGGCGCCAACAGAAATGGAATTGCCCCAAACAGCCCCAATCCAAGGTAAAACAGCGCCGTGATCAGAAAGCCGTCGCCGCCCCGCAGTTCCCGATCACCGCGCAGGGGTAACCACATAGCTAGGCCAACACTGAGGGTGAGTAATAGGGCGATGGAAAAGGTGTGCAGGGTCTGCTCTTGAAAGTACAGGGCCACGAGCATGGGCGGAATAAACGTCGCGCTGAAAAACGTCAGTAGCGTACCGGTTACACGAAATATGACTGAAAAGTGCATCTTAGGCCGATTAGACGAAGTTCAAGCTAACTTGGAACAATCTCTCCACCGCAGTCACCTTGCTTTTATCCACCATGAATAAAATGACATGGTCGTCAGTCGCAATAATCACGTCATCGTGGGCGATCAGCACTTCTTCACCGCGGACTACGGCGCCAATGGTTACGCCGCTGGGAAGCTTCAATTCCTGTATTTTACGACCGACAACATTGGAGCTGCTTGCGTCGCCATGGGCGATCGCTTCCATAGCCTCAGCGGCGCCTCGGCGTAAGCTGTGCACCCGCGCAACATCGGCTTTGCGCACATGGGACAGCACCGAGCTGGTGGTTGCTTGTTGGGGCGAAATAGCGACATCTATCTCTCCGCCCTGAACCAGATCCACATAGGCGGGTTTGGTTATCAGCGTAATCACCTGCCGGACGCCCAATCGCTTGGCCATTAGTGATGACATAATGTTTACCTCGTCATCATTGGTCAGGGCGCAAAAGGCATCGCACTGCTCTATATTTTCTTCTAACAGTAATTCTCGGTCGGTGGCATCGCCCTGTATGACAACGGTGCCGTTGAGGCGATCCGCCAGCACTTTTGCGCGCTGCTGATTGAGTTCGATTAGCTTAACCGCGTACTTCTTTTCGATATCAGAGGCCAAACGGGCCCCAATGTTTCCGCCACCCACAATTGTAATACGCCGATAGGCTTCCTCAGCCTTACGCAGCTCCCCCATAACACGGCTGATGTGCTCTCGGGCCGCGATAAAAAACACTTCGTCATCGGCTTCGATTACGGTACTACCCTCGGGCAGAATGGATTGGCCGCGCCGGAAGATAGCGGCGACTCGGGTGTCGACGCTGGGCATGTCTTCTCTTAAAAAGCTCAGGGCATGGCCAACTAGGGGCCCATTATGCAGGGCTTTCATAGCGACCAGCTGTGCTCGTCCGTCGGCGAAATCGGCCACATCAAGAGCACCTGGATGGCTGAGCAGTTCATGAATCTGGGAGGTCACCACGGCCTCAGGGTTGATCAGCCGGTCTATGGGCATGTGGTTTTTGTGGAAAAACCCCTCTTTTTCCATATAGGCCGAGGAGCGGATTCGGGCGATTTTCATTGGCGTGCGAAACAGTGAATAGCAGACCTGGCATGCCACCATGTTGATTTCGTCGCTGGAGGTAACGGCGATGAGCATGTCGGCGTCATCAGCGCCGGCCTTGCGCAGAACATTGGGATGAGAGGCAGAGCCTTCGATGGTTTGTATGTCTAGGCGCATGCCAAGGTCCTGCAAACGCTCGCCATCGATATCGACCAAGGTAATGTCGAAAGCCTCTTGGGCAAGGCTTTCAGCCAACGTACCTCCAACCTGTCCCGCACCTAGGATGAGGATTTTCACGTAGTGGGTGCCTTATTCAGGGCGCAGTAGTAAAAGCCATCGGTCAGGGGCTGTGTTGGTAATAGCTGCCACCCGAGGTCCGTTTGCTCACCGTGAGCTAAATTCAAGGGCCGAACAGAGGCGTTGGCGGTTTGTTCTAACAAGCGGTAGATCACTTGATCGTTTTCCTCTGCAAAAACGGAGCATGTGGAGTACAGAAGACTACCCCCAGGCTTGGTGTGTTGCCATAGGTTCTGTATCAGTCGCAGTTGCAAATCCTGTTGTTCCAGCAACGCTGCTTCTTCGAGCAGCAGGCGTATGTCCGGGTTTCGGCGAATGGTGCCACTGCCCGAGCAGGGAGCGTCGATCAAGATGACATCGAAGGGGTGATCAAATGGTAAGTCCTTTGCGGTGCCATCCCCCCAATGTAAGACCATAGCGTCGCTATCTTCTGGTTGAGACGACGTGCGAGTTGTGTGCCGAAGTCGCTGGGCAATGGTGGCCAAGTCGGCCAGTCGCCTCTTGCTGCTGTCTAATGCGTGGATTTCGCAGCCTATCCCAAGCTGGCCAAGGGTCTCCCGCAAATGAAACAACTTGCCTCCAGGCGCCGCGCAGGCATCCAGAATCCGTATGGGCTCCGTTGGATCTTGATTTGTCGGCAAGATGTCCAGCACCAGATGAGCTGCGTACTGAGCTGCCATGTCTTGTACCGCACAGTGGCCTTGCTGCCACCCGGGCAGCTCGGCTGCGGCATGGGGGGTATGCAGAACGATGGTCTCTGACCAAGGCCCCTCATCGAAACCAATACCCGCTTCGGCAAGAAGATTCTTGTACCTGCCGGCATCCACCGTGGCTGTGTTGATGCGCAGCGTCATGGGTCCGCGCTGATTGTTTGCCAACAGCAAGGAGGAGGCGATTGAACCGTATTGTTCGGTTAGCTTGTTGGTCATCCACCCGGGGTGATCGGCTAGGGCAGTGTCATCCTCCGAGGTAGTGAGGGGCCGTTCCTGATGCTGTCTCTGTACTGTGCGCAACACACCATTGACCAGACCCTTGGCCCAAGGTTTGCCCAGGCCTTTGCAGGCTGAAACACACTCGTTGATCGCTGCGTAGTCCGCCATAGAGGCGTAGATCAGTTGGTAAGCGCCTACTAACAAAACATGCTGCAAGTCTACGTCTTTTGGTTTGAGGGGTTTTTTAAGCAGTTGGTTAACGGTTTGGCTCAACGACAAGTAGTGGCGCAATGTGCCGTAGAGCAATGCCCGTTGGGCGGGAGATTCCAACCATTGAGGCCGCTGAACCCGCACCCATTCAATGGTTCTACGGTGCTTGATGATTTGGGTAAGGGCTCGAGCCACGGATAAGCGCGTGTTATTCCCGGAGGGATTTGTTGACGTCTCCAGCGGGGCCTGTGGTGGTGTTTTGGCTGACACGATTAAGCCGGACTCTTGGCGGAAAAAACTCGACCGGGCGAAAAAACATCGGCGTAACCATTTCGAGCCGCCGCCGCATCCATAGGGGTCCCCTTACCTCGGTTGATTTGCAGTCGATGTACCTCGATGGCGTCGGCACCACAGGCGATAACGATGCGCTTTTTGCCCATATCCAGTTGTTCCCCCGGAGTCGAGGGAGTTTCATGGTCGTTGGCAGGCAGCGCGCGGGCACTGGTGATCTGAATTTGCGCGCCATCGAGCTCTGTTAAAGCCGGCATACGGTGAGCAAGAGCCCAAATCTGACGAACGATGTGTTCGGCATCGTCGTTCCAGTCAATGTTGCGGTCCTTGGCGGTTAGTTTGTGGGCGTAACAAACACCCTGATCCGACTGAGGGATCGGCTCATCCGGCAAGTTGCCGAGCACTTGGATTAGAAGTTCGGCTCCCATCTGAGCCAAGCTGCGCTCCAACGCCAGGACACTATCGCTGTTGGCGATACTGAGGCTTTGGCTGGCATAAACCGGGCCAGTATCTAGGCCTTTTTCCATTTGCATAATGGCCACGCCGGTCTCCTGATCGCCGGCCATGACGGCTCGTTCTATGGGCGCTGCGCCCCGCCATCGAGGCAGCAACGACGCATGTACATTAATGCAGCCGTAGGTCGGTATCGACAGAACCGATTGGGGCAAGAGCAAGCCATAGGCCGCAACCACGAGCACATCTGGTCGAAGTGCGCGCAAGGCGGCTAGTGCCTCGGGATCCTGCAGGGTTGTCGGTTGTAAAACGGTTAAGCCGTAGGCTGTTGCAAGGGTTTTTACTGGGTTGGGAATCAGCCTCCGGCCACGGCCTTTGGGTCTGTCCGGTTGAGTAAGTACTAACTCACAAGGAAACGCGGAGTTTTGAAGGCGCTCAAGAATGATCCCAGCAAATTCTGGACTGCCAGCAAAAGCGACGGTGAGGGTGTTCATGTCAGCGCTCTCGTCAACTCGACCGGGCGCGTAGCTTTTTGGTGATGCGCCCGCGTTTCAGGCTCGATAGATAGTCGACGAAGAGCTTACCATCTAGGTGGTCGCACTCATGCTGAATGCAAATGGCAAGCATGCCCTGTGCGGTGAATTCAATGGTATTGCCTTGGATGTCCTGGGCGGTGACATCTACTTGCTCGAACCGCTCCACCACGTCGTATATCTCGGGGACCGACAAGCACCCTTCTTCGCCTTTGACCCGTTTACCGTAGGTTTTCAGTGTCGGGTTGATTAGCGTGTGAGGCTGATTTTTCTCTTCGCTAACGTCCACTACGATGACACGTTTGTGAACGTTAACCTGGGTTGCCGCAAGGCCAATACCCGGTGCGGCGTACATGGTCTCCAACAAGTTTTCGGCGAACACGCCAAGTTGCGCGTCGAAAGATTCCACCGGTGTTGCCTTGGTCCTCAGTCGAGGGTCAGGGTGGTGCAAAATTCTCAATCGAGTCATAGGGCAATTTCTAGGTCGTTAATGTGATGCGGTAAAACGCCGTGGAGTATACCCCTCGATAGCAAAACACTTACACCCGATAACAACAGAAACCCATGAGGTTGGCAGGGTTAACCGCAAAATAAGTGGATGGTTTTTAGACGAGTAAATTAGATGCAAATCAGTGGCCCGACCCAACGGCTGTGCCGTTTGTTGGCTCATTGGCCTCGCCAGTCATTGGCAGCTTGGTTGGCGGAGCAGAACGCGCCACTGGAAGCGTTAAGCACAAAGGCCCACCCACCCGACAGTTGGCGGCGCAAAACCCCTAACCAACGATTTTTGCATAATCGGGGTTTGCCAAAGTCCTTGAGTAAGTACCCCCATGTTGCAGTGGGCATCTTTGACCCAGAGTTTCCCGCGGTGTTGAAACATATTCCTGACCCGCCCTTGGTACTTTTTTGTCTTGGCAACCTGGGCATGACCCGCCTGCGCTGCGTTTCTGTGGTGGGCGCGCGTCGATGCACCACGTTAGGGAAGGCCATTGCTCACACCATGGCAGCGGAGTTGGCGGGCATAGGCTGTTGTGTTGTTAGTGGATTGGCCCTAGGTGTTGATGCCGCTGCCCACCGTGGCGCGTTGGCCGCAGCTGGTTGCAACCCGGATTATGAGGGGCAAGATCAAAGCCGCTGTCTCGATGCTGAACCCGCTGGAACCTCGGCATCCGGTGCCCGAACAACCGCCGTTTTGGGCTCCGGGCTTGGATGCCTGTATCCGAAGCAACACAGCGGTCTAGCCAAGACAGTGTTGGCAGCCGGTGGATTGATCGTGTCAGAGTACCCGGCAGACACGGAGCCAAGACCGTATCAATTTCCCGAGCGCAACCGCCTTATTAGCGGCCTATCGTCGATAACAGTCTTAGTGGAGGCGGGGGAGGAAAGCGGCTCTTTGATCACAGCGCGTTTGGCCTTGGAGCAGGGTCGCGACGTGTGTGCGGTGCCCGGATCACCGACCAGCCCGGTTTCTAGGGGCTGTCATCGGATGATTCGACAGGGCGCGGCGCTGGTTACCAGCGCCCGGGACGTGCTGGAAGAATTGGGGCTCCCTTGTGAGTCGGCCGTGTCGCTTGCGGAGCCATTGGCGAAACCTAGCGCCCAGAGCAGGGTGGCAAAAAAGCCCACAACGGAGTTAGCGGTTCGAAAAGCCCAGCAAGCAGATCTCGCGGGGTTGTCTGCTCAGGCGACCAACGTCCTAGGGCTGCTGGCAACAGAGGCTCTGCACTTTGATGCAATACACGCAATGACAAGCTTTTCAGCTCAAGAAGTGAGCCATGGTTTGGTTGAATTACAGTTGGCAGGGTTTGTCCGACAGGGACCCGACGGGTATATTCGCGTCCTTCAAAACCAATGGAGATCAAAATGAGCTGGGTTGCCGTATTAATGGGTTCTGAATCGGATTGGCCTGTCATGCAATCAACGACGTCGATGCTCGAGACGCTGGGTATCAAGTTTGAAGTAAAGGTAACGAGTGCCCATCGGACGCCGGCGGGTACTCAGGCCTATGTGCAAGATGCCGAAGAACGAGGATGCCGTGTATTTATTTGCGCCGCGGGCATGGCCGCACATTTGGCCGGAGCGGTAGCCGCTCACACTCAACGCCCGGTTATTGGCGTGCCAATCGACAGCGGCCCACTGCAGGGTTTTGATGCGTTGTTGTCCACGGTGCAAATGCCGGGCGGCATTCCCGTTGCCACGGTTGCCGTGGGCAAGGCCGGCGCGAAAAACGCTGGATACCTAGCCGCCCAAATTCTCGCGGTAGCTGACGATGCCTTGCATCAGGTGGTGGTGAAAGATCGCAGCGATAACCGGGTCAAGGTTGAGGCCCAAAACGAGTCCGTTCAGGAATCTCTGAAGTCGTGACACCGACTGACAATGCCGCTGCTTGCCTATCGGCCGGCGGCGTCATTGCCCACGCGACAGAGGGCGTCTGGGGTTTGGCTTGTGACCCTAATAACGATAACGCGGTGCGGCGCATTATCTCGTTAAAAGGCAGAGACGCGGACAAAGGACTGCTGCTCATCGCCGGGTCTGCAGCGGTTTTCGCTGGTGCGTTGGCTGCTGTTGATGCTGACGTCAGAAACCAGGTTGTGGCTTCCTGGCCTGGACATGTGACTTGGTTGTTGCCGGGAGACGACTACCCGCAAACCGTTCGAGGTAAGCACTCGACGGTCGCCTGTCGCGTGCCCGATCACGCCCAAGCGAGACAAATTGCCACTGCCTTCGGTGGATGCCTAGTGTCTACGTCGTTGAATCGTGCCGGCGAATCACCGGTACTGACCTATGCTGAAGCATTAGCGACATTTGATGATCTAGTGGATTTTACTGTGCCCGGCGAGACCAGCGGCTATATAGGTCCCAGTGCCATTTACCAATTGGATGGCTCCATCGTTCGGCCGGGGGGCCAATAGTGGGTGGGCCAATTGTAAGTGGGCCAACGCGTTTTGGTGTTGCAGGTAATCCGATAGCCCATTCACTGTCGCCGGATATTCATGATGCCTTTGCCAAGTCTCTGGGCATCGAAATGGTTTATGAGCGCTATCTATTCGCTGAGGACCAGTTCACTCACGAAGCTCAATTGATATTTGACCATGGCCTTCAGGGGTTGAACGTGACCGTGCCTTTTAAACAAGAAGCGTGCACATTTGCCGCTGAGTTAGACCCCTTGGCCTTGATGGCAGGCGCGGTGAACACCCTAGCTCTAAAGTCTGGTCGAATTATTGGCTACAACACCGATGGCATAGGCATGGTGCAGGATCTGCAGGTGCGGCATAACATTAGCCTGCAGGGTAAGTCGGCCTTAATCCTAGGTGCCGGTGGCGCTTGTCGCGGTATCATTCAGCCGTTGTTGAACGCCGGTATTGAGACGATCTGGATTGGCAATCGAACCCTGCAGCGCGGCCAAGACATTGTGCATCAGTTTCAGCACATCGAGGGCAACTCACTGAGGGCGGTTTCGTTAGAAGCGCTGAGCCAAGGCATCCCTGAGGTGGATCTGGTGTTCAACAGTACGTCCTTGGGCCTCGAAAGTGGTGAGATCCAATTGCCGCCAGGGATTGCGACAGGCCGGGTTTGCTACGATCTTAGCTACGGCAAGCAGGCCCGTTTTGCCCGTTGGGCAGCTGCTAACGGTGCGTCCGTGAGTCTTGATGGATTGGGTATGCTGGTGGAACAGGCCGCCGAAAGTTTCGAAATATGGTTAGGGCGCCGGCCGGATACAGATCCCGTATATGAGTCGCTGCGCCAGAAACTGCTATGACCTAGGAAGCTCGTGATGGTTGCATATCCCAGTGAAAGGAGGCCGGTGTGAGCAAGACTAAACGTTTTATTTCCGGGGCGGTGTGCCCCAGTTGTCGGGAGGTGGATCGTACGGTCATTGAGCCCGCCGCAACAGAAAGTCCATCGGCCGACCTAGACGATCTTGCTACCGAGAGCATTCAGCGTCGGTGCGTTGCATGTGGGTTTGTCGAAGCGCTGGAACCCGGACAAACCTCGGTGAGCGCTCCCTTACCCCGAGCTAGGTATGAGCGGAGCCGAGAAACCACGACACGAGCAACCCCTGTGAAAATCATCGATCCGAGTGCCTCGAAACCTTCCTAGCTCAACGAGAAAAGCACCGCAAATAATTGGAATTGTCCAAGTTTATTGGTTCGAACAAGTTGCCCCTAAAGCCTTGGCTGCTATAATCGCCGCGCTTTCACTTGAGTCAATTTGAGTGAAAGGCCATTGAAGCGTCGTCATTGAGATGTGGAAAATGCACCGCTTTTGGGAGGAGAAGGGACCAAGAGTGCGGGTGCGAAACGCGTCGAATGAGATGCCATGTAAAATCAGGACTAGAAACTTGGTTGAAAAAGCAAGGCGCCTACCGGAAGGAATGGTTCTTTGCATTCGGCTCAGAGCAGGTTGCGTAAGTATCGCATGTGAATAACGGACCGGTAGGGTCTGTGTGGAATTTACAAGGCTGCTGAGGCGAAGGATGGGCCGCGCTGGCTAGAAGCAACAGAAAAGAGTGATTTCCCGATGTCGCTATAAAACGCGCGCCTTGAAGAGGTGGTCAGCGGGGAGTCGGCTGGCTTGGCGAATAGGCAAGCAGTAACAGGCAAGCATTAGAGAAATTTACAGGGCCCATGGGCGCCACGGACTAAGTAGAGAGAAAGAGCAAAATGAAACATCAGCTTTTGCGAGGAATTGTCGGACTGTCAACGATGCTGCTAACCGGCCTAGCCGCAGCGGACGAGTTGAACTTGCGCGTTGGGGTAACGGATATCAGTCGTCAGGTTTATGACCTCCACATGACGATCTTTTTGATCTGTGTTGCTATCGGCGTGGTGGTGTTCGGTGTGCTGTTCTGGTCTGTCTTTGCCCACCGCAAGTCCAAGGGCGTAGAGCCTGCGACATTTCACGAGAGCACCAAGCTAGAGCTGGCATGGACCATTGTTCCCACATTGATTCTTATCGTCATGGCCATTCCAGCAACCCAAGTGCTGGTTGCCATGTACGACACCGGCGGCGAGGACATGTCGATCGAAGTCCGCGGTTACCAGTGGAAGTGGCAGTACAAATATTTAGATGACGACTACAACAACACGCTGTCGTTCTTCTCTGTCATGTCGACACCTCGGGACGAGATATACAACCAATCGGTCAAAGACGATAACTACTTATTAGACGTGGACGAGTACTTGCGCATCCCCACGAATCGTAAAGTGCGCTTTCTGATCACCGCCGAGGATGTAATTCACGCGTGGTGGGTACCCGACTTCGGCATCAAGAGAGATGCAGTGCCCGGGATGTTGAATGAGCTATGGACGATCGTAGAAGAACCCGGCATCTACCGTGGTCAGTGCACGGAGCTATGCGGCAAGGACCACGGGTTTATGCCGATCGTGGTTGAAGTAATGCCGGAAGCGGAATTCGACGCTTGGTACGCCTCTCAAGTATCAACTGAGCTGGTTCGCCAGGAAACCATCGGCAACGATTTGACCCACGAAGAGTTAATGGCTCAGGGCGAAACGGTCTACGGAACGTATTGTGCGTCATGCCACATGGCCAACGGCGAAGGTGTGGCACCTGTATTTCCTGCCATTGCAGGTTCCGCTGTTGCCCTCGGTCCCCGAGACGATCACTTGAACTTAGTCATAAATGGAGTTGCGGGTACGGCCATGCAAGCCTTCGGACGTCAGCTTGACCCGGCGCAACTGGCATCCGTAGTCCACTATCAGCGCAACGCGTTCGGCAACGACGTGGGAGACATGTCCCAGCCACAAGACGTTATTAATCTTTCCAACGGTCAGTAAGGAATAGTCATGAGCGAAGTTATTCACGCAGATCACCACGACGACCACGCACACGGCCCCGAAAAGGGCTTAAAGCGATGGCTGTTCACCACCAACCACAAAGACATCGGGACACTGTACTTGTGGTTCAGTTTTGCCATGTTTTTGGTGGGCGGGGTTCTGGCCTTAGTTATCCGGGCTGAACTATTCCAACCAGGCTTGCAATTTGTGCAGCCAGAGTTCTTTAATCAGATGACCACCAACCATGGCCTGATCATGGTCTTCGGTGCCATCATGCCGGCCTTTGTGGGCTTGGCGAACTGGTTAATTCCGATGCAAGTTGGTGCGCCAGACATGGCCTTGCCTCGAATGAATAACCTATCCTTTTGGATTTTGCCCTTTGCCTTCGGCATGATGATTTCTACGTTGTTCATGGAAGGCGGCGGCCCTAACTTCGGTTGGACCTTCTACGCGCCGCTGTCCACGACTTATGCGCCACCCTCGGTGACGTATTTCATCTTCGCGGTACACCTGATGGGTGCATCGTCGATCATGGGCAGCATTAACATTATTGCGACCATCTTAAACATGCGCGCTCCTGGTATGACGCTGATGAAAATGCCAATGTTCGTATGGACATGGTTAATTACAGCCTATCTGCTGATTGCGGTAATGCCCGTTCTGGCTGGCGCAGTAACCATGATGTTGTTCGATATCCACTTTGGCACCAGTTTCTTTAATGCCGCGGGCGGCGGTGATCCGGTCATGTTCCAGCACATTTTCTGGTTCTTCGGCCATCCAGAGGTCTACATTATGATTCTGCCGGCCTTCGGCATTGTCTCTCACATCATTCCGGCATTTGCCCGTAAGCGCCTGTTTGGCTACACCTCCATGGTTTATGCGGTGGCGTCGATTGCCTTCCTGTCCTTCATCGTCTGGGCTCACCACATGTTTACGGTGGGTATGCCCTTGGCTGGCCAGTTGTTCTTTATGTACAGCACCATGCTGATCGCTGTCCCAACGGGCGTGAAGGTCTTTAACTGGATCTCTACCATGTGGCGGGGCTCGATGACATTCGAAACGCCCATGCTGTTCGCCATCGCTTTCGTTGTCTTGTTTACCATGGGTGGGTTCTCTGGATTGATGCTGGCCATCACGCCTGTGGACTACCAGTATCACGACACCTATTTTGTGGTCGCCCACTTCCACTACGTTCTGGTGCCCGGCGCTTTGTTCTCGATCATCGCCGCGGTTTACTTCTGGTTCCCGAAATGGACCGGCAAAATGTACGATGAGACCTTGGGCAAGATCCACTTCTGGCTGTCCTTTGTCGGCGTCAACGTGACGTTTTTCCCCCAGCATTTCTCAGGGTTGGCTGGAATGCCACGCCGTATCCCCGATTACCCGCTGCAGTTCGCGGACTTCAACATGATCTCCAGTGTGGGTGCGTTTATTTTCGGTCTGTCTCAGGTGTTCTTCCTGTACGTGATCATTAAGTCTTTGCGGTCTGGAGCTCCAGCCACAGGACGGTCATGGGAAGGCGCCAAGGGATTGGAGTGGACGCTGCCATCGCCAGCGCCTTACCATTCCTTTACGCAACCACCGGTCGTGAAGGACGAAGAGGTATTGGGCTAAGGCCGAGAAAACTATGGCGGAGCAGTCTCAACAAGCGGGCATTAAAAAGACGGTACGTAAGACGTCACTGATCGTGCTTGGCATGTGCGGATTCGCCTTCGCCTTGGTGCCGCTTTATGACCTGTTTTGTGAAGTGACAGGGCTCAACGGGAAAACCGGTGGCCCTTACGTTTTTGACGAAGCGAGCACAGAGCCAGATCGCTCTAGGCTCGTTAAAGTCAATTTTTTGACCAATACCAATGAGGGTATGCCGTGGAAGTTTTGGTCGGGCAAGGGTGCGGTGAGGGTCCATCCTGGCGAAGCCAAAACCGTCAGTTTTTTTGTCAAAAACACGACGAACAAGACCATGGTTGCACAAGCGATACCATCGCTGGTGCCGTTCTCGGCAACGGAATTTTTCCACAAGACTGAGTGCTTTTGCTTCGAGCAACAAATACTTCAGCCAGGAGAGGAAGTGGAAATGCCCATGCGCTTCATCGTAGGGCGCGAGCTGCCGAAAAACGTGGGTTCGATTAATCTGAGCTATGCTCTTTTTGATATCACAGACCGCGTAGATCTATCAGCCATTCAGGGTAATGGCTCACAAGACCGTTTAGCAGTAGCTGGCGGTTAGTTAACAGTTTTAGTGGAGGAGTCTCATGGCTAACTCGGCCGACGTCGATAAGTCGATTTACTACGTACCGGAGTCCGGCTGGTACCCCGTGTTTTTGGCCTTTGGCCTGATGTTAACGGTGACCGGTTTGGCCGGTTGGCTGAATGACGTCAGCGCTGGTGGCACTGGGGACGCAACTCAGTCAACCATAGGCTTCGCCATCGTGGCCTTGGTTTTGTACAGCTGGTTCGCCAAGGTCATTGAAGAGAATACCGCGGGCCTCAATAACGAATCCGTCCAAAAGAGTTACGTCTGGGGCATGGGATGGTTCATCTTTTCAGAAGTGATGTTTTTCGCAGCGTTCTTTGGCGCATTGTTTTATGTTCGAACCTTCGTCGTGCCTTGGTTAGGCGGTGAAGGGGACAAAGGCATCACCAACTATCTGTGGCCTGCCTTCGAAGCGACGTGGCCAGTTGTACAAAACCCTGATCCAGCTTTGTTCGTTAACCCCGGTGAAAGCATGCAAGCGCCTGGCGTCACCGACGTCAGTGCTTGGACAGCGTATTTGCCCTTCTACAACACCGTGATTCTTCTCAGCTCCAGCGTTACAGTGCATTTCGCCCATGACGCAATCAAATCGCAAAACCGTAATAAGCTGATTGGTTGGCTGGGCTTTACCGTGTTGTTGGGCGCCATCTTCTTGGTGTTGCAGGTAGAAGAGTACATTCACGCCTACACCGAGCTGGGACTGACCCTAGGCAGCGGCATATACGGATCAACGTTTTTTATTCTCACCGGTTTTCACGGTTTTCACGTGACGCTGGGGACTTTCATGCTACTGATTCAGCTGTTCAGAGCGTTTAAGGGACATTTCTCGCCGAAAGATTGCTTCGGCTTTGAAGCTTCCAGTTGGTATTGGCACTTCGTAGACGTCGTTTGGGTCGGATTGTTCTTCTTCGTATACGTGTTCTAACGGATCGGTGGGCAGTAGGCGCGGAACAAAAAAGGGGCAACAAGCCCCTTTTTTGTTAAGTCGATTTTGTCTGTCGGTACAGATTATCTATCGTGCCTCATCAGGGTCTTTAGTGACGCTTACGGTTTCGGTGGACTCGTGCCAAGGCGCGTTAAGGCCCATGCGCAGTTCACCAGTGTAGAATCCATAGCCCGTGGCCAGCAGCAACAGTGTGGCAAAGGTGATTCGAATCCCCAGCGCATACCAAAGCCTGCGGCTCTCCGGCTTACCCGTATCTTTAAAAAGAAAGACAAGGCCGCTCATCAGACTGAGAACGACGCAGATCAATAAAATGACAATAATGACTTTCAGCACGGCCGGGCGCCTCCACTTGGATTCAAGACCATTGTATCAATGGCTTGTGAGCGTGGAGTGATGATGAAGTTTGACCCAGGTTGGCGCATGACCGCATTTTTCGTCGTAATGTTACCAATTCTTCTCAGTTTGGGCGTATGGCAGGTAGAGCGCGGAGAGCAGAAACGCGCTCTGGAAAATCAATATCTTGCTAAATTGACCGAACTGCCCTTGTCGCCATCGCCCGAGACACTGTCCCAGCCTTTTCAAGCTTTGCGATTGTCGGGCCGATACCATCCCGAGATCTTTCTGTTGGATAATCAAGTCTCGAATGGAAGCGTAGGCTTTTGGGTATATCAAGTCTTCAGCGACCGCTCTCACGGCAGGCTGTTAATCAATCGAGGCTTTACGGCCTCTGCAGGGCGAGATGAGCTACCCGTCATCCGAACCCCTGCAAAAGATATCACGTTGATTGCCACAGCTTGGCCTCAGTTAGGGCTGATTCCCGCATGGGGCGACCAGCAATGGAGTACCTCTTGGCCGAAGGTTATTCAAAGGGCCAACATCAAGCGCATGGCTCTAGCAGCTGGGGCGTGGCCGGTGGAGCTGAGATTGGAGCCTGGCCAGCCCAGCGTTTTGGAGCCGGCTCCTTTCGCATCGAGGCTGTCGGACGACAAACATCGAGGATATGCCGTCACCTGGTTTGGTTTAGCCGCGGTCCTAGTTTTAGGGTACTGCTATCTGGGTCTAAGACATCCAGTCAGTCGCGGTTGATTTGCGAAGGGATGGCCAAGGTCACCAGCAAACGCAGCATGAGCGCGTTAAACACTATTCACTAACAACGGAAGCGTTATGGAACAATCGGAGCAACACAAACCTACCAGCGGGCGTAAACAATTGGCCATTATTTTGATTATGGCATTGTGTTCCTTGGGTGGTTCCTACGCCCTGTTTTTTGCTGCCCAAGACGGCGAACGCTGGGGCACCACCAACAACGGCACATTCGTCCAACCTCTTGTTACGGTGGATCAGTTGCAGTGGCGAATACCAGACGGTTCGCCACTATCCACTTCTAGCCAGTGGTGGCTTTGGACAGTAGCTGACCAATGTGATGTTGTGTGTGCCGAAGCATTGCAGAAGCTCAGAGCCGCCCACATATTGCTCAACAAGGAAGCCAAGCGCGTGCGGCGCGGGATAACAACGGACGCAGCCTTTGTCATCCCAGACGATCAGCCGGACCTGCTGCGCATCCAGTCACTGCGGCAACAAACTCCAGATGGCATCTACATTGTTGACCCCAATGGAAACTTGGTTTTTTTCTATCCGTTAGACATTAATCCGAAATTGCTGCTCGCAGATCTCAAACGCTTACTAAAGGTCTCTCAAATTGGTTAACGCACAAATCAGAAAACTCGCCGGCTTCGGCGTCATTTTCGCTCTCCTAGTAGTCTCTGTCGGTGCCTATACTCGACTGGCCGATGCCGGTTTGGGATGTCCGGATTGGCCGGGTTGCTACGGATTTTTAACGGTTCCTGATCAAGCTGAAGAAATCAGCATGGCGGAAGCACTATATCCCGATGCGCCGGTGGAATTTGCCAAGGCTTGGTGGGAAATGGGACATCGTTACATCGCGGGCGTCTTACTGCTGCTGGTGTTTCTGATGTTGGTAAAAGCCTACCGAGGCCGCCAGTTGGAAGACACCCCGGTTACACTGACCAGCGTGCTGATGGTTGTGATTCTGTGTCAGGCGGCTTTTGGCGCGTGGACCGTCACACTGAAACTCTGGCCTCAGGTTGTTACAGGGCATCTACTCGGTGGGTTCACGACCCTTAGCCTGATTTGGTTGTTGTACCTTCGTCAGGGCGGCGCTTCCCGAATTGTGCAGGCCTTACCCGCCCCGTCACTGCTGGCCAAGGTAGCCTTCGTGGCCGTCGTGATTCAAATTATCCTAGGCGGGTGGGTTTCCTCCAACTACGCAGCCTTAGCCTGCTACGACTTCCCCAGCTGCGATGGCACCTACTCGCCGCCTATGGATTTACAGCAAGGGTTTAATGTTTTCCAAAGCGTTGGCCCCAACTACTTGGGGGGATTGATGACCAGTGAAGCTCGGATGGCTATTCATTGGGTTCACCGCATTGGCGCCTTAATAGTGCTCTGCGTTGTTGGTGGGTTGGTGGTTCAAATGGTTAAGCAGGTCGCTATCGTGGGCTATGCGTTGCTCGCCGCATTGGTTGTTCAAATTACCTTAGGCATTTTAAACGTGGTCTGGGTTCTGCCTCTGCTGAACGCGACTGCACATAACACGGTTGGAGCCCTCTTGCTGCTGGTGCTGGTTACTATAAACTTCGCGCCCCGGCTGCGGACCGTGCAGCCCAATGTCTGAGTACCCAGTAACAATGAGTGAAGCTGTCACCGGCGCCACCTGGCAAGATTATCTCGAGATGTGCAAACCGCGCGTTGTTGTGCTGATGTTGCTCTGTGCCATCGTCGGCATGTTTCTAGCAACCCCCGGCGCGGTTGCTATGTCTACCCTGGTGTTCGGCAGCCTTGGCATCGCCCTCGTGGCGGGATCGGCAGCGGTGGTCAACCATATTGCCGACCAACACATCGACGCTCAGATGGCGCGAACGGACAATCGTCCCGTGGCGACAGGTCGTGTTAACAATCAGCAGGCCATGGTGTTTTGTGCCGTTACAGGCTTGGTGGGTATGCTGGTCTTGTGGTTCTTTGTTAATCCGCTAACCGCTTGGTTGAATTTGGCGTCTTGGGTTGGCTACGGATTTATTTACACCATGTACCTCAAGCGGGCGACGCCCCAGAACATCGTCATCGGCGGATTGTTCGGTGCCGCGCCCCCGCTTTTTGGGTGGACGGCCGTCACCAACAGTATTGATCCCGGCGGTTTGCTGCTGGTGCTGATTATTTTCGCTTGGACACCGCCGCACTTTTGGGCCTTGGCTCTGGAAAGAAAGGATGAGTACGCAGACGTTGGTATGCCCATGCTGCCGGTTACCCACGGAGAAGCCTATACGCGACTGCACATATTGCTTTACACCATACTGCTGGTAATCGCATCGGTCTTGCCCTTCGTCATTACCATGTCTGGGCCCATTTATTTGGCTGGTGCGTTAGCGTTGGGAGCAGGTTTTTTGTACTGGGCGATTGTGCTGCTTCTCAACAAAAATGAAAAAGCACCTATGGAGACGTTCCGGTATTCCATCGTTTATCTGGGTGCATTGTTTTTGCTGATGCTGGTAGACCACTATTTGTTTCTTGGCCTCAGCCTTGAAGCGCCCATTCAAATGACTCCGATATCGGCCTAATCTGTGAATACGATTAAAAGTACCGTTCTTCTTTGCTTGGTGTTCATCTCCATAGTGTTGGTGATGTTTGTCGTCAGTGTGATTCGTGTGCCTCAGCTGTCAGAGGAAGAAATGCGAGCCAAGGGCGTGTTTATCTTGCCCAAGCCGCGGGACATTGCGCCATTTCAGTTACAGACACATACCGGCGAGGCGTTTGAACGCTCTGATTTGGAAGGGCGCTGGAATTTTATTTTCTTTGGCTTCGTAAATTGCCCGGATGTTTGCCCAACCAGCATGGCGGTTTTGGGTACCGCAGAACGCGAGCTGCGCGCTCAGGATCCGGCACAGGCGGATCTGTTCCAAGGCATCTTAGTGTCCGTGGATCCGGATCGGGACAGCCTTGAACAGCTAGGCAGCTATACGACGGCCTTTTCACCACGGTTTCTAGGCGTCACGGGCTCTCGGCAAGCGCTGGTGTCTTTAACGAGCCAACTCAATGTGGCCTTCGCCAAAGTACCCCTAAGTAGCCCAGCTGACACCGCACCCGTGGCACTAGAGGATGCTTATACCGTAGACCACACTGGCAATATCGTGATCGTTAACCCAAGGGGCCACTACCATGGATTCATTAAGTTGCCACATGATGCCGAGACTATTAGGCTGACTTTTCAGACGTTGGCGGCACAGTTTTAGGCCTGTGAACAAAGCCGGCTCACTTCGCGCATTGGCGCAATTGCCACATGCAGGCAGAGGTGTTCGGACGACAGGTTGAGCTAGGAAGATTCACCAAGGGTCTAATCCGATAACTGCTCAGGATTCAGGGCATTCGTGACTAAGGTGGTCTATGAGCGCGGGCACTACTTTTCAACCAGAGATGGCTCACCCACCGAAGACGCAACAGCCTGCTGATTTCGATGGCGCCAACAGTGCGTTGGCAGCTTACACAAAAACGCGATTGGCTACGGAAACCCTCTGCGCACCCTTACAGATAGAGGACTATGGCGTTCAGCCAATGGCCGATGCCAGTCCGCCGAAGTGGCATCTGGCACACACCACATGGTTCTTTGAAACTTTCCTACTGAAAACCTTCAGCACAGACTTCGGCGCCTTTCACCCAGCCTTTGAGCACCTGTTTAACTCCTATTACAACGGGGTTGGAGAGCCGTTTCCGCGGTCGCGTCGGGGTCACCTGTCCCGACCCACTGTCGATCAAGTAATGGCCTATCGCCAACACGTAGATGCCAAGGTGTGCGCCTTGCTGGCGACGGCTGAGCGAGATGGTTGTTGGACTGAGATAAGCCGGATCTTGTTGTTGGGGCTGCATCACGAGCAGCAACACCAAGAGCTGCTGCTGACAGATATTAAATACAATCTCGGACACAATCCGTTGCATCCGCCTTACGTAACCGGTTCTTCTGAGGCAGGGAGTGACGAAAAAGAAGTCGCGAACCTCAAGACGGCAGAGCGAATTCAGCACCAGCCACTAGGGTTTGATGAATTCCAGCCGGGCTTGGTAGAGATTGGCGCCACCTCTGGATTTTGCTTTGATAACGAGCTTCCACGCCACTCGGTTTTTGTTCGGTCCTTTGCCCTCGCCGATCGTTTGGTGACGAACAGAGAGTTCTTAGCGTTTATGGATGACGGCGGCTACCGTCGCCCGGACTTGTGGCTGTCCGAGGCTTGGGCCAATAGGCAGCCGGAAGATCAGCAGCGCCCTCTATATTGGCGCATTCATGACGACCAATGGTACGAATATCGGCTGGATGGTGGTTTGAACAAGCTGGATCTTGATGCTCCGGTGGTGCATGTCAGTGGCTATGAAGCGGCGGCTTTCGCCGCATGGTCTGATGCTCGGCTGCCAACAGAATTTGAATGGGAAGTTGCGGCTCGTGATCAGGTCATTAGCGGCAATTTCGTTGAGGAGGGCGGGTTTCACCCAAGACCTCTGGGTCCTGATACCAAGCAGCTATTTGGTGACGTTTGGGAGTGGACCGGCAGCAGTTATGGACCCTATCCGGGATATCGCCCGTTGCCTGGGGTTCTTGGTGAGTACAATGGGAAATTCATGAGCAGCCAGTGGGTGCTGCGGGGCGGGTCATGTGCAACACCGAGGGATCATATACGTCCCAGCTACCGAAATTTTTTCTATCCCAAGGACGCTTGGCAATTTAGCGGTATTCGTTTGGCCAAAGATCTATGAATTCTCAAACCCACAACTTCGCATTTCTTGATTTGCACCCACCCAAGGACGATACCCTGTCAGAGGTGTGCGCAAGTCTTGGCCAAAACGCGAAAAGCCTATCACCAAAGTTTTTTTACGATGAGCAGGGGTCCCAGCTTTTTGAAGCGATTACCGAGCTGGAGGAGTACTACCCCACCCGTACAGAGCTGGCCTTATTCGACGCGCACCTGCCCGAAATCGCCGAGTTAATTGGTCAGGATAGCTGCGTGATCGAATATGGAAGCGGATCCTCTCTTAAAATACGCAAGTTGTTGGAAGCGCTGGGGCCAAGCGCCTATGTGCCGGTGGATATTTCTCGGGACTATTTGCTCAGTACGGCGACAGCCTTGTCACGGGACTTCTCTGAACTAAGTGTCTTTCCCGTCTGCGCGGACTTCACTCAGGACATGGCTCTACCGGCGCAAGTTGACGAATTGCATCGGGTGGGGTTCTTTCCCGGTTCAAGCATCGGCAATTTCGAGCCAACTCAAGCACGGGAATTTATGCGGCAGGTTGGGGATACCCTCGGCACAAACGGTTATTTCCTGATTGGGGTGGACTGTAAAAAAGATCCGCTGGTGCTAGAGCGCGCGTATGCAGACGCCGCCGGTGTAACCGCGGCCTTCAATCTCAATGCCCTTGTTCATTTGAACCGGGAGCTTGGGGCCAATTTCCAGCCGGAAAATTTTCAGCATATGGCTCGGTACAACGAAGCCAAGGGCTGTATTGAGATGTTTTTGCGCAGCCTATGCGACCAGCAAGTGGTTGTCGGCGGTGTCGCCTTCGACTTTGAGGTGGGAGAACTGCTGCATACCGAAAACTCCTACAAATACGCGCCGTCGGAGTTCGTGGCACTGGCACAAAGTGCCGGCTTTCGATGCTCGAAGCATTGGCTGGATCAAGACGAGTACTTCGGCCTATATCTGCTTCAGGTAGCTTAAGAAAATATGTTGTCTACAGCGCGATGAATGCGCTGCCGAAGGGTGAGCAACGTCGCCTACTCGAACTCCCAGAGCACCCAGCTGGGCACCAGACTTTCGACGCGCCGCAGGTCACCTCCGGCTTGGGTGGGGTCCTTTGGCACGAGGTAATAAGGCTTACCAAACGACGGCACTACTCGGATCATGCGCAGTTGTCCGTTTTGCCTAAATTCGTAGACCATCCGATCCTTCTCCGCGATAACCACCACATCTGGGCCGGGCTGGGCAGCATGGGACAGCAGCGATCCTGCGAGGACCCCAGCTGCGAGTAGGCAAAGCAGCAGCGCCTTGAGTGTTTGACGCTGCACACTTTCTAGCGATCGTGGTGCGAGTAAGGTCATAATTGAAACCGAAATTATCATGAGCGACGGGAGCATAACGTGGTAGACAATTTAACGCCCAAGGCGACAGAACTCCACGGCCCTGTTGTGCTGGTTGACGGGTCTTCCTATTTGTTTCGAGCGTTTTACGCGTTGCCGGATTTGCGCAGCACCAGCGGCCATCCGACCGGAGCGATTCGAGGCGTGATCAGTATGTTGCGGCGCTTGGCAAAGGACTATCCAACAAGCCCGTTGGCGGTAGTGTTCGATGCCCCGGGCAAAACCTTTCGTGACGACATGTACGATCAGTACAAGGCGAATCGAAGCACGATGCCCGACGATCTGCGGGAACAAATTGCGCCGCTGCATGAAATGATTAAGGCAATGGGGCTGCCATTTATCATGGTCGAAGGCGTTGAAGCAGACGACGTTATCGGCACCTACGCGGCTCAAGCGACTGCGTCACAAAAACACACGGTGATCTCCACCGGCGACAAGGACATGGCCCAGCTGGTTACACCCTTTGTGACGCTGGTAAACACCATGACCGAAACCACCATGGACGCGGAAGGGGTCGTAGCGAAGTTCGGCGTTAAGCCTGAACAGATCGTCGACTATTTGGCACTCATGGGTGACAGCGTGGACAACATCCCCGGCGTGCCAAAGGTTGGCCCAAAGACAGCGGCAAAATGGCTCAATCAATATGGTTCGCTAGATGAGCTGATGGCCAATGCGGATGAGGTGAAGGGCAAGGTTGGTGAGAACTTGCGCGACAGTCTGGAACAGCTGCCACTGTCTCGCGCCCTAACCCAGATAAAATGTGATGTAGACCTGCCGCTTCACTTTGCCGATCTGGTGCCTACTGAACCGGATGTGGGAGTGCTGGGTCAGTTCTACCGCGAATTCGAATTTAAATCCTGGCTGGAAGAGGTCGATTCAGCGGGTGTTGCCGACGACGCACGGGCCACAGATGAGGTTGTGCAGGAGCCGGTTGAAACCAATTACGATCTGGTCTTAAACGAGCTTCAGTTAAGTGAATGGATCCAGCGCCTAAGCGACCAAGAGTTAATCGCCATTGATACGGAGACCACCAGCATCAACTACATGGACGCTGAGCTGGTAGGGTTTTCTTTTGCGGTCAGTCCAGGTCACGCGGCCTACCTGCCGGTTGCCCATGATTACCCCGGCGCGCCGGATCAGATTTCGTTAGCAACCGCGATTGAAGCCCTGAAGCCAGTGCTCGAAAACCCCAAGATCGCCAAGGTAGGCCAAAATCTGAAATATGATATGAGTGTGCTGGCGCGGTACGGCGTTGCTATTGAAGGTCCGATTCACGACACGATGCTTCAATCCTATGTGCTAAACAGCGTTGCAACTCGGCACAATATGGACGCCTTGGCTGGCTACTACCTAGATCGTAAAACCATTCACTTTGAGGACGTGGCTGGCAAAGGCGCGAAACAACTCACCTTCAATCAGGTGCCGCTGGAAACCGCCGGTGATTACGCTGCAGAAGATGCAGATGTTACGTTGCAGTTGCACCATTGCCTGTATCCCCAGTTACAGGCTCAGCCAAGTTTGAGCCGAGTCTATAGCGACATCGATATGCCCTTGGTGCGCATTCTGTCGGACGTGGAGCGAAGAGGTACCTTGGTGGACGGCCGCATGTTGAAACAGCATGGCGCCGAATTAGCAGACCGCTTAAATGAACTGACCCAAGAAGTTTGGGCGTTGGCTGGCGAGAATTTCAATCTCGACAGCCCAAAGCAACTGCAGGTGATTTTGTATGACAAGATGGGCCTGCCGGTGTTGAAGAAAACGCCGGGAGGCCAACCGTCTACCGCTGAAGCGGTGTTGGTCGATTTGGCTCAGGACTACGAACTGCCAGAAAAGGTTTTGGCTTATCGGAGCCTGGCGAAACTCAAGTCGACCTATGCAGATAAGCTGCCCCTAGACATAAATCGAGAAACTGGGCGCATTCATACTTCCTATCATCAGGCAGTGGCGGCCACTGGGCGGCTGTCGTCATCGGACCCGAACCTCCAGAACATCCCTATTCGCAATTTGGAAGGCCGGCGCATCCGACAAGCATTCGTGGCGCCACCGGGGAATCTGGTGTTGGCTGCTGACTATTCTCAGATCGAGCTGCGAATTATGGCGCACCTTTCCGGAGACGCCGGGCTGACTCAAGCCTTCGCCGAAAACCAAGACATTCACCGAGCTACCGCAGCAGAAGTCTTTGGGTTGGCTCCGGACGAGGTTGCGGATGAGCAGCGGCGCAGCGCAAAGGCCATTAACTTCGGCCTAATTTACGGCATGTCTGCCTTTGGGTTAGCCAAACAATTGAATATTTCTCGCGGCCTTGCCGCGGACTACATAGACCGTTATTTCGACCGCTATCCCGGCGTGCTTCGTTATATGGAAGAAACGAAGGCCCTGGCAGCGGAGCAAGGCTTTGTTGAAACGGTATTTGGCCGCAGGCTCTACTTACCTGAGATCAACGCCAAGGCCGTACCCAGGAGGCAGGCGGCTGAGCGAACGGCGATTAATGCGCCCATGCAGGGAACCGCCGCGGACATTATTAAGCTCGCCATGATGGCGGTTCAACAGTGGCTGCCCGGTAGTGGCCTGGATGCTCGGATGATCATGCAGGTGCACGATGAACTGGTCTTTGAAGTGGCCGAAGCTGATGTAGAGGCCTTGGATAGCGGCGTGATCCAGCGCATGTCGGAGGCTGCATCACTCAATGTTCCCTTGGTGGTAGATACCGGGGTCGGCGAGAACTGGGATCAGGCCCACTAAAGCGCCGCTTGGAGCTGGCTCGATGGATGGGCAAACGCCCAAGGTTCAGTCTTTCGAGTCGACGGGTGTGGCCAGCCAATCCAGCAGTTTGCCCATCAGCTCGGGTTTGCCTTGGCCCCGGGCCGCCGAGAATCCCTGAAATGTTGCGGTTGGATGGGTTTTGTATAGGTTTTGAATTTTAGCCACCGCCTGCTTCTGCGCACCAAAGCTGAGCTTGTCGGCTTTGTTCAACAGCACATGAATCGGCAGCTCGCTGGCTTCGGCCCAGTTCAACATTTCTTGGTCAAAGGCCTGATTGGGGTGTCGAATGTCCATGACCAGAACAATGCCCGCCAGCGCATCGCGGTAGGACAAGTAGTGATTGACTGCGCTCTGCCAGTTTTTTTGCGCCTCCTTGCCCGCCTTGGCATAGCCGTAGCCGGGCAAGTCCACTAGCCGACCGCCTGTTCGCACATCAAAAAAGTTGAGTAATTGCGTGCGCCCCGGCGTTTTACTGACTTTTGCCGTGCGTCGATTGCCGGTTAACTGGTTCAGCACAGAGGATTTACCGGCGTTTGACCGACCGGCAAAGGCGACTTCGGCGCCCTCGATAGGGGGACAACGTTTTAAGTCAGGTGAACTGGTTAAAAAGGTTGCTTCCAAACGTTCTGGCAAAGACACATTCTCGGTCATCTTGTATATAATCTCGCGGCCTCACGAGCGCTGAAATGCGCATGGCACTTCGGCACCTGTAGCTAGTTGGGGTCGGAAGGTTTGGGGCAGTGTATCACCGCTGGCGCATTATACTCAGAGGAGCCTTGCGGGTCGGTACGAAGAATCGCCTTGGGTTATCCGACATAGCCCTGGCCACGAGTTTTATCAGTGCGCATCTGAGCTGTGTTTAATCGCATATTGTTGAGGGTGTCGCGTCAGTAATTTGTCAGTGAATTAGGGAAAACATAAATGAGTGTTCGCATAGCCGCAGCAAAACTAATGATTATTTCTGCGCTCATGGGCGTAACCACGTTCCAAGCGTCGGCCGCCGGAGATCCTGAAGCAGGTAAAGCAGGGTCAATGGTTTGTGCCTCCTGCCATGGTCAAGACGGCGCCTCGGCCATTGATCCCTCTTACCCCCAGCTGGCAGGTCAGAATGAACGCTACTTGGCCAAGCAGCTAAAAATGTTTCAATCTGGCGAGCGCGATGTTGCGCTGATGACCGCCCAGCTTGTGGGCAAGAGCGAGCAAGACTTGGATGACCTTGCAGCCTACTATGCAAGTTTGCCGTCCAAGGCCGCGCAAGCCACTGGAAGCGATGAAGACATCGCGTTGGCCCGAAAGATCTACAAGGGCGGTATCGCAGAGAAAGGTGTGGCAGCGTGCAGTGCCTGCCACGGTCCCAACGGTGCCGGTAACGCTCAGGCAGGGTTTCCACGAATTGGTGGTCAATCTGTCGCTTACACCGCAGCGCAACTGGTTGCCTACCGTGAAGGTGCTCGCCGATCGGACGAAGAGTATGGCGGTATGATGCGTGGCGTGTCTCGAGGGTTGTCTGATCGCGAGATAGCAGTTTTGGCCGATTACATCAGCGGCTTAAATTAATCCGTTTGACGCAGAACTTCTGCTAAAGACCCGCAAACGTGACGGAGATAGACGATGTTCACAAAGACCGTTAAGACCATCATCATCTTTTTGGCTGCTTGCCTCACCTCACCCTGGGCACTGGCTGAAGAGCAATTCGTTGAAGGCACACACTACGAGCGCCTCGACGTTCCGGTTCAGACGGGGCTGGAGGATACCCGGCCCCCTCAAGTAGAGGTGGTCGAGGTGTTTTCCTATATGTGCATCCACTGCTATAGCTTTGATCCGGTATTGGAGCGCTGGGAAAGCGATGGCAAACCCGCCAGTGCCTCCTTTAGCAGACTCCCAGCGGTTTTTTCCAGTGACTGGGCGTTAATGGCTCAGGCTTTTTATACCGCGGAGATTTTGGGCGTCAGCGAACAAATGCACGTGCCGCTGTTCGAGGCCGTTCACGTCAAGCCAGTAAACCTCCGAGATGAGGCTAAAATGGCTGAATTGTTTGTGAATGAAGCCGGTGTGACCACCGAGGCATTCAAAAAGGCCTTTAGCTCGTTCTTTGTGCGTAGCCGGGTGATGCAGGCTCAGGCGAAAAGCCGGGCTTATGGCATAACCGGTGTGCCCACCCTCATCGTCAACGGCAAGTACCGTGTTAACGGTAAAATGGCTGGGTCCAGCGAAGGCATGTTAGACGTCGTGAATTTCTTGGTACAAAAAGAAAGTGGCAGCCCCTAGCGGAAAAGCTTCGATATACCTCGCGCGCCTTTTGACTGGGCGACTCACCAATCGGGTTTTTGACGCTGTTGTTTGGTGGTGCCGTGTTTTTTCTTGCGATCTACCCGTTTTCGTTTAGCCGATTGGCTGGGGCCGGTAGCAATCCGTTTTTTCGGTCGCTGTTTGGCGTCTTGGATCATGGCCTCTACTCGGGCAAGGGCTTCCTGACGGTTTTTTAGCTGTGAGCGATGGCTGCTTGCCTGCACAACTAAAATGCCCTGCTTATTGATGCGGTTGGCCTGAGAGGCGATTAGCCGCCTGAGAGCGTAGGCATCAAGTTCCAGAAGAGTTGTATCCACACGCAGCTCCACCGCGGTAGAGGTTTTGTTGACATGTTGACCGCCGGGTCCCGAGCTGTGAGTGAACTGGAATTCACAGGCTGCTGGAGGAATACCGGTATTTTTTAACGCGCTCATAACGGCCTCGTAATTGATATCAGCAGTTCGTTGTATGGCCAACCCGGTGTGGCTTGGACAGAACCTCATCACGTAGGTTCTTAAGCTGTTCCCGAGTAGAATATCAGCAAAGAAGCCGCGTGGCTGGTGAGGAAAGCGCGGGCCACTACCAGTTAGTGATATCGGCGACACAACGGTAAGGCTGACGACAGCTGTCGCAGCGCCGGATTGGAAAGAGACGTAAGGATAGAGGACCTAAGGAAAGGAATATGAGCGCTTTGGACCGTCAGGAAGTTTTGGCCAAGCTGCAGTCTTGGCAGGCTAGTGAAATCGACAGCGAGGGCATCTGGCAGTGGGCTCTACAGGCTGCGGATCAACGTACCACCGACGATGGGGTCATCTTGGCGGTAATGGAAATGCTTTGCGCACTGCCACAGGATCTATGGATTGAAGAAGATGCACAAGTAATGATCGATGCTCTAGGAAACCCGATGGACCAGTCTGATCTGTCCATGAACTTGCTGTGGAATTATCCGGACATCATCGACCAGCGTGGACGCCGCCGAGCCTTGGAAGATCACCCACTGTACGGACCCTACTGTGTGGACTGAGGGTATTTGGGGTCATACAGATGATGGGTAACGGAAAAAAACTGCAGGAGTTGATGGGACTACTTGATCTCGAGCAGATTGAGGACAATGTCTTTCGTGCATACCACCCGGAAGGCCGGCAGGGCAGGCTTTATGGCGGCCAAATCATGGCTCAAGCGCTGATGGCTGGTGGCCGCACGGTCTCTGAGGATTTACGCGTGCACTCGCTGCACGGGTATTTTTTACGGCCCGGGGATCCCAAGGTACCGGCGGTTATTCGAGTCGAGCGAGCTCGGGATGGTCGCTCCTTCGCCACACGTAGGATTTTGGTGACCCAGCGTGGAGAAGCCATTTTCAACATGGATGCGTCGTTTCAGATTCAAGAATCGGGATTAGAACATCAGGCCCCAAAGCCAGAACTGGTGCCGCCGCCGGCGGAAAAAATCCCTCCGGCGTTGTTAGATGCACCTTTTGTGACTTGGCGACACGAGTTCCGTCGGCTGCAGTCAGAAAGTCCTCAGCCGCCAGAACAATTTGTATGGTTCACCCCGACCGGCCATGTGCCCGATGATCCCTTGATGGCCGCCTGCCTGCTGGTGTTTGAATCGGATAACGTGCTGATTGGTACCGCCCGCCTGCCACATCGGGGCAGCTTTAAAAGAGAACACATGCAGGTAGCCAGCTTAGATCACGCTATGTGGTTTCATCGACCACTGGATCTTAATCAGTGGCTTTTGTATGCCATTGATTCCCCCAGTGCATCCCATGCCCGGGGGTTCGCGCGGGGCAACATTTTCACTGAGGGTGGCGAACTGATCGCATCCACCGTGCAAGAGGGGTTGATCCGCGTCCGCAACCCCTAAAGAGCTGCGGACCCGCCCAGCGAGTCTTCTATAAAGAGTCCACCAAGTTACGCAGCTTTTCGCATTGGGCGGTGCGCTCGGCGGCATCAGCACCGGCAAAGCTCACGTTTAACGAGGTGACACCAGATTCGCGGAGGGCGTACAAACGCTCCTTGACGAAGCCCTCTGGTCCAATCAGCGAGCTTTTAGCCAAATAGTCGTCGGGAATGGCCTCTTCGGCGGCTTTCTTTTCGCCGGCAAGGTACAAGTCTTGAATGATTTTAGCTTCGTTGGCGTAGCCGCTCTTAGAGAAAATGTCGTTGTAAAAGTTTTTCGAGCGAGCGCCCATACCGCCAATGTAGAGGGCGGCTCCCGGTCGGGCGCGATCGCGCAGTGACTCGGTGCCCTCGCCAATAGCCACACTACCTCCGGCGTAAATATCCAGTGGGGCACGATCGCCAGCGCGCTTGCCGTTACCCTTGCGCAAGGCGTCGCCCCAGACGGCATCGGCGGCTTCTGCGGTATAAAACGCTGGCAGCCACGCATCTGCTAGCTCTGCCGTCGCGGCCACGCTAGCCGGTCCCAAGGAGGCAATAGCGATTGGAATATCTGAACGAACTGGGTGGTTGATTAGCTTAAGTGGCTTACCAAGCCCAGTGCCTTGGTCTTGGGGCAGGGGGATCTGATAGTGATCGCCCATGTACTGCACTTTTTCTCGTCGCCAGACTTGCCGGCAGATCTCGATAACCTCCCGAGTGCGGGCTACTGGAGCGGTGTAGGGCAGGCCATGAAAGCCTTCGATAACCTGGGGGCCTGAGGCGCCCAAGCCCAACATGGCTCTGCCATCGGATAGGTAATCGACGCCAGCCGCGGTCATAGCCAACAGGCTGGGCGTACGGGTGTAAATGGGTAAAATACCCGACGCGATGATGACGCGCTCGGTTTCCGCAGCCAAATAGCCCATGGCTGATGGGGCGTCGAAGCTGTAGGCCTCAGGCACCCAAGCCACATCAAGACCGGCTTTTTCCAAGGACTTTATTTCCGCAACAGCCTCTTTGAAACCGCCCGCGTAATTGATCAGCGTAGAAATTTTCAATGTACATCCCCTTATTTTGATTGCGGGATTATGACGACTTGGGCATGGTCAGAGAAAGTTATTTTCAACGCTAAATACCAGACGTGGGGAGCGGCTGCATGAGTCAAAAATCCATTAATTCCAGCATTTCGCGCGTCTGCCTGCTGGCAGTGGCGTTCTTGGTAGCCGGACCCGCACGCGGGTTTGAGTTGCAACCCTATGTCGACGATGCAGTGCCGAATTTGGTTCGCTACATCAACGTGGACACCATCAATCCCCCGGGCAATGAATCGCGGGGCGTCGTGTTTTTGGGCAGTCTGTTAAGGGACGCTGGCATCGCCTACGAAAGCGCAGAATCTGCGCCCGGTCGGGGTAATTTATGGGCCAAGCTGCCGGGAGTACCGGATTCTAGTGGCCGTAAGCTTCCCGGACTAGTCTTGCTCCACCACATTGATGTTGTGCCCGCCAACGCCGCGCATTGGCAGGTGGACCCTCTGTCTGGCGATATCCTCAATGGCTACATCTACGGTCGCGGAGCCATCGACACCAAGGGCCTTGGCATGGTGCAGCTCCAAGCGTTTCTTGCGCTGGCGGCCAGTGGCCAGCCGTTGAACCGTGACGTTTGGTATATCGCCACGGCGGACGAAGAGGCAGGGGGGTTATTTGGTGCCGGCTGGCTGGTGGAAAATCGCCCGGAAATTTTTGCCAATGTAGGTTACCTGCTCAATGAGGGAGGTTCTGGCCGCCGCTACAAACAAGGTGTCGCGGTAATGGTCGAAGTGACCCAAAAAGTACCCCTATGGTTGCGGTTAACATCTACGGGTCGGCCGGGCCATGGTTCAGCACCACAGGTGGCGACGTCGGTGACGCGGCTGGTGCGGGGGTTGGAGCGCATTCGTGAAACCAATTTTCCGGTTAATGTGGTGCCGCCGGTGGCGGCAATGTTCGAAGGTATAGCGCCGTATCAAGGCGAGGGTCTGCGAAGCCAGTACGCAAGCATTGCTCAGGCCGCCAAGAACCCGGAGTTCATGCTCAGCCTGAGGCTGAAGAACCCGGGCGCTCATGCCTTGCTGCGAAACACCTGTTCGATTACGCGATTGCAGGGCAGCAGTAAAATTAACGTGGTACCAGCAGAGGCCTCAGCGGAGCTAGATTGCCGGTTATTGCCAGACCAAAATCCAGAGGAGTTTTTTGATCAACTTCGGCAAATCATCAACGACGATGCCATAAGCATCGAAAAGATCATGGGCTTCACCCCGGCCAGCAGCCGTACCGACACGCCGCTTTTCAAAGCCATTGAGAAGCTCGTTGAGGAACGGCATGATGCCCGCGTCGTGCCCACGGTAGCCGGCGGTTTTACCGACTCTCACTTCTTTCGTGACATGGGTATTACCAGCTACGGGTATTCTCCATTTGTTTTTGGTAGTTCAGAAGCAACCGGTATTCACGGCAACGATGAGCGCATTAGCATCAGCAATGTAGAACAGGGCGTCGCGACCTTTTACCAACTGCTGCAGGACTTTGCAGTGCGACCGCAATAAAGCAATGAACAACAAACGGGTGAACCAGTGAAGGTTGCAGAGTCCTCCTACGACTTTTCCAAGATGCATCAACGCATGCAGTTTTACGTGGACCAGAATATTCTGCCCTGTTGCTCTACGGCGGTTTTTAAGGGGACCGACCTAGTGGACTGTCAGACCTTTGGCTATATGGACATCGAGAGCCAACGCCCTCTGGAACCAGATGCGATATTTCGCATGTACTCCAATACCAAAATTGTCACTTCCGTGGCCCTCATGATGCTGCAGGAGGAAGGTCTATTCGATTTAGATGACCCCTTAGCCAAGTTCTTGCCAGAATTTGCCGACCTCGTCGTGCTCAAGCCCGATGCATCCAGTGCCTCTGATACCGTACCGGCCGAAAATCTGATCACCGTACGCCAGATACTGAGTCACAGCGCGGGTCTAAGCTATGGCTTTATAGAGCCGACGTCGGTGATTGATCAGGCTTACGCAGTTGGAGGCATCAATGCGCTTGGTGATATGGGTCTAGATCTTGAAGAGTTCTGTGCCCGCGTAGCCAAGTTGCCTTTGGCTTTTGAACCGGGTACCAGTTGGCGTTATTCCGTAGCCACCGATATCTGCGCCCGCTTGGTCGAGGTGTTGTCCGGACAGAAATTTGATGCGTTTCTACAGCAGCGCATTTTTCAACCGTTGAATATGGTCGATACCGGGTTTTGGGTGCCCGAAGCCAAGGTACAGCGATTCACAACCCTTTACGCCCCGGACGATATTTTTGACCCCATGAAACCGGGTCTGAATGTCCACGACGATCCGGCGTCGGGGGCTTTCAACGCCTCACCACAATTCTTAAGCGGTGGCGGCGGCCTAGTTTCCACCGTTTCCGATTACTCGTCATTTTTGCGCATGATTATCAATCAAGGTGAATGGAACGGGGCGCGCATCCTTAAGCCGGAAACCCTCAAGCTTATGCGCAGCAACCAGCTAGCTGATGGCGTAAAGGTCGCCTTTCCCATGTGGGTCATGCCGGGTACTGTTTTCGGTCTGGGCTTCGCGATTAAGAATGAGTTAACGCCTGAAGAGCCCGCTGGGGCTTTGGGCGAGTATCATTGGGGCGGGTTGGCCGGCACCCATAGCTGGATGGCACCTGATGCGGATCTAACGGGCTTTTGCCTGACCCAACGTCTACCGGGCTTTTGGCATCCTTTCAGTCAAGAGTTCAAAGCTCTAACGTATGCGGCGGCGGCCTAAGCCGCCAGCCCGTCGTTGCCGTGGTCGCGTCAAGATTTAACTAGGAAATAATATGTCTAACGGTATTACCGGGTCCCAGCAGCCAGAACCAGAACAACAGCCGGAGCAAAAGTCAGCAATGGGCTGGTTGCTGAAGGTCGTGACCTGGCTGGTAACCGCACTCTGTTTCTACCTAGTGTTTGCCCGCACAGAAGCGACAGCGGCCCGAGAGGGTCTGACAGTCGTCGAGTACCTATTACGTTTCTTTGCGGACGCGGACTGGACCGTTTGGTTAATGGTCATGATTCCGTATTCGCTGTTTTTCTTCTCAGTCGATTCGCACGCGAGTTGGCGAGCTATTAGGTGGTTCAACGCACCGGAGCTGCGTTTAACCCAAGTGTTGCCCATCCGTGCCAGTGCCTACATTTTGTCACTGGTAAACGAGCAGGTTGGTAAGGGCGCTATGTCTCTATATTTGGCCAAGCGTCATCAGGTGCCCGGTTGGCAGGCCCTATCGACCATGGTCATGCTCGGGCTAATGGAAATCTATCAGCTGTTGTTTTTTTCCGGCATTGGCGTCCTGCTTTACTACGAGTTGGTTCAAGAGGCATCCACCCAAGTGCGCCTTGACGTGATTTTGCCCGCCGTGTTCGCAGGGGCGGTATGCTACTTGCCCATTCATATTCTGTTTTTCCGCGGCGTATTTGGTGACTTTCCAAAAATACGGGATGCGCAGATTTTTCGGGCCTTTCGAGAGGCTCGCCCGGTGCATTACCTATTGTTGTTGCTGTTCAAAGCGCCAAACCTGCTGGGTGCGGTGCTGGTATATACCTTCGCCTTACAGCTGTTTAACGTAGATGTAGGATTCGGACAGATGCTGGCGTTTTTGCCCGTAATATTTTTGGCCGCAGCTTTGCCACTGCCTTTTCACGCTGGGGCTTTGTTGCTTTGGACGGTGTTGTTCCCAGAATTCCCCGAGGTTGGGGTGTTTAGCCTAATCATGCACACGTTTTTTGTGTTGTTTAATGCCGCGATTGGAGTGGTATTTCTGCCCAAAGCTAACGCCGAGCTGTTTGATCAAGAGGCAGAGCAAACCTGAGACGAGGCTTATGGCGTGGGTCTCTGAGCTTGGTGCGACAACGTGTGATAGAGCCTGTCAGCTATTGAAGCCAGCGTGGTTGCGACTAAAAACCAAGCTGCCCAGAAAACCGCGCTGTGTAAAAGGGCGATGGCCTCGACGGCAACGCCGAGTGACTCCGGCTGTTGGGCAGTAATCTCATAAAGCCCGGATTGCAGGGTTTGAGCGCCGATGGCCGTGGCCACGATAGCGTAATACCCAACGCCATTGTATCTACCGAGTAGGCTGGTGCGCAGCGTGTGCCCTGCTAGGACCTTAGAATCTAGGGCATATTGAACAAAAGCTAGGGCGATGCATGGCCACAGCCAAGGGGTGATCAAAGCGGACTCGGCCAAGGCCCAAGCGCCAACGCTGACAAAAAAAGCATCGGTACCATGATCGAAGAAGCCGCCAAATGCCGATGTGCGATTTTGCCGTCTGGCGATCTTTCCGTCGTAAACGTCGGTAACAATGGCCAAGATCATGCTCAATAACGCGACCAGCCATAATTGCTGCGTAATTGCCCAGCCCATGAGTGGGGCAAGTAGCAAGCGAAACCCGGTCAGGGCATTCGCAAGATTGAGCCGAGTTTGGCTGGAAGGGGCCTGCGCTTTTGCGGCGGCGGGTTTACTCATGAGTGATTACGTTTGCAGTCTTGTCAACGTGACCATGGGCACGTTGTCGGCCAATGTCTAGACTTGGGGCTGGGTTAGATGCTGAGTTGCGACTTAGACCGCGATGCAGGTAGGAGTGTCGCGCGACCTGCCAACCCAAGATTTCAGCGTGGATCAGGGTGCTTGAACCAGTCGATAAAATGCCCCATCGCTGTCAAGGTTGTCCGGGTCCATGTCGTATTTGGCAACGAAACGGTCAGCCACTAGTTGGGTGGTGGCCGGATCTATGACCCGTTCTGCATATGCTCGATAGAGTCTGCCGTCTACCTCCAGCGTAACCCTAGGGTCCTCCTCCATGTATTGGGCCCATTGATGAGAGCGCTTAGACGCACCCACATAAAACGCGTGGTCGATGCCAACGCCCCAGATGGTCACGGAATAGGGTTCTTCGGGGTTAGTTTGCAAAAGCACGTTTTCGCATTCTTCGGCGTGCTCCCAATCGTCAGGCCAAGGAGCTACGTCGCCATCCAATGCGCCACCGGGAATAGGGCCAAGGGGTGCGCCACAGGCGCCAATAAGAACCGCCACCAGTGTGAACGCGGACGCTCTGCTAAAAACTCGGGAAGATGAAGTCAGCATAGAAGAAATTGGTAAAAGATTTAGGCATAAGCATACTTGAAAATTCGCGCTATCATGCGTTTTTCCGTTAGCACGCAGTGTCGTCCAACTCGGGGTAAATAATGCCAGAAGAAAAACCGACGCAAACCTCAGAGCTCGAAAGTAACCCCGAGACCCTTGAGGAGGCTGTGAGTTCCGAGATGGCGTCCCCACCGAACCTGTCCGAAGAAGCATCTTCGGCACACTCCCAAGAACGGGATCCAGAGCAGGGGAGTGGTGGTGCTGTAGATTCCGTGCAAACGGACGAGAGTGTGCCCGAGGAAGAAGCTAAACCGCCAGAGAGTTGGTTTATAACGGGAGCTAACGGCAATTTGGGTCAGCGCCTTATCCGGCAATTGCTTGCGGAAGGTGCAAGCGTTACCGCGGTGGTGCGTAGTGGGCGAGCCGAGCAAAGCTTGTCTAGGGCGCTAAACTTTAACAAGCAGTTGCGCATAGAGGTTATCGACTACGCAGAAACCATGCTCCTCGCTCAGGCGGCTTATGGTGCCCAATACGCTGTGCATTTGGTGGGGATCTTAAAGGCAACTAAAAATTCGACCTATGCCAAGGCTCATGAGGCTAGCTGCACGGCCTTGATCCGAGCGTTGAAGGATACCTCGGTAGAACACATAACTTATCTGTCGATCCTCGGAGCTAAACCAAGTTCCGGCAATGCCTGTTTGGCTTCAAAGGGAAAAGCCGAGCGCATATTGCATCGTTCGCCAGTCACCGCATGTACGCTGAGGGTTCCCATGGTGATCGGTGAGCGCGATTACGCCAGCAAAATGCTGGCTCAGCGGGCCAACCTCAAAAGCTCCGTAACCTTCCGAGCATCGAGCTTGGAGCAACCTATTTACGCTGGTGATGTGGTGGACGCGATATGCGCGGCTGCGCGACTGGGTCTTGATGGCGGACTCAACTTGGCTGGTCCAGAAAGCCTGACCCGCGAGGATTTGTATAAACGAGCTGCAGCAGTGCTCGGCCGTTCGACCTCGGTCCGGTCGGTGCCAATTTTTTTCGGATACGCTATCGCTTGGTTGCTTGAATTGTTTTCGGCGGAACCGCCCATTACGCGAGCCATGCTCGGTGTTTTAGATCATGATGATCAGATTGATGTGGCCAAAGCCCAGCAAATGCTGGGACTGCCTGAGTTAACGGATTTGGACACCATGTTGCGCAAAACTATTCGCTGACCAAGCATCTGGGCTTTTAAGCCAACGCTTTTGCCAAAAACGGCAGGCTGATATCCAGGCGGTGATCGATACCCGAGTGCGTCCCTGAAAACTCTTCATAGCGGTGTTTGATGCCAGCTTCCTGAAGCTGTAGAGAAAGTTGGCGAGAGCCGTAGTGAATGTGGAATTGATCTCGCCACCCGCAGTCGATGTAGATGCCCTGCAGTTTGGCCAACCGCGCCTTATTTTTTCGAACCAAATTAACTGGGTCATGGGACAGCCACTGTCGCCATCGCTTTTCAATGCGCTGGCCAGTCGTTAAGTCATAGGGCAGATTAAACCCGTTAGGAGCGTCCGGGTTCGGATCATAGGTAGCGGCCATGGCTAGGAGCATTAGCGTCATGATGTCCGGACTAGAAAGAGGCCTTTCGCCATTGGGATGGCTGCTGGCTACATAGTTCAGAAACCGTTTAACCCGGCCATCGTCGCTGCCTGGATTTGTTTGGGGCTTGATTCGTTGGCGGCCGGCTTTTAATTCCGGCTGTCGAAAATTCTGTAAGTGTGTCAGCACCCCAGGCCATTCAGCGCCATAAACGAAGTCAAAATGGGCATCGCCAGCGTGGCTGGCGATAGCGCCCCAAATGTCTGGTCGACTCATGCCCAAACGCACGGCACCGAAACCACCGGACGACTTACCGAAACAGCCGCGATGCCGGGCGCTGCTACCGGTGCGAAAGGCTTGATCCACATAGGGCACCAATTCGTCGTTTAGATAGTCGGCATAGCGACCTATGGCGGTGGAGTTAATGTACTGATTGCCACCAAGGCGGGTAAAGCAATCCGGGAAGACGACAATGACTGGAGGCATCGCCCTGTCCGCAATCAGCCGATCAAGTTTTTGCACTAAGTTCTCATCGAAGTTACGCCAGTTCAGGTGGGCCGGCCCGCTGCTGGTAAACCCCGCCAGATCATAAAGAACGGTAAATCGGTGCTTTGCATATCTTTTTTGATCGTAAGCGGCTGGCAGGTAGACCGTCACCACACGCTCGAAGGGATCGCCTAGGGGGTTGTCCCGTAGCACATGAGATTCGTGGGACAGCGTGACTACTCTGCCGGCGGAATGGGAAGTTGTTGCCATAGATGCCTCGGGCGTTGCTGCTGTTGAAATTACCGTGCTCAAGTCTGCTATGCAGTACATGACAGCCGGATTATAGTTTTGAATCCCAGAGTCTACTGCTTCGGCGTCGAAGACCAAGGCTTTCAACCGAACAGGAGAAATAAAGCCCCGTGCAAAGAACGATTACCCCGGCGTCAGGGCAAGCTACCGGCAAGTACCTGATCACTGCGATGGCGGCACTGGTGATCGGCTGTTTGTTTGTGGCCAATGTATCCGATGCTCGGGCAAGCATGGATGGTCATGGGGATAGCGCGGTCGGAGCCAAGTTATATCCCGCCTGTACGTCTTGCCACGGAGCTAAAGGTCAAGGA
>JAYOVN010000003.1:0-10331 GCA_038151515.1 Gammaproteobacteria bacterium | reverse complement strand
CGGAGCCAAGTTATATCCCGCCTGTACGTCTTGCCACGGAGCTAAAGGTCAAGGAAACGTCGGCATGGCAGCCCCTAAGTTGACGGGCCTGCCAAGTTCCTATCTGCTGAAGCAAATGCAAAACTTTCAGAGCGGTGCTCGCGGCATGGCCGCTGGCGATAGCAAGGGCCGCCAAATGGCCGCTATGTCTAAGAGTCCTCGGCTAACGCGGGACGGTGCGCTAGAGGATCTGGTGGCCTACATCCAAAGTATTCCAGATGAACCAGCCGCGCATACCATGGCGGGTGATATACAGCTTGGAAAAACTCTGTACGCCAGTTGCGCAAGCTGTCACGGAGCGTCGGGTCAGGGCATCGAAAGTATGGATGCGCCACCCCTAGCCGGCCAGAGTGATTGGTATCTGTTGGCCCAACTACAACACTTCGCCAATGGCAGACGTGGTTACGAGTCGCAGGATTACCGCGGCCAACAAATGCAAGGTGCAATGAGTGTTTTGCGAACCCCCGATGACTACCAAGCCGTTGTCGCCTACATCAATACACTTGGACCATAAAATGCCAACTTTTCGGATAAGGTCGCTCATATGACAGCCCCCCGGCTGAGGTTAAACCTCGATGCGCTGGCAGAGAATTACCACAAGCTCCGCCAGCGTGGCGCTAGCGCGATTCTGCCCGAGCAGTCAGGGGCCGTGGTTAAAGCCAACGCCTACGGTTTGGGTGTTGCCCAAGTTTCCAGCCGTCTGTGGCAGGAAGGTTGTCGTCGATTCTTTGTTGCGGTGGCCGAGGAGGGGGTTCAACTGCGTCAGTTGTTACCTCAAGCCCAGATTTACGTCCTAGCCGGTGCAACAGCGGCAACAGTGGATGTTTTACACGATTACGCTCTGTTGCCTGTGCTCAATAGTCTGAACCAGTGCACTTTGTGGGCCGGCCAAGGAGACACGCCTGCAGCATTGCATGTTGATACCGGTATGCATCGGCTGGGGCTGTCCAGCGACGTGGACTTCACCAAGCTACCCCAGCTCAATCTAGAGCTGGTTATGACGCATTTTGCTCGGGCCGACGAGGCGGGTCATGGGATGAATGGGCAGCAATTCGACGAGTTTCTGCAGTGTATCGGCAAGCTTGAGAAACTCGGCAGGGACTTTTTTATTAGCGCCAATAACACTGCAGGGGCGCTTACCGATATCGGGCAACGTGGGCTGGATTCGCGCTGGGTGGATCGACTGGGTATTGGGTTGTACGGAGTTAATCCTCAACTCGAAACGGCGCCATCGTCAGGTACTCAGGCCCTAGCTACCGTGGCGACCTTTGAAGCGCAGGTGCTACAAGTACGGCCGGTAAATCCGGGGGCGCATGTGGGTTATGGCGCGACATACAGGGTGCAGAAATCCGGGCGGCTTGCCACAGTCGGTGCAGGCTACGCGGACGGTGTGCCGCGTTTGTTGTCCAATCAGGGGCACGTCGGTTTTAAGGGCCAAAAGCTGCCTGTGGTCGGGCGTGTCAGCATGGATTCTATAGTGGTAGAACTGCCGGCATCCTGCGTTATTGACGAAGGTGATTGGGTTGAGATTTTTGGGGAAACCATGCCTGTCGAGACGGTAGCCAGGCAGGCGCAGACCATCAGCTATGAGATTTTTTCCGGTATCGGGTCCCGGGTTCAGCGCCAATGATGGCATCGTAGACGGTTTCTCAGACCCCCAAGGAGTGATAGAAAGAAGATCAGAGCAGCAGCGGTTTTCGTAGAGGATCGTGGGTTCAGGCGATAAGCCATATCTTGACCAGTTGAGGTCGATGGACAAAGGAGATCAGAGGGTGGGAGCAACAATTAATCCGCAAGGGGCTTTGGCTGGCAAAGTGGCGGTAATCACCGGAGCCAGTCGAGGCATCGGAGATGCCATTGCGCGACGCTATGCGATGGAAGGTGCCAAGGTTGTGGTATCGGCCAGAACGGTGGAAAGCGGAGATCATTACTTACCCGGCTCCATCAACGAAACCGTTGCCCAGATCAATGCTGCCGGTGGACAGGCCGTGGCGGTCAAAGCGGATCTAGGTGTTGCCGAAGATCGACAGGGCTTGGTGGCAGCGGCGTTAGAGGCCTTTGGAGCCATCGATATTTTAGTGAACAACGCAGCGATTACCTATTTTATTCCGGTGACCGAGTTCCCGGAAAAACGGTTCCGCCTGATGATGGACGTGCAGGTTTGGGCGCCTTTTGAGCTTGCCCAGCTGGTATTACCTGAAATGCGGGAACGAGGTTCGGGCTGGATTTTGAATGTGTCGTCTCATGCCGCCCTACACCCGGAAAAAACTCAGCCCGGTCGTGGCAGCACGGTTTACGGTATGTGCAAAGCAGCGTTAGAGCGATTTACCACGGGGCTGGCTCAAGAGGTATACGATGACGGCATTGGCGTGAACGTCATTTCTCCTGGCTTGGTCGCAACTCCGGGGGTGATGCACCATAAGCTGATCAATGAATCCAACGAGGCGCGGGTTACTCCGGTGGAGCATATGGCCGAGGCCTGCTTGCGTTTATGCCACGGTGACGCTCAGGAGCTCACAGGCCGCATCGACTATGCCGACGCCGTGATGGAAGAGTTTTCCCTAAACGCTGCGACTCTCATTTAAGAGCGGCTTCACAGAATTTGCCTCGGCAGATTAGGAGAACAAAATGACGGAACTATCAAAATTCGCAACCCACAACGAGTACCCAAACGACTCTATTGAGGGGATGGATCTACAGCATTTGCTGCACCCGTCGACTAACTTGGCCCAGCATCAACAGCAGGGGCCAGTGGTTCATGAAAGTGCCAGTGGCGTATACATACGCGATAACCACGGCAAGCAGTATCTGGAAGGCATGGCCGGCCTTTGGTGCACGGCGATTGGATATGGCCAAGAAGAGCTGGCCAAGGTGGCTTACGAGCAGATGGTGAAGCTTAACTATTCTCAGCTTTTTGCCGGCAGAACGAATGAGCCCTCGGTACTATTGGCTGAGAAACTCAAAACCATGGCCCCGTTCGACGCGGGTCGAGTCTTTTTTGGTCTGTCTGGCAGCGATGCCAACGATACCCAAATCAAACTGATTTGGTATTACAACAACGCGCTGGGGCGGCCCGAGAAGAAAAAGATCATTTCTCGCAAGCGCGGCTATCACGGAGTCACTGTGGCAAGCGGCTCTCTTACAGGCCTGCCTCCCTTTCATGCGGCTTTTGACTTGCCCATTCCCGGAGTCCTGCACACATCGTCGCCGCATTTCTACAGCGAAGGACTGCCCGGCGAGAGTGAGGCAGAATTTTTGCAGCGCCTTGTTGACGACCTTGAAGGCATGATTCAACAGGAAGGTCCGGAAACTGTTGCCGCTTTTATAGCGGAACCTATTATGGGGGCGGGTGGTGTCGTGGTTCCGCCAGAGAATTATTTTCCGCGCATCCAGCAGGTCTTGGATAAATACGATATCGCTTTCATCGATGACGAAGTGATTTGCGGCTTTGGCCGCACAGGCCAACCTTTCGGTGCTCAAACTTTGGATATCAAACCCACCACCATGAGTATTGCCAAAGCGCTGTCGTCCGCCTACCTGCCGATTAGTGCCGTCTTGTTGCCAGAGTCTATGTACGAGGCCTTCGCCGATCGCTCAGGCGAACTGGGTAATTTCGCTCACGGGTTTACTTACTCTGGCCATCCGGTTTGTGCTGCGGTGGCACTACGCAATCTTGAATTAATGGAAGAAATGGACCTGTTCAATCACGCCGCTCGAATGGGTGAAGTCCTACAGCAACGACTGCAGCAGTTTGTTGGGCATCCGCTGGTTGGGGAGGTGCGTGGTAAGGGGTTAATCGCGGCGGTGGAGTTGGTTCGCCAGGCAGAGCCCCGGGAACCCTTCGCTGCCAGTGACGGTGTGGGTGCGTTCTGTGCCAATGCCTGTCATCAGGCTGGCTTGGTGCTGCGAAACATGGGCGATTCAATAGCCATTTGTCCGCCCCTCATCATCAACGAAAGCCAAATCGATGAACTCGTGTCAAAACTGGCGGGCGCCATCGATCAGACTCAAGAGTGGGCTCATAAACAAGGGCTGCTATAGGTTCTTGTCCGACCGGATCAGATCAGGCTAGAGCGGTCACGCCTGCCTGATCGTGGAGCGACAGCCCCAAGTCCTTGAGTAACCCGTCTTCAATACTGTAGATCCAGCCGTGGAGACTCAGGGTACGACCTTGAGACCAGGCCTTGCTGACGGCTGGGCTTTGGGCCAAGGATTTTAGCTGATGCTGAACGTTAAGCTCACACAAAGCAGCAAGGCGCTCGGCTTCTGGCAACTCTGCCAAAGTGGGTTGCTGAGCTGTCCAAATACCGCTGATGCTGGCGATCCAGTCCGCCACAATCCCGGTCGCCGTGCCCTGCATGGCTGCTTGAACGCCGCCACACTTATAGTGACCACAGACAATAATATGCTCCACTTCCAAGGCATTTACGGCGTATTCAATGACGCTTTGGCAATTTGGGTCGTCGCTACCAATAACGTTGGCCACGTTGCGATGAACAAAAACTTCTCCGGGTACCAATCCCGTTATCTGGTTCGCCGGAACGCGACTGTCTGAGCAGCCGATCCACAGATACTTGGGTTTTTGTTGGGTAGCCAATCGCGGGAAAAACTCCGGATCCTCTTGACGTACTCGCTCAGCCCAATTTCGATTGTTTTGCAGCAAAATCTCGAGGTCGGGTCCGTCTTTTGTTTTGGAAGTTTGGCTCATATGAATCGTTAACCGTTTATTTTGAAGCGGGTATGCCTGACGCTAGTCACAAAATGGGAATAGTCCTCATAGCATGTCCAAGTGTGCAGAGGATTTCCAGAGTCTTGCAAACTTCCGACGTTATGTGGGCGACGAATTTGTCCGTTAGACGTCGAGCGGATCAGTTATCATACGGGCCGAAAAGAGCAGGGGCGTAGATATGCATTTGGTACCAGATTTTGACTTTGGCCACGGTGAAACTATTGGTCAATTAAGAGACAGCGTTGCGGCGTTTTGTGCCAAAGAGCTGGCCCCAAGGGCCGCTGATATTGATCGGGATAACGAATTCCCCAGAGACTTGTGGCCCCAGCTCGGTAGCTTAGGCGTATTGGGGATGACAGTCCCCGAGCAATACGGCGGAGTGGATATGGGGTATTTGGCGCATACCATCGTGCTCGAAGAAATTAGCCGAGCCTCAGGTTCTGTTGGTCTCTCCTATGGGGCACATTCCAACCTTTGCGTAAACCAAATTGTACGTTTTGGCACCGAGGACCAGCGCCAGCAATACCTTCCAAAGCTCGTATCGGGTGAATATCTCGGAGCGTTGGCCATGAGCGAACCCGGATCCGGCTCCGATGTGGTGAGCATGCGCTTGCGGGCCACCGACGATGGTGATGATTACGTGCTCAATGGCAACAAAATGTGGATCACCAATGGTCCCGGTGCGGATGTTTTAGTGGTTTACGCCACCGTTGATCCAGCCTTGGGAACGAAGGGCATCACGGCATTCTTGGTGGACAAAGGTATGGCCGGTTTCAGCACCGGCACAAAACTGGACAAGATGGGTATGCGGGGTTCGGACACTGCTGAGCTTATCTTTGAAGATTGCCGTATCCCCAAAAGCCAAATACTGGGCAAGGTGGGTCAGGGAGTCAGTATCCTAATGAGTGGCCTCGATTACGAGCGGGTGGTGCTCGCTGGCGGTGCGCTGGGTTTGAGTAGAGCGGCCCTAGATGTGGCCATGCCCTACATGCACGAGCGACAGCAGTTTGGTCGGCCTATCGGGGAGTTTCAGCTGATGCAGGCAAAAATTGCCGATATGTACACGGAAACCAACGCGGCTCGTGCTTATGTTTACGCGGTTGCCGCAGCTTGTGATGCAGATCGCACGACGCGTATCGATGCCGCCGGCTGCATTTTGTACGCTGCCGAACGGGCAACCCAACACGCCTTGCAAGCAGTGCAAGCGCTAGGAGGCAATGGTTACATCAATGACTTTCCTGCAGCTCGTTTGCTGAGGGACGCCAAACTTTATGAGATTGGCGCAGGCACCAGTGAGATTCGGCGCATGTTGATTGGTCGGGAGCTATTCGACGCGACTCGAAGCTGAGGCTATAATCCCGCGCCAGCTCCATCAGCTGCAGGGGGTCATCGCCGACTCCGCACCCATGGCCTGAGGACTTGCCGCTATGCAATGCACAACGGCGGCATGAACCGGGGTTTTGACGAAAGTATTTAGACTAAAGACACTTAATTGCTCAACAAAGGAGAGGTCTCTTGAGACTGAGATTCATCGCTATTGCTTCAACTTTATTGTTTGCCCTTGCGGCAAATGCGGTTCCCCCAGGCAGCGACGACGAGATCGACGCACGCTTGCAACCTTATGGAACGGTAAACCGTGCGGTAACCCAAGAGGTAACCGTTGCGGCACCAGCGGCGCCTTTAACCGGCACCGAGGTCTATGACACGTATTGCGCCACTTGCCATGCCATGGGCATTGGTGGCGCGCCTACATTTGCAGATACAGCAGCGTGGGCACCTCGTATAGCCAAAGGCATGGATACTTTGATGGCCAGCACCTTGAACGGCATAAATGCTATGCCGGCCAAAGGCCTGTGTATGTCATGCTCAGACGATGAGCTAAGCGATGCTGTCGCCTATATGGTAGACGCTGCTAAGTAGTTGCCTCCCCAGCCCCGCACCCATGGTTTGCACCAGTGCGGGGCCTACTGGCTACCCAAGCGAGTAGAAACCACCCATCAGCCCGCCGAGCGCACCAAATTAATGCGCTGTACTGTCGCGGCGCACCACAGATAGGCATCCTGCCTTAAATGCTTCGCCTTGATTCCGCTGAGGTCGGGCGATTCATCGTCGTAGTTGGGAAAGCTGTCTTAGAAAGCCGAGCAAAAACAATAACTAACGCGCGCCAAGCAAAAAAAATGCGCGGCTCATCAAAGTTGGCCCATTTGTTGCCTTAGGGTCTGCAGCGAAACAGGAGCCGCTTAAAGCGGTAAACGCGCAAGGGCAGCGGCAGGTGGTTGTTGCCAACACTAAATTGAACAGTCAGGAGAGACTATGAAAACATTAACCAAATTCATGTCAGCTGCCGCATTAGCGGCTGGATCTATGGGTACTGCATCAATTGCAAGTGCTGAAGTTTCATACAATGTCGGATGGGCTTCTGAGTATTACTACAGGGGAATCTACCAAGATCAGTCCTCTGCGAGCGCCGGGATTGACTACGAAGCGGACGGATTTTACGTCGGTGCTTGGACAGCGGATGTAGGGCAAGGTCTGGAATACGACCTATATGCTGGATACGGCATGGAGCTCGGAGAGATCTCAGTCGGCGTGGGATTCACCGGCTACTACTACACCGACGACTGGGACGGTAAATACGAAGAGATCAACCTCAGCGTAGGGTATGGTCCTGTGAGCATCGGTTACGCTTTCGGCGAACACGAAGGGCTTGGCGGAACTGATGGTGGTGATATTGACTACGATTTCTTGGATGTAACTGTTGATCTAGGCAAAGGTTTTTATGCTACATATGGAAGCCATGGCGATGAGGCTGATGGTGACTATTTTGAGCTCGGTTACGGAACAACGGTTTCAGAAATAGACCTTGGCGTGGCGATCATAATGCCCGAGAACGAGCTAGACGTAGCCGAAATGGATAACAATGCGGGAACGGCGGAAGCGGTCGTGTTCTCGATCGGTAAATCGTTCTAAAACAGTTCCTCCCCGGGAAAGGGTCCTTCGGGACCCTTTTTTTGTGGGCGGCGGTTGTGTTCGCCCGTCTTGATCGGCGCACGTTTGGCGACGCTGCTCAGTTCGTGTGTTGAATCCAGCTCATGGCTCGAAAGCTCAGTGCCTCCATAAGGTGAGCTTGGCGGATGACCCTAGTGTTGCGCGCCACTGCTTTTGTTCCAACGCTCGTTTTTTGAACCTTCCCTTCGTGGCCATCATCTTGTCCTAATGCCATTTTTCCAGCCGATCCATGGGTATGTTTAGTTTGTCCTGGGTTTGTTCCGGGGCGCTCTAACTTCGCCAATGCCTCGTCCAGATCCGCAAGGGTCAGGGCCACACGCCACAGTTTGTGGTAACTGCGCAGAGAGAGCTCAAAGCGCTGGGTTATGTTGGCAATAAACTGAGGATCCAACCCTGAAGCGGCCATATTTCGGGATAAGTCCGGACCGATTAGCTGAGCGTTTAGGCATCCTTGGCGCTGAATCTGAATGGCTTGGGCCAACGCCACTGCGGCCTTACTTTGCGCCAGAGACTGCCTAGGTTCCCGGTCTTTAGGATTAGCAGTGACATTCACCATGGCCCGTTGATCAAGTTCTGGAACCAATACGTGCAGATCGATGCGATCTAACAGGGGGCCTGAAATGCGGCTTTGATAGCGCTGAACCTGTCCCGGTGAGCAGCGACAGGTGTGTTCCTTGCATGAGCGACCGGCAGGGCACGGGTTCATGGCAGCAACAAGCTGAAAGCATGATGGGAAAGTGGTGCGATAGCGCGCTCTGGCAATGACGATTTCCCCTGTTTCGATGGGTTCGCGCAGTAAATCCAATGTGGACGGTTTGAAGTGAGGCAGCTCGTCCAGAAATAATACTCCTCGGTGAGCCAACGTGACCTCGCCTGGGGTGGGCGTAAGGCCTCCCCCGCTCATTGCAACGCTGCTGCTGGAATGATGAGGCCGCCGCAATGGTGGTTTGTGAAGGTGTTTGCGTGAACTACCCGCCGCCGAGTAGATAGTGGCGACCTCCAAAGCATGGTCTTGATGTAACGGTGGCAGTAAGTCCACGAGGCTTTCGGCCAACATGGTTTTGCCGGTACCCGGCGGTCCAACCATAAGCATGTGATGCCCGCCTGCAGCTGCAACGGTAAGCGCCCGCTTAGCCAGCTCTTGACCAATGACCTGATCAAAATTGTTAGATTTGTTGGCCGTCTCATTTTGTGCTGACTCATTGCATACCTTCATTGGCGCTGCTGAGCGTTTGTTACACAGCAGTTCGACAACCTCCAATAGGTTGCCAGCCACGAAGAGGTGGCCGTCTGGAAGTAACTGCATTTCGTGCTGATTAGCCGCAGGTAAAAAGAGACGATGCTCGGACTGGGAGCAGGCAATGGCGCTGGTTAGGACGTTATTGACTCGACGAAGCTCCCCGAACAACCCAAGCTCTCCTATGAATTCGGTTCCGTTGAGAACATCGCATGGGATTTGCTGGCTAGCGGCCAAAATAGCGAGCGCAATGGGCAAGTCGAAACCGGTCCCAGACTTGCTCAAATGGCTGGGAGCTAGATTTAACGTGATGTGGCTGGTGGGGTAGTTAAAACCGCTGCTTCGTAAAGCACTTTTTACGCGATCTCGGGATTCTCGAACGGCCCCTTCAGCTAAACCAACAATCGTTGTCCCGGGCAACCCCCCGGCTAAGTGGCATTCGACGTGCACTAAGTGGGTTTCGAGGCCAAGAGCCGCACGGCTGAGGACGGAGGCGCGACGATCCATTGCTTAGTTCTCGACGCGTGCAGTGCCCTTGTTTCTCTCGTCCAAGCGACGCATCGACTTAGTTGGGCTCGCCAAGGTCCGTTGGCTCCGAACTTTCCAGCGCATGTAAACGCGCCTCTAAGTGGGCTACCTGCGTTTCCAGGGTTGCCAGCAACGCTTCTTGGGCTTCGAATTCATGTTTGGGTACGAGCGCCATCTTTTTAAACGCCTGCTGAACGGTGGACTCGATTTGTGCGCCTACTGAAGAAGCTAGGTCCTTGGGCAGAGCCTGATTGAGCAGGTTCAAAATGGGCGCGAGAATGGTGCTAAACGGGTCGGCGTGCATAATCGTTTCCTGAATTATTTAGAGCGGGCTTTGTTTTAACCGCAAGAAATAAACCGCATCGTCACTGGCGGCTTTGTCTGTAGCCGGTGCAGTTTATCCTCTGAACAAGGCTACGTCAGAGTAAAAGCCGAGGCGAAACGTCGGTTTATGCCTTTTCTCGGTGCAAGTATTTGCTTTCGCGCACCACACTGATGCGCGACCCCAATGCCGCTCCCTTTTTTGGGGCGCGTGAAACCCCCGCAGTCTACCGATTCCCTTTATTTCGGTCTCTTAGGGACCCCCGGTGGACAACAAAACCGCCGGCCTCTGGCCGATTTGCCAGTAATTTGACTTATTTTCTCCCACGTACTGCCAACAGAACGAAAGTAGGCACGCTTATTGCTAAAGACGGAGTGGGACCGTTTGGTGCAAAGACTAAAGCGAAATGTAGGTTGATGAGAGTTAACGCTATCTATCGCATTCTGATTCGTAGAAAATTTACTGCG
>JAYOVN010000002.1:0-89486 GCA_038151515.1 Gammaproteobacteria bacterium | reverse complement strand
AGCGATCGCTCTCCTGCTTCTGGTGATCCTTGACCGCTTGTCGCTCCTCTTCCATGTCCTTGGCCTTTATGGACAAGCCGATGGTGCGATTCTTGCGATCCATGTTGACGATCTTGACTTCAAGCTCTTCGCCTTCTTTCAGCACGTTGCGGGCGTCTTCCACACGATCAATGCTGATTTCAACGGCCTTAAGCAATCCGGTCACATCTTCGGCAAGCTCAATAATGGCTTCCTTAGGCTGCACTTCGATCACAGTACCTTTCACGATATCGCCGCGATCGTGCTCTGCTGCGTAATCTGAGAAGGGGTCTTTCTCCATCTGCTTGATGCCCAGGGAGATACGCTCACGCTCAGGATCCACCGATAGGATGATGGTTTCGATCTGCTCTCCCTTGGAGTAACGGCGTACCGCGGTTTCGCCCGGCTCGTTCCAAGAAATATCGGACAGGTGAACCAAGCCATCGATGCCGCCTTCCAAACCAATGAAGATACCGAAGTCGGTAATAGACTTGATAGTACCGGTAATGGTGTCGCTCTTGGCGTGGGCAATACTGAAGGACTCCCAAGGGTTGGGTCGGCACTGCTTGATGCCCAGAGAAATACGTCGGCGCTCTTGATCGATATCGAGCACCATAACTTCGGTCTCATCACCCACAGAGACAACCTTGGATGGGTGGATGTTCTTGTTCGTCCAATCCATTTCAGAAACGTGCACCAAGCCTTCCACACCTTCCTCGATTTCAGCAAAGCAGCCGTAATCTGTGAGGTTGGTGACAGTGGCCATAACCCGAGCACCCTCAGGGTAGCGACGTACGATATCTGCCCATGGATCATCACCCAGTTGCTTCATACCGAGGCTTACGCGGTTCTTTTCGCGGTCGAACTTAAGAATACGAACATCGACCTCATCGCCAACATTAACCATTTCGCTTGGATGACGAATACGCTTCCAGGCCATGTCGGTAATGTGCAGCAGGCCGTCAACGCCGCCAAGGTCTACGAAGGCACCGTAATCGGTCAGATTCTTCACAATACCCTTCACGTCCTGACCCTCTTGCATGGAGGCCAACAACTCTTCGCGCTCATGGCTGTTTTCTTCTTCCAGAACCGCCCGTCGTGATACCACGACATTGTTGCGCTTTTGATCCAGCTTGATCACTTTAAATTCAAGCGGCTTGCCCTCTAGATGCGCAGTTTCGCGCAATGGGCGAATGTCCACCAAGGAGCCGGGCAAGAAAGCGCGGATGTCGTTCACATCCACTGTAAAACCACCCTTGACCTTGCCATTGATAATACCAATGACCACTTCGCCCTGTTCGCTGGCTTCTTCCAGCTTTTCCCAGCTCTCGGCGCGACGCGCCTTTTCTCGGGACAGACGTGTTTCACCGAAGCCGTCGTCTACCACTTCCATGGCAACCTTCACTTGGTCGCCAATGGTTAGCGTGCAAACGCCTTCTTCGTTGAGAAATTGATTTTTCGGGATAACCCCTTCGGACTTCAGTCCTGCGTGTACGACAACCCAGTCGTCGTCAATGTCTACCACCGTGCCGGTTACGATGGACCCTGGTGCCATCTCGATGGTGTTTAGGCTTTCTTCAAATAGGTCGGCAAATGATTCGCTCATAGTTTTGGTCAGCCGAGGTAGCTCAGAGCGTAAGCGCGAGCCTGCCAAACGGCGGAACTCTCCGTTGGTTAGTTAACATTAATGCAGAGGGATTTGCTTCCATGCCCAGTTCATTGCAAGCCTTTTGTTCAAGATGAGATTGCCTCACCCAGACCACTTGCAACTAACCGATACTCAACCTTGTTCGAACTTGATCGAAAGTTGCGCCATCACCGTTGCCACTACCTCGTCAATAGACATGAGGGTACTGTCAATGATTAGCGCGTCTTCCGCTGGTTTGAGCGGCGCTACTGCACGATTTCTATCCCGCGCATCACGTTCTTGGATCTGCTCGAGAAGGGCGCGCAAATTAACACCCAAACCTTTGTTTTTCAACTGGTTATAGCGTCGCTCTGCCCGAGCTTCCGCGGAAGCATCAAGAAAGACCTTTACCGGCGCATCTGGGAATACCACCGTTCCCATGTCACGACCATCAGCCACCAATCCCGGCGCTTTCCGAAAGCTCTGCTGCAGCGTCAGAATGGCCTCACGCACCGGCGGTAACGCGGCCACCTGAGAGGCGCTATTACCCGCCTCCTCAGTACGAATCCCATCGGTTAGATCAGCGCCATCTACCATTACCTTGCCATCAGCAAAAACAATCTCGAGTTGGGTGCTCAGAGCAACCAATGACGCCACGTCGGCCAAATCCATTCCCCTGGCCAACCCTGCCACGGCAATGATGCGGTACAGGGCTCCGCTGTCCAGCAAGTGCCACCCCTTGCTATCAGCCACCAGACTGGCCACGGTGCCTTTTCCTGCGCCACTGGGGCCGTCAATGGTGACTACGGGAATAACGGCGGCGCCATCTGTTTTCATAACGGCGCTGCCTTAGTTTTCGGTTTTGTCCGCGGCCTGACGCTTGGCCGCTGCCGCACGTATTAGCGCCATACCCTGCACTTCATCATCGGTGTCGATGGCAGCAGCCAGGGCCTTAAGGTTTCGCGAGTACTGTTCTAAAGCCTGTGCAAGGGCGCCGCGGTTCAATCGCATAATGCGCCACCACAGTTCCGGGTTGGCTGCCGCAATACGGGTGAAATCCCGAAAGCCACCACCGGTCAATGGCAAGTGCGACTCGTCTACCTGCTCCATAAAGGCAAAGGCCAACAAGTGCGGCAGGTGGCTGGTGACCGCCAAGGCCGCATCATGGTCAGCAAACCCAAGGGTCATGGTGGTGGCACCTATGGCCTGCCAAAAGTCCGCGCAGGTATGCTGGGCTACGCCCGAGGTATGTTCCAGCGGCGTAAAAACCACGGTGCAGTCCTCAAACAGCGACCCATCTGCCGCCTGAGGTCCGCTTTTTTCCGAACCGCTGATGGGATGGCAGGGTACAAATCTTTCGGGCACCGGACCGTGCTTTCGAATCGCTTGGATAATTGGGCCTTTAACACTGCCCACATCAAATACCAGCCCGGGATGGTCCGCCAGATCTATGACCCAAGACGCCACTAAATCACTGGGGACGCACAGGGCGATTAAGTCCGCATCCTCGGGAACCCGATCGCTGACAGCGTCCAGCAGGCCGTTATCTAAGGCCCACTGGGCAGACTCCGCATGGGCTTCTATGCCCACTACTCGGTAGGCAAGACCTCTTTTTTTAACCGCTTTGCCGATAGACCCACCAATCAGACCAACGCCGACAATGGCTAACGTGCCCAATTTGTCGGTGCGCTTGTTCACGACTCGGTGTGTGCTTGTGACCTAGCGCCGACCTGAGCCAAAACGCTTAGAAAACGCTCGTTTTCCGCTGCCAGACCGATACTGACCCGCACATGATTCGGCAGGCCGTATTCGGCAATGGCGCGCACGATAACCCCCTCTTTCAACATGCGCTGAAACAGCGCGTCTCCGGGCTCGCCGCAATCAAAGGCCACAAAGTTGCCGGCTGAAGGAATGTAGTCGTAGCCGAGGGCGGTAAGTCCCTGAGTCATTTGGGCCATGCCTGAGCGATTCAGGACAACACTTTCGTTCACGTAGTCATCATCCTCTAACGCCGCCAGCGACGCCGCCATGGCCAAGGCGTTCACATTGAAGGGCTGTCGCGCTCGATTCAGAAGATCCGCAAATTCTGGACTGGAGGCCCCGTAACCGAAACGCACCGCGGCTAGTCCATACACCTTGGAAAAAGTGCGGGTGACGACAAGGTTCGGAAACCGATGCAGCAGTGACGCGCCGTTTGGATGGTCGCCGGCCTCGACGTATTCCAAGTACGCTTCGTCCAGTACGACCCAGACATGCTCGGGCAAGGCTTCCAAAAACGGCAGCAGTTCACTGTCTGGCGTGCGCGTCCCCGTCGGATTGTTGGGATTGGCAATAAAGATCAGCCGGGTCTTATCCGTCACCGCATCCAACATGGCCGGTAGATCTGCGCCGAAGGCTTTTGCCGGAACCGTCACCAAATCACCACCGCAACAGGTGACTGCTAACCGATACACCACGAAGCTGTGCTCGGCCACAATGGCCTCGGCACCGGGTTCCAGAACCACTCGCGCGATCAGATCCAGAACGTCGTTGGAGCCATTACCCAAGGTAAGCTGGGCCGGATCTAATCCGATCTTTTCCGCCAGTCTCGCCTTCAGCACAAAGCCACCGCCGTCGGGATAGCGAGACAGCTCTTTGCTGGCATCGGCTATGGCTTGCTGAACTTTTTCGCCGGGACCCCGAGGATTTTCGTTACTGGCCAGCTTAACGATGTCGTTAATCCCAAGTTCACGGGCCACCTCGTCAACGGGTTTGCCGGGTTTATAAGGGTTTAGCGCGGCTATGCGTGGATTGATGGATCGGTGTTGTTCCACAACTACTCCTGCTCTGTAGCCTTGGGATAGGACCCTAAGACTCGCACTTCTAGGGCAACGTCTTTCACCGCCTGTAGAGCGGCTTCCGCCCCAGGCTGAGACTGATGCCCGTCAAAGTCGATAAAAAAGACATAGGACCAATCGCCGGAACGGGCAGGTCGTGTCTCGATTCTTGTTAAACCGATTTGATTGGCCTCGAAGGGGGCCAACACCCTCAGCAGGGCACCGGGTTCGTTTTTCACAGACACCAAAATGGATGTCTTATCATCCCCACTGGGACCCACATGCTGCTTACCCAGGACTAGGAAGCGGGTTTTGTTATGGGGATTATCTTCAATTCGAGTAGCGAGAACGCGAAGCTCGTAGCGCTCTGCTGCGGTTTCGCCGGCCACGGCCAGCAAATCCGGATTCGCCGCCGCTTGCTTGGCCGCTTCGGCGTTGCTGGCAACGGCAGTTCGTGGCACACCGGGATAATGCTGATCGAGCCAAGCTCGACACTGGGCTAGGCTTTGGGCATGCGAGACGATGGCCGTCACAGGCTGATCGACCTCGGCGTTTTGAGAGCGCATCAGTGCATGGTGTATGGGCAGCACGACTTCCGCACACACCCGAAGGGTCGTACCCAGCAAGCAGTCTAGAGTGTGATTGACCATGCCCTCGGTTGAGTTCTCCACCGGCACGACACCATAGTGACAACCGCCAGCCTCAACTTCCCGGAATACCTCGTCGATGGATGCCATGGGCGAGGTTTGAACAAAGTGCCCAAATTGCTTGAGGGTAGCCGCTTCCGTATAGGTGCCTTGAGGCCCGAAGTAAGCCACGCTCATGGGCGTCTCTAGCCCTAGACAACAGGCGGTGATTTCTCGGAATAGCAGTTCTACATCCGCGTTAGATAACGGCCCGGAATTCTGGGAGGTCAAACGCTGTATGATCTGAGCAACCCGCTCTGGCCGGTAGAACACGGTATCCGGTTGATTGGGGTCCACCGGCTGCTGTTCTTTGATTTTCCCAACTTCTAGGGCGCACTGGGCACGCTCGTTCAGCAGCGTTAGCAGCTGCCCATCCAGTGCATCAATGCGCTCACGCAGGGGTTTTAGCAGGTCATCATCCGCGCTCATTTTCAAATTCGCTCATGAAAGTTACCAAGGCCTCAACCGATGCCATGGGCACGGCGTTATAAATGCTGGCACGCATGCCACCCACGCTACGGTGTCCTTTCAAGTTGAACATACCCCGTGCTTCCGCTTGAGCCAAAAAGTCTGCATCCAAGGCGCTATCGGCTAAGGTAAAGGGCACGTTCATGACGCTGCGATCCTGTATCGCTACCGGCGCGCTGTAGAAGTTACTAGCATCAATGGCGTTATAAAGCAGGTCAGCCTTTGCCTGATTTTGCTCTGCCATGCCGGCTAGACCACCATGGGCTTTCACCCACTTGAACACCAAGCCTGCCAGATACCATGCGTAGGTTGGCGGCGTATTGGACATGGATTCTGCGTCGGCTTGTACCGCGTAATCTAAAAATGTTGGCGTAATCCCCCGAGCTGAACCGCACAGGTCTTTGCGCACGATAATCACGGTCAGACCCGCCGGGCCAATGTTCTTTTGTGCTCCGGCGTAGATCAGGCCGAAGTCATCCACATTCACCGGACGAGACAAAATGTCCGACGACATGTCTGCGACGAGGGTCTTGTGCTTGGGAAAGTCCTTGAACTGAACCCCGCCGATGGTTTCGTTAGAGCACACATGCAGCAAGGTCGCACTATCGCTGAGCTGCCAATCCGCCGGCGAGGGAATGTGATCGTAGTTCGTGTCACTGCTGGATGCTGCCACATTCACTTTGCAGTACTTGCCGGCTTCCTTGATGGCTTTTTTCGACCACGCACCGGTATCGATGAAGTCCATGGTGTCATCGGCTTGGGTCAGGTTCATCGGAATACCGGCGAACTGCCCGGTGGCCCCACCCTGCAGGAACAGCACATGATAGTCGTCGGATATGGCGAACAAATCGCGCAAATCCTGCTCAGCCTGAGCCGCGATATCCACAAAGGTCTTGCTGCGATGGCTCATTTCCATCACGGACATACCGCTGCCTTGATAATCCAGCATCTCGGCGCTGGCCTGAGCCAACACTTCCGTAGGTAATGCTGCCGGGCCAGCGGAAAAGTTATGGGTTCTTGCCATGGGTCTTACTACTCCAGTTAATGGCCAAAAAAAAATGCACCCTCACCCCAAATCCGAGCGCGTGCTCGCGCCCGGGCGTTCCTTAATCGGTGTCGGTGTCGCCGGTGTCGGCGTCATCTTCACCTTCCGACGGGGTCTCTTCCTGTTCTTCAATGCGGCTGACGCTGTTGAGCTTTTCTTCTTCGCGAAGCTTGATCAGACGAACGCCTTGGGTGTTTCGTCCCAATAGCGACACCTCATCTCCCTTAGTTCGCACCAAGGTGCCCATGTTTGAGATCAGCATGAGCTCGTCGCCATCGAAAATCTGTACCGCGCCAACCAATGCGCCGTTGCGATCACTGGTTTGCATGGCGATAACGCCCTGAGCACCGCGACCACGAAGTGGAAACTCTTCTAACGAGGTACGTTTGCCATAACCATTTTCACTGGCCGTCAGCAGGTAGCCGTTGTCCGCTGGGATGATCAAGGAAATCAGACTGTGCCCCGTCGGTAGCTTGATACCCCTCACGCCCTTGGCGCTTCGCCCCATGGCACGAACATCAGACTCCTTAAATCGGGTAGCTTTACCGGAACTGGCGCACAGCAATATGTCCCGGCTGCCGTTGGTAATGGCCGCTCCAACCAAGGTGTTGTCGTCTTCCAGATCAAGGGCTATGAGACCGCTGTTTCTTGGGCGAGAAAACTGCTCCAGCGGCGTCTTCTTCACCGTGCCATTGGCCGTGGCCATAAAGACAAAGTGATCACTGGCATATTCCTTAATCGGCAGCACGGCAGTAATGCGCTCAGCGCTGTCTAGGGGCAGCAAATTAACCATGGGCCTGCCCTTGGCGCCACGACTGCCTTGAGGAATGGCAAACACTCGCAGCCAATACACCTTGCCCAAGTTGGAGAAGCACAGCAGCGTGTCGTGAGAGTGAGCCACAACCATATGCTCAACGAAGTCTTCGTCTTTCACCGCGGTAGCCGCCTTACCCCGCCCACCCCGGCGCTGGGCCTGATAGGTGTCCAAAGGCTGAGTTTTCGCGTAGCCCTGATGAGAAATGGTCACCACCAAATCTTCTTCGTTGATCAGATCTTCATCAGACAAATCCAGCTGGCTGCTAACAATATCGGTACGTCGATCGTCTCCGTAGGTTTCTCGAACCTCTTCCAGCTCGCCCCGCACCACCGACGTCAGACGTTCGTGGGAACCCAAAATATCCAGCAGATCGGCAATCTCATCCAGCACCCCTTGATAGTCTTCCATCAGCTTGTCCTGCTCCATGGCAGTCAAGCGGTGCAGACGAATTTCCAAGATGGCCTGGGCCTGCTCTTCCGTGAGTCGATAGCGCTCGTCTACAAACCCGAAATCCTCGGACAAACCCTCGGGCCGGCACGCGTCACTACCCACACGTCCAAGCAGCTCAAACAGTGCCTTAGCCTCCCAGCGGCGCTCCATTAAGGCCACGCGCGCATCCGCTGCCGACGGAGAGTTCTTGATGAGTTCGATGACCGCATCAATGTTGGCCAAGGCGACGGCTTGACCTTCAAGAATGTGACCGCGCTGGCGAGCACGACGCAGCAAGTAGAGAGTACGGCGAGTCACCACTTCCTGACGGTGCTGCAAAAACGCCTGCAGCATTTGCTTCAAGTTCAGCAGTTTTGGCTGCCCCTGAACCAAGGCTACGCAGTTGATACCAAAAACGCTTTGCAGCTGGGTTTGGGTATACAAATTATTCAGGATCACTTCACCGGATTCACCACGGCGCACCTCGATGACCACACGCAAACCGTCTTTATCCGACTCATCGCGCAGTTCGCTGATGCCTTCGATGCGTTTTTCTTTCACCAGCTCGGCGATTTTTTCGATCAGCCGGGCCTTATTCAACTGAAAAGGTATCTCGGTGATAACAATCTTTTCCCGGCCCTTGGCGTCGGTTTCCACCTCGGCCCGACCCCGCACATAGATCCGTCCGCGTCCTGTGCGATAGGCCTGCACAATGCCAGCCCGACCATTGATGATGCCGCCAGTTGGAAAATCAGGACCTTGAATGTGTTCCATCAGATCATCGATGGAGATATCAGCATCCTCCAGCACCGCCAAACACGCGTTCACAACCTCAGTAAGGTTGTGCGGCGGAATGTTGGTGGCCATGCCCACGGCAATACCCGAGCTGCCATTCACCAATAAGTTAGGCACCCGAGTCGGCAACACTTCCGGCATGGTGAGAGAGTCGTCGTAGTTGTTAACGAACTCCACGGTATCCTTGTCCAGATCCGCCAGCAGCTCTGACGCCATCTTCGCCATGCGCACTTCGGTGTAACGCATGGCAGCGGGCGGATCGGCATCAATGGAGCCAAAGTTGCCCTGGCCATCGACCAGCAGATAGCGCATGGAAAAATCCTGAGCCATCCGCACCACGGTGTCGTAAACCGCGGTATCACCGTGAGGGTGATACTTACCAATCACATCCCCGACCACCCGAGCAGATTTTACGTAGGGTCGATTGTAGGTGTTGTTCAGCTCATTCATGGCGAAGAGCACCCGTTTATGCACTGGCTTCAAGCCGTCACGAACGTCCGGCAACGCCCGTCCAACAATGACGCTCATGGCGTAATCGAGGTAGGACTGGCGCAGTTCATCCTCAATATTTACTGGGTGAATATCTTGGGGATCTGGAGGGGTAACTTCTGACATAAATAGCGCGTTTGCGACCAACAAAAATAATCGTTCATGCTACCACATCGGGGACTCAGAAGGGCCATAAATAGGCACCAATCCGACCTGATACCCCGGGTTGATTTCACACCTCTTGGCCGACCAAATGGCCAACCGAATTGCCGAAAACCAGTCATAGGGTCGGGCGCGATTTAGCCGATGTTAAACCTCGTCATGACCATGGCCGCCGGGCATATGGCAAATGCCCGGACTTCACCCAGAGTTTGGCACCGCCATTTTCGGCCATCGCACTAAAACTGGTCCCATCCGGTAGGCGCAGCCAGTCGTTTTTCACCAACTGCGCCTGAGCCGCCACCAAAGAACCCTCAATCACCAGCATCTCCAGACCGCCCGTAACTGAAAGTTTCAGTTCGGTATGGGCTTCCAGACTGTAAAACGTCACCGTCTCACGCTCATCTTGATGCAGCAGCCCCGCAGCAACACCGGCAACTGGTGGCTCCAGCTCATTGGCCATGGTTTTGCGGAACTGCAACCGATCCGCTAAATCAAACTGCCAGAGCTTGACGAAAATCGTGCAGCCAGTGGCGGATCTTGGCCGGTGCGCTGTGGTGGGTGGGTTACGCACATAGGTACCCGCTGGGTAGTCGCCATGCTCGTCCTGAAACACACCCTCGAGGACGATGAATTCCTCTCCACCGGCGTGGGTATGCGGCGAAAATTCGCTAGCCGGCGCGTAGCGCACGATACTGGTCGCCCGAGCCACCTCATCCCCCATACGATCCAGCATGCGTCGCTCCACGCCGGCCATGGGCGACTGGCTCCAAGGCAGTTGAGATGAGCGAATCATCACCCGAGCACGAAAGTCCGCGTTAATTTCCATTGGCTTGCCTCATCGTGGAATTAATGGTGACCGCACAGGCCCTTAGGCCGCCAGCTTCCAAGATACTCTGAGGCATGGAACACCACCAAGCATTTGTGCCCGCATCTACCATGGCTATACTCGCGCCATGACACCCATAGATTTACTGATTCAGCCCAAGGCTGTGCTGACAAGCAGCGACACGACGACCAGCAGCCCGGAGGGGATCCACTGCCTCCACGGCTGGGGTGTCGCCATCAGCGGCAGACAAATTGTCGCCGCGGACACACTCGCGGCCCTCGAAGCTCGATACAGACCGCAGCAGACCTTGGCTCTACCCAATCATTTGCTTATGCCCGGACTGATTAACGCCCAATCCCATACACTGGGCATCACCGCTCGGGGACAGTCCTCCACCGCGGATCTTTTCTCGCCATTGATGAATCCGGCAGCCGAAACTCAGCCTCTGACCCTTGAGGAGTTGACCGCCGCAGCACAGCTGGCTTTTTCTGAGATGCTGCTAGCGGGAACCACAACGTGCGCCGACATGTCACCTTACCCAGAAGAGGTCGCAAAAGCCGCCGAGAACGTAGGCATCCACGCCCAAATCAGCGTACCCATTACCGATGAAATCAATCCATGGTCACAAAGCGCCCAAGATGCGTTGGAGCGCGGCCTCGCCCTCCACGACAGCTACGCCCGCCACCCTAGCGTTGGCATCGCCTTGGGATTACCGAATTTGGCTCAGATCAGCTTTGAAACGCTGCAAAAAGTCGCCATGTATTCAGAAGAGCTCAATCTGCAGGTACAGGTCCTACTGCATCCGACCCCTGGCCATGTCCTAGCCATTGAAGAACGCCACGGTTGCGACGGCGTGGCGCTTTTAGAGCAAGCCGGGCTGCTGGGTCCAAATCTACAGGCTGTTCATGTCAATGTGCTGGATGACGATGCTATTGCGCTGTTGCAGCGTTATCGCGTGGCCCTAGTGCGCTGCCACCATCCCTTCACTGGACAAATGCGCCCGTGGGATTGGATGCACCCGGAACAATCCATGGGGCTGGGTACTGGTAGCTACGCTTTCAATTACTACGCCGACGTTTTTCGCGGCATAGAGCAACAGGGCGTAACCGGCATCAGTCGAGCCACCCAGGGTGGCGCTCAAGCCTTGGGCCTTGAGTCGCAAATAGGCACCCTGAAAGCCAACAAGCTGGCTGACATCATCGCTCTTGATCTGCGCATGCTAGATCCACGCATTGGGTCAGAACAGGTCGCCATTGACTTGCCCAGTCTGCTCACCCGGGGCCGCGGTAATCAGGCGGTCACTCACGTGTGGGTGGCCGGCCAGCTTCGGGTCGACAATCGTGAACTGTTGTAGGCGCCGCTAGCCACCCCGCAACTCTTCACCGAGAAAGGGGAAATCGGATACTGCCAACGCCGCCGCCCGTGCATTTGGGTCTGACGAAAACTTGCCCCGCTGCTCATCAGGCAAGCCGCTGGCGATGATCGACATAATCGTTTCACCGTAAGCGTCCAGCTGAGCCCGACGGGGACCTCGCTTATCAATCGTTGGTGGCGCTACCGGAGGATGAAAACGAATGGCTAGAGGACGCCGTGGCCCGCCTAACACCTTTTCTGCGCCACTAATGCTGACGGGAACAACACTGGCCCCGCTTTTTTCCGCAATAAACGGCAGGCCCGGCCGGGCCGGCCGCAGCAGGTTTGCCCAACTTCCGCCTTCGGGAAAGATCCCAAGCACACCACCCTGAGCAAGCACAGACAGGGACAGATCAAAGGTCGAGCGACTGAAACCGCCTCGGTAAGCCGGAATAAACCCCCACGCCTTGGGTATCTTCTGCGCCCATCCCGGCGAATTGGGGCGATTGGCGCCGCCAATGAATTCCACCATACGGGGGCTGGCATACAGGACTAAGGCCGGATCAACAAAGTCGAAATGGTTAGCGGCCAATATCAGCCTGCCGGTGGACGGCACATGCTCCCTTCCAAACACTTCCACCTTACTCAGGACGTGGATAAGCCCGCCGCTGACGCCCCGTAAAATCCCCCTGATTAATCGCCTGCGTGGGTACTTGATTGCCTGCCCTCTCACCATCGCTTCAACCTAGCCTTGTTCGGCGCCGAGAGCAATGCAGCGCAGCCTACCCCCAACATCAATGCCCCTAGCCGAACCTAGGTTCAATTTGTGCGATTACGTACCCGAAAATAAGACGCCACTGCATTCCCACGCCTTTTGACTTGTAATTTGGACGGCCAGTGCTTTAACTGCGCCTCCTGTACACGGAGATGCACATGACCGCTGGCGAAAACGTCGATCCGGAAGAAATTGAAAAGTTCAATGACCTCGCTCACCGCTGGTGGGATACCGATGGCGACTTCAAACCCCTTCACGACATCAATCCGTGTCGACTCAGCTACATCCAAGAGAAGGCCAATCTAGCCGCAGGCCCCACCCTTGATGTTGGCTGTGGCGGGGGAATTTTAGCCGAGTCCATCGCACGCTTAGGATTTGAGACCACGGGCATCGATATGGCTGAAAAAGCGTTGGGGGTGGCCAAGCTCCACGCCTTGGAAAGCGATGTGAATGTCCGCTACGAAGCCAGCACAGCAGAGAATTTCGCCCTGAGCCATGCCGAGGCGTTCACCACCGTCACCTGTTTGGAAATGCTGGAGCATGTCACAGATTACGGCGAAACCATCAAGGCCTGCGCACAACTGGCCCGGCCCGGCGCCGATCTGTTTTTCTCCACCATCAATCGCGACCCGCGAGCCTACTTTCTGCTCATTCTTGGCGCCGAATATGTGCTTAACATGTTGCCTCGGGGTACCCACGAATACAGTAAGTTCATCAAGCCTTCGGAACTTGCCGCGGGTATCCGAGCCGCGGGTTTAGAATTGCAGGAAATTCGAGGCATGAGCTACAACCCTCTGACCCGCAAGGCAGCCCTGAACGACAACACCGCGGCCAACTACATTGTGCACGCAAAAAAACCTGCCACCCTGTAACGCCATTGAAGCCCACCTGCTAACGGATTCCCATGAGCCAGACCCTTGCTGAACATTTACATCACTATCCTGAGCTGGCAGCTCACGCTGCCCAGTGGCGCCACCCTTTTGCATCGGATGCTCTAGCGGGCAAGACGATTTTAGTGACCGGCGCCGGAGACGGCCTCGGCGCCGCGACGGCCAAAACCTATGCGAGCTTTGGCGCTACCGTTATTTTGCTTGGCCGCACTCGAACCAAGCTTGAAGCCGTCAACGACTGGATTACCGAGCACACCCAAACCCAGCCGGTGATCGTTTCCTGCGACCTAGAGAAACTGGACGTCGCCACCGCCGACAACTTAGCCAACTCCATTGCAGAGACCTTCGGCGCTTTAGACGGCTTGGTACATCACGCCTCTCGGCTTGGTCCCAAAGGTCCCATCGCCCACTACCCCCTTGATGAATGGCAGCGTGTGATGCAGACCAATGTGAACGCGGCGTTTTTACTAAACCACACCTTGTTTGATCTGCTCGATGCCAGCCAACGAGCCGGTGTGATTCACACCTCGTCCAGCGTGGGCCGCGTCGGCAGGGCCTACTGGGGTGCCTATGCAGCGTCCAAATTTGCCTTGGAAGGACTTAGTCAGGTATTCGCCGACGAAACCGAGGTGGCCGGTCGCATCAAGGTCTTTAGCGTGAACCCCGGCGGCACACGAACTGCCATGCGCAAGGAAGCCTATCCGCTGGAAGATCCAGCAACCTTGCCCAACCCGGAAGCACATATGGAGTTGTATCTGCTGCTACAACATCCCATCGACGAAGACGGAGCGTCTACTGAATTTGTTACCGGTCAGCAGGTGGACTGCCGAGAGTGGAGCGGCAAACTTGCGACGCTTTAGCGGCGCTGCTTCTCCAGCTTAGGATAGGGAATCAAACAACTGGTCTTGGCCACCTTGGAGCGCTTCAGCTTTTGCGACGCAGCCTTGGGCAAGGTAAATCCGAGCATTTTATAAAGCGTTTTCAAGTCGTCCCCATGCATGGACGCCCAATGCCCAACGGTTAGCCAGGAAGGCAGAATGACCGGCCCATAGCGCACCCGCTTTAGACGGCTCACCGTGCAGCCCGCGCTATCGAACAAGCGGCGAACCTCTCGGTTGCGGCCTTCCAGCAAGGCCACGTGATACCAAAAATTCGACTCGCTACCGTTGTAATAGCGTACGTCGCTGAAACGCATTTCCTCGCCATCGATTTCAACACCGGCTTTGAGCTGCTCGATTTCCGCATCTTCAAGCTTTTTATTCACTCGCACGGCGTACTCTCGATCTAAGCCCGTGGAGGGGTGCATCATTCGGTGGGCCAAGGCGCCATCGTTAGTGACCAACAACAGACCGGTGGTTTGAATGTCCAGACGTCCGACAGTGATCCATCGACCGCCCTGTAATCGAGGCAGTTGCTCGAAAATCGTGTTGCGTCCCTCCGGGTCCCGACGACTGCAGACCAAGCCTGCAGCCTTGTTCAGCACCAGCACTTGGGGTATGTGGGCGCCACCAGTTTCAATCACCGTGCCATCCACGGCAATTTCATCGTTTAGATTCACCCGCTGACCCAGATGCGCTAACCGCCCGTTCACCTCAACCCGACCGGCCACAATCCACGCCTCGATCTGACGGCGGGAACCACGCCCGCTGGCGGCGATGACCTTCTGAAGTTTCTGGGAATCCGTGGCAGTGGGCGTTGGCTCTCGAGGTGCACTCATGAGTTGTTGGCTTCCTCCTCGGCGGAATCAGTCGTTGAAGGCGAGTCTTCGCCATCATCGACAGTTGCTGCCACCGCTTCCGCGTTGCCCTGCTGTTCTTCTGGCTGTTCTTCTTGCTGCCCTTCCTGAGGTCCTTCCTGCTGTTGCGCGTGTTGTTCCTCTTGCGGCTCTTGTTCACCGCCCTCAGCTGTGTCTGCATTTGCAGAGGTGTCCGGAGCGCTGCCTGCCTCGTCGCTCACTGCCACGCCATCCTCGGCGGCTAGGGTGGGTTCGATCATGGCCTTGATTTCTTCCATGGGCGGCAAATCGTCCAGCTTATTCAAGCTGAAGTAATCCAAAAACGCCTTGGTTGTGCCATACATTGAGGGTCGGCCAGGCGCTTCCCGCTGACCAACCACCCGAATCCAATCGCGCTCCAGCAGGGTACGCATGATGTTTTGGCTAACGCTCACGCCTCGCACCTGTTCAATGTCGCCTCGAGTCACCGGCTGTTTGTAGGCCACCAGCGCCAAAGTTTCCAGCAGGGCACGGGTATAACGGGGCGGCTTTTCTTCCCATAAGCGACTGACCCACCGGCTCAGATCCTGCCGGGTTTGATAACGATAACCGGAGGCGACTTTTTGCAGCGCCACTCCGCGGTTTTCACAGGCATCTTCCAAGCTTTGCAGCGCCGTCCGAATTTGTTTGCGGCCCTCTTCTTCATCCAGCTCACCGATCTCGAACAAACGAAACAGATTGTCCACGGTCAACGGGCCTTCCGCCGCCAGCAGCGCGGCTTCGATAATCTGTTGAATGTGCTCATCACTCAAAGCCTGTCTGGCCACGGGCAAATCTTGTTCTGCCTTGGAATCAACAGTCCCCTCTTCTTGGCTGCCGTTTTCAGGCTTTTCCACGTTCTCAGACGTATTCACACTCTCTGAGGTCATCAGCTGTTCTCCGGTCCCGTTCTAGGGTCTGAGGTTTGATTATCGTCGGCATCATCAGCCGCGTCAGGGGACGGCCCACCGTATTGCAGGTCAGCGCCAATGTTGTCGCGAATACCCTGTTGCGCGTTTTTGCCCACCCGCACATGAATCGGTGCGAAAGGCTCGGCTTGAACAAAATCCACTAAGGACTCTCGAATCAATTCCATGATGGCTAAAAACGTTACCACCACACCAAGCCGGCCTTCCTCGGCGGTAAACAGCTCATTGAATCCAATGAAGCCATCGCGCTGATTTACCCGCGACAAAATGTCTCCCATTCGATCTCGGACTGACAGGGGCTCAAAGATCACTTCGTGTTTCGTGAACAGTTCCGCCCGGCGCAGCACCTGAGACAAGGACAACAGCACCTCACGCAGATCAACATCCGGCTCGCCGTGCTGACGTACCAATTTTGGTTTGCTGGCCGCAGCCACAAAAATATCCCGCTCAATCCTTGGCAGCTCAGCAAGATCTTCCGCGGCAGTTTTGATTTGCTCGTATTCCTGCAGGCGGCGAATCAGCTCGGACCTTGGGTCATCCTCGTCTTCAAACTCTTCCGGCCGTGGCAGCAGCATCCGTGACTTAATCTCGGCCAGCATGGCGGCCATCAGCAGGTACTCTGCTGCCAGCTCCAGCTGCAGGGCCTGCATCAGCTCGATATAGCTCATGTACTGGGCGGTAATCACAGACACCTTGACCTGCAAGATATCTAGGTTCTGACGGCGGATCAGGTACAGAAGCAGATCCAGAGGACCTTCAAAGGTTTCAAGAAATACCTCTAGCGCCTCCGGGGGAATATATAAATCCTTGGGCAGCTGTTGAACCTCTTCGCCAGCCACCAAGGCAATGGTCTCTTGATTCACTGCCCGAGCAGCACTGAGCTTCGTTGGGGCCTGAACGTTATCCATAGCGCTGCCACTCCGTCCTGTCAAAGCCAAGGATCATCGACCGCCGATCCCCACTGCCGCTTTCACTTCTTCCATGGTTTCTCTGGCCACTGCCCGAGCTTTTTCCGAGCCTTCCTGAATCACTGCGTGCACCAAGTCTGGGTCTTCCTCAAACTGCACCGCACGCTGGCGGATAATCTCTTGTTCTCGGTTTACCGCGTCGGTGAGAGGCTGCTTACAGTCCACGCAGCCGATGCCCGCGGTGCGACAACCCTCGGTTGCCCAGCTCTTCACATCTTCGTCGCTATAGACTTCATGCAGCGCAAACACCGGACATTGATCCGGATTCCCAGGGTCATTTCGACGTACCCGGGCCGGATCCGTCTGCATGGTCCGAATTTTTTCCGTCACCGAAGCAGGATCTTCACGCAAACCAATGGTGTTGTTGTAGGACTTGGACATCTTCTCGCCGTCCAAGCCGGGCATTTTCGACTGCTCGGAAAGCAGTGCTTGGGGCTCTGGCAAAATGATACGACCACTGCCTTCCAAGTATCCGAAGAGACGCTCAGTATCACCAATGGACAAATTCTGTTGCTCGGCCAACAGCGCCCGAGCACGGTCAAGGGCTTCCGCGTCGCCGCGTTCTTGGTATTCACGCCGAAGATCAGCGTACAGCCTTGCCGCCTTCTTCCCCATTTTCTTTACCGCCGCCTCAGCCTGTTCTTCAAAACCCGGCTCTCGGCCATAAACATGATTAAACCGTCTGGCGATTTCTCGCGTCAGCTCCACATGGGCCACCTGATCCGCACCCACGGGGACTCTACCTGCGCGGTAGATCAAAATATCGGCGGCTTGCAGCAGGGGGTAACCAAGAAACCCGTAAGTGGCTAGGTCGCGATCATGGAGTTTTTGCTGCTGGTCCTTGTAAGAAGGCACCCGCTCCAGCCAAGCCAGCGGAGCAATCATCGACAGCATTAGGTGAAGCTCGGCGTGCTCTGGCACCTTGCTTTGAACAAATACTGTGGCCGCCCCGGGATTTACTCCGGCGGCCAGCCAGTCAACCACGGTCTCGAAAGAAAACTGATCGATGGTTTCTGAGTGCTCGTAGTTGGTCGTCAGTGCATGGTAATCAGCGACGAAGAAAAAGCATTCGTACTCATGCTGCAACTGAACCCAATTATTTAACACCCCGTGCAAGTGCCCAAGGTGAAGCCGCCCAGTGGGGCGCATTCCTGACACGACGCGCTGGCTAGAATCGTTGCTGCTCAATCGGCATCCTTTCCGTGAAACAAGCGCCCAGTATAGAGGCTACGACAGCACGATGGCAGAGATTTCCGCTGCAGAAGCTCTGCCTTTGCCTTTCTAATCCTGCTAACGCAGTTCGCCGATGCCCTGTCGGGCAATGTAGGGTTCATCCTCGGTAAAATCGACCACCGTCGACATCTCCTGCTGGCCTTGGCCCGCGTCCAATATCAGACCAACCTGTTTCCCCAGTCGATCGAGAATGTCGTCGGTATCCCACATGGGGCCCTCATCCTCAGCCGCATCGGCCGCTCGTAAAGTCGTGGTCAACAGCGGCTCGCCCATGGCTTCCAGCAGTTCACGGGCCACCACATGCTCAGGCACCCGCAAACCAATGGTCTTTTTCTTGGGGTGAACCAAGCGTTTGGGTACCTCCTTAGTCGCCGGCAGCACAAAGGTAAAGGGTCCCGGCGTGTTGCGCTTAATGATTCGATAAGCGCCGTTATCTACCCGGGCGTATTGACCCAACTCGCTCAAATCCCGGCAAATCAGCGTAAATTGGTGATCCTTGGGCAGTTTTCGTAGGGCGGTCAAACGGTCCAAGGCGTTTTTATCGCCGATATGGCATGCAATGGCATAACTTGTTTCCGTGGGGTAAACCACCAGCTCACCGCCATGCAAAGCCTTCACCGCCAGACCAAGCAGGCGCTTTTGGGGGTGGGTGGGGTGTACGTCCAAACGTTGAGCCATAGTGGATCCTTTCTATTTGCTGTGTGTTGGCAGAATGACCGTATGCTGTGCATATTCAGCGGGCCTGGGGTTTCTCCCGACCTGTCGATCCTTAGGCTATCCTAGTGCCCAATCCAACGACTTTTGCTACCCGAACCGCCGATCCCTGCGCTATCCTGCGCCTTCACGATGCGGTTCTCTACTATCAACGAGGGTTAATTTGCGCACCGCCGCTCACGACAACCCTAACGCCGGTTTTTACATGCAGCAATTTCTAGAATACTTCGCCGTCATCGCCTTTGTGGCGGTGTATTTCTTAACCAAGGACGTGTTCTTGGCTACCGGAGTCTTACTGGTGGCCATCACAGCCCAAGTCGCTTTCTACAAGTTCACCAAACGTCCGCTGAGCAACGAGCTGAAAGTGACCTTTTGGATCAGTCTGATCCTAGGCGGCATGACCCTTGTGCTCAGAGACGAAACCTTCATCCAATGGAAACCCAGCATTGTCAGTTGGGCTATCGCCCTTGGGCTAATTGGCGCTCAGCTTTTTGCCAAGCTCTCACTGCTGAAAAAAATGATGGGGGCCGCCCTGACGCTGGAGGACAGTGTCTGGGCCAAACTGACCTACGGCTGGGCCGCAGGCTTCGCCTTGTCTGGCTTCATCAATTTGTGGGTCGTAAACAACTTTTCCATGGATGCCTGGGTCACCTTTAAGCTATTCGGCCTGCTGGGTCTGAACCTGGTATACGTCGTCGTCATGGTGGCTTACCTTGTCAGCATCGGCGCCTTGAAAGACGACGCTGCAGAGCAAGGGTCTGCCGCCCCCAGTACGTCATCTGGCACCACGGCCAACAGCGACAGCCAGTCATGATTGCGCTTAGCGTTAATTTGAACAAAATTGCCCTGCTGCGAAATTCCCGAGATGGGGGCCGACCAAGCGTGACCGACGCTGCCCGTCAGGCCATAGCCGAGGGTGCCATGGGCATTACCGTCCACCCCCGCCCGGACCAACGGCATATACGCCCTGACGATGTCTACCAATTGGCAAGACTATTAGCCGATGAGTATTCAGGCATTGAGTACAACATTGAGGGCAATCCCTTTGCCGGGCCAACCGACCAAGGCTATCCCGGATTTCAGCAACTGGTGGAAGCAACAAAGCCGCATCAGGTCACCCTAGTACCCGATAGCGACGATCAACTGACATCAGATCACGGCTGGGATCTAAGTCGGCCCCAACCAGCCCTTGAGGAACAAATTCAGATCTATGGAGCCATGGGCTGTCGCGTAAGCCTCTTTATGGATCCGACCCCGGAACACATGGCGGTAGCTCGTTCCTTGGGCGCACACCGAATTGAGTTCTACACCGGGCCTTACGCGGAAACATTCTGGGCCCGGGGTGCGGAAGATGCCCAAACCCAAGCGTGTTTTAACGAGTTTTGCACAGCTGCCGAAGCAGCCACCGACGCCGGCTTGGGTATCAACGCGGGTCACGACTTGGACCAAGAAAACCTGCCGTTATTTGCAACCCTGCCCGGTCTGCAGGAGGTGTCCATTGGACACGCCATCATGTGTGAGGCGCTTCAGGCAGGCTACGCCCCAACCGTCAGACGCTACGTGGAGATACTGAACCCATGAACATGACGCGAACTCAGCCCCAGAGGCTGGCGTTAAGGCTGGTGTTGATGCTGGCGTCCCTCAGTGGTTTAGGGATGTTCCTAAGCTCCGCTGCCATGGCGGAGCAACAGCCACGGCTGGAATCTGCGCCTATCTACGCAGTGAACCCCAGAGTGGTCATCGAAACCACCGAGGGCACGATTGAACTGGAACTGCTGCCAAAGTTCGCCCCGAAACATGTGGACAATTTCCTCAATTTGGTGGAGGCGGAGTTCTATGCCGGCCTGATATTCCACCGGGTTATCCCCAACTTCATGATTCAAGCCGGCGGTTACGACGTCGGGGTAAATTACAAGGAAACCGGCGGTATTAGCGTGCCCAACGAGTCCTTCAATGGCCTACGAAACAAACGGGGCAGCGTGGCTGCGGCTCGACTGGACGACCCAGACTCGGCGAGCACCCAGTTCTTTATCAACGTCCGGGATAATTTTTATCTGGATGCCAAACCCGGCCAGCCTGGCTATACAGTGTTTGCTAGGGTTATCGACGGTTTCGACACAGTCGAGCGAATCGAGCTAACCGATACACACCTACGCAAAGGCATGGCAGGCGTGCCCGAGCAGCCAATTGTTATTTTATCGGTCACGAAGCAATAAATTCCCCGGGTCATTTTGACCAGCGCCAGCACTCGGCGGAAGAATTCATGTAGAATGCCGGTTTTTTTAAGGCACCCCTCTACTCATGCGAACCTTCATCATCGCTCTAGCCAGCGCCCTTTTGCTCGCTTTCATCGTTATTCAACTCAACGTACTGCTGTTCGCCGATGATCAGCTGACCGTCCAGCATCACCTAGCCCTGCTGGTCATGACCACTGCAGCGCTGCTTATTAACGGCCTGTTTAACGCTCGCTTGGCCCTGCGCAACGCCCCCACCAGAGGCCGAGGCCGGGGCAGAGGACGAGACAAGCGCGACGACCGGCGGGGCGATCGACGCAACGACAACAAGCGCAGTAACGCCGCCAAGAACGGCAAAGAAGGCGGGAAAGACGGCGGCAGAGAGAGCGGTCGACGACAAAATCGTGACGACAAGCCTCGAGATGATCGTCGAGGTTCTGCCGGCAACAAAAGAGAAGGTGGCCCAGAGCGTCGGGACAACGACGGCAACCGTGGTGCCAGCGAAAGCAAGCCGCAGCCCAAGGCCGTAGAGCGCGAGAAGCAAACCGACCCAGTACCTGAACCCGCCCCAGCTGATGCGGAACGCGGTAGCGTCAAATGGTTTAATCGCACCAAGGGTTATGGCTTCATCGTGCGCGAATCCGGCGAAGAGATTTTTGTGCACCAACGCTGTGTCGTCCCCCAGAGCGAAGGACAACGCGGCATGTTGCGTGATGGACAAGCGGTTTCTTTCGTCGTTGTTGAACACGACAAGGGTGTGCAAGCCGACCGCGTTACCATCGTAGAAGGTTAGTCGCCGGCCAAGGTTAACATCGACATGAATATCCGCTCACTGCTCTCAGAGCGTATCGAGGCTGCCTTTGACAGTCTTGGGCTGCAGGGAGATGCCCTGCTGCAAACAGCCAGTCGACCCGAGTTCGGGGACTATCAAAGCAACGGTGTCATGGCCGCTGCCAAGCGCGGGGGCCTGAACCCAAGAGATGTCGCTCAGCAGGTCATCGACGCCGTGGACCTGCAGGGTATCGCCAAAGATCTCAGTATCGCCGGTCCGGGCTTCATCAACATCACTCTAGCGCCGGAATTCATTGCGACGGCTAACACCACGCCAACCCCTAGCGACAACCCCCAGTGCGTTGTCGTCGATTACTCTGGTCCCAACCTCGCCAAAGAAATGCACGTGGGACACCTGCGCAGCACCATTATTGGCGACTGTGTGGCTCGCGTGCTGGAATCCCTAGGCCACAAGGTCATCCGCCAAAATCACGTCGGCGACTGGGGCACCCAGTTCGGCATGCTGCTTACCTACATGGACGAGACCGGCGCCAACTCGGATTCTCTGGCGGACTTGGAACACTTTTACCGATCAGCTAAACAACGTTTCGACGACGACGCGGGCTTTCAAGAACGCAGTCGCCGAGCCGTGGTTGAGCTGCAGTCCGGCGACCCCGACATGCTGGTGCAGTGGCAGAAGTTCATCGACATCTCCATGTCGCATTGCCGAGAGCTGTATGAGCGGCTAGGCATCGGTCTAACCGATGCGGACATGGACGGCGAAAGCTCTTACAACGACGATTTGAAAAACACCGTTGATTTCATTGACAGCCAAGGTTTGCTCACCGAATCCGATGGCGCCCAATGCGTGTTCCTTGACGAGTTCAAGAGCAAAAACGGCGATCCGCTACCGGTGATTGTGCAAAAGTCCGACGGCGGCTTCCTTTACTCCACCTCAGACCTTGCCTGCCTGCGGCGTCGCATCGGCGACTTCAAAGCCGACCGGGTTCTATACTTCGTTGACGCGCGTCAGGCCCTGCACTTCAAACAGGTGTTTGCGGTGGCTCAGGCATCGGGCATTAGTGACACCAATGTGGATTTGGTTCACATGCCCTTTGGCACCATGCTGGGTAAGGACAACAAGCCCTTCAAAACTCGCCAGGGTGAGCTGGTTAAGCTGGCAGACCTATTGGACGAGGCCATCAATCGCGCCAATCAGTTGCTGATTGATCGAGACGTACAGGGGAAAAATCCTGAAATCGATGACGCAGAACTGGCAAGGCTCGCCGAAATCATTGGTATTGGCGCGGTGAAATACGCAGACCTGTCAAAGAACCGCACCAGTGACTATGTCTTTGACTGGGATCAAATGCTCAGTTTCGATGGCAACACCGCACCTTACTTGCAGTACGCCTACAGCCGTACACGCAGCATTTTTGCCCGCGGCAACATCGACCCGGACGCTCTGACGGCGCAGGTCATCAGCGTGGACGAACCCGAACGTCGCCTTGGGGTCGCCATTGCCGGCTATCAAGACTTACTGGAACAGGTAGCTCAGGACGGCTATCCCCATCAACTGTGTGCCTATCTTTACGATTTGGCCGGCCGCTTTGCCCAGTTCTACGAGCAATGTCCGGTGCTCACCAGCGACGACGAAACAAAGTTACGACGCCTGACCTTGACCAAACAAACCAGCGAAGTGCTGGAAAGCGGTTTGACCCTGCTGGGCATTGGCGTTGCCCCCCGTATGTAAAGCCGGCAAGAATTGGGCCGCTGGAGGTTTGGATGACTGAGCAGTATCACACCCTGATTAGCGCCGACGAGCTAGCGGCCTTAATCGCCAACAACGCCCCCCTTCGTATTTTCGATTGCCGGGCACAACTGGGTAACCCCCAGCGTGGTGCCGAACTATTTACCCTGGGCCACATCACTGGCGCTCAGCACGCAGACTTAGACCAACACCTATCCGATCCGCCCGGTGAGCGAGGCAGACATCCGCTGCCGGACAGAGATACATGGCTTGCGCAGGTACGGCTATGGGGTCTACAGCCTGACGAACAAGTTGTGGTGTATGACGACGCCGGCGGACAAATGGCGGCCAGAGCTTGGTGGATGATGCGTTGGCTGGGGCACGAAGCCGTCGCTGTGCTGGATGGGGGCCTGCAGCATTGGCCATTGCCGTTGGAAAGCGGTTCGGCGCCCACTCCCCAGCCCAGCAATTTTGCAGCAAATAATCCCCTAACCCGCCTCTGGCAGGTGTCCCAAGTGTTGGCAAATCTTCAGACTCAAGACCACGCGCTGCTGGATGCCCGGAGCGAGGTACGCTTTCGGGGCGAAGAGGAACCCATTGATCCGGTAGCCGGCCACATACCAAACGCAGCGTGCTTACCATCTACCGATAATCTCACCGAGGCTGGTCTGTTCAAGTCACCCGAAGCCCTGCGCCAACGGTTTGCGCAGCTAGACCCGGAAAAAACCGTTTGCTACTGCGGGTCCGGCGTCACCGCCGCTCACAACGTGTTGGCAATGAAGGTTGCCGGCTTGGCAGAACCCGCACTCTACGCGGACTCTTGGAGCGGTTGGATTACCGACCGTAGCCGACCCGTTGGGCGCTGAAGCGCCGCCCCGTTCACGGAACCAGCCATGAGCGAGCATCAGGAATTCATCAGCCCCGCGACTCTGCGCTGGCGCGATCACCAACCCATTTCTGACCACTTTGACGACATCTACTTCAGCGCCGATGGAGAACAAGAGGTCAACCGTATTTTTTTACAGCCCAGCCGTATTCTCGAACGGGCAGGCGGACGGGCAGGTCAAAGGACCGAGCCTTGGTTCACCGTTGCCGAGTTGGGATTTGGCAGCGCGCTCAATTTCACCGTCACCGCCGACGCCTTTGTTCAGCAACAACACGGCGGTCTGCACTTCATCAGTGTTGAGGCACACCCGCTGCGAGATTCAGATTGGCAGACCGTGGCCAGACTCCGGCCCAACTCACTCACCGCCCAAGCCCTCGCCAAGTTCCCGCCACCTCTGCTCAGCGGCTGGCATCGCCGCTCATTCCACAGCGGACGGGTGCAGCTTAGTGTTTTTCATGGCGACGTAAACGCCGCACTGACAGAGCTTGAGCAATTCCAGCACCAGCCTGTAGACGCATGGTTTCTCGACGGCTTTGCCCCGAACAAAAATCCGGATATGTGGCGGCAGTCGGTACTGGCCAAACTGGCGAGGCTCAGCGATACCGGCACCACCGTGGCCACCTTCACCTCTGCAGGCCAGGTGCGCCGGGACCTTGAAGCGCTGGGTTTTGCCATGGAAAAAGTGGATCAACGCCCGTTTAAACGCACGAGTCTCTTGGGCCAGTTTGGTCCAAAGACGGTAAGACCGCTTCACCGCCCCCCCAATCAAATCAACGTGCTGGGCGGTGGAATCGCTGGCGCCAGCGTTGCCCGGCAACTGGCGGATATGGGTATCACCGTTTGCGTCTTTGACCCTAGCGGTATCGCCAGCGGTGGTTCCAAGATGCATGTCAGCGCCCTGCACGCCCGCTTGCTGGGGGATCAAAGCCCCGCAGCCGAATTTCGCGCAAGGGCCTTCCATCACGCCCGGGCCAGTTCCGAGTCCTTTCCTGGGGTGCGGCCCACCGGGGCACTGCAGCTTGCGCTAACTCAACGAGAACTGAGAAAAATTCAGCGCATTCATGAGGTCTATCAAGGCGGGGGGCTCGGGGATCAAGATCATTGGATCACCTTGCTCGGGCCTGACGAACTGGCCAAACAAGCGAGGGTTGAGGCTCTCGGGGCCCTGTACTTTGCCGGGGCCGGGGTCGTGAATTTGCCTCAACTCTGCACTGCCCTTATGGACCACCCCTTAATCGAGTTTCGCCCAGAAACCAAGGAACCCACCACCGACGAAGCTTGGGTCATTGCCTGTGGCAGCAAAAGCCGGGACTACAGCTTGGCTATGCCACTGGAGATTGGTGAGGTCTGGGGCCAGTTGGACTGGATAGAACCTACGTCGGCGCACTTAGCCACTCCCATCGTTGGTAACGGTTACGCGATTCCCGATGCCAAGGCTTGGGTCCTAGGCAGCAGCTACGAGCAGCGCCCGTGGACCAGCGATGAAGCCACCACCAGCAACATCGAAAACAACCGTCGGTTTATTGGCAATGACTCCGTCACACCCATAAGTCACAAGCGCGGCCCCAGATGCGTATCCAGCGACCGGGATCCCATCATCGGCAGCTTGGGAAATCAGCGTTGGGTTACAACCGCCCACGGCTCCATCGGTACGTCTTCTGCGCCGTTGGCCGGCGCAATCATCGCCAGTCAGGTCATGGGGTGGATTCCGCCGGTGTCCCGGCGGGTACTGCAGTGTATCGACCCGTCACGCTTCGCGGCGCGCCAAGCCCGTCGCGGCGTTAAAGTGGTGGGCCCTGTCGAGTGATTGGCCTCTAAGACCGTTCAGCCCTTAAGCTCCTTTGATCACTCGAACGTCGATCACACTTTCAATGTCGCGGATAGCCTGCAGCAACCCTTCATCCGGCGCCTCAGAGAGGTCGATCAGGTTGTAGGCCAAGTCGTCGCGGCTCTTGTTAATCAGATCGATGACGTTGATGTTTCGCTCGGCTAGAACCGCCGTCATCTGACCCAGCATGCCGGGGACATTGTGGTTGCTGATGGCAACCCGATACCCGTCTACAGCTTCGAGACTCACTGCGGGAAAATTCACGGAATTCACTATGCTGCCGGTTTCCAGAAAACGTACCAACTGGTTAGCAGCCATTACCGCGCAGTTCTCTTCGGCCTCGTCAGTGCTCGCTCCCAAATGCGGGGTCAGCATCACCCGGGGGTGATCGATCAGACCGGGCACAGGAAAATCTGCCACATAGCGGCCTAGGTGCTCGCTCTCAAGTGACGCCTTCAGCGCGCCCGCGTCCACAATAGGCTGACGCGCAAAGTTCAACAGCACACTGCCCGGCTTGAACGCCTGTAGGGCTTCGGCATTAATCATGCCCTCCGTTGCGGGTATTTGCGGCACATGCAGGGTCACGTAGTCTGCCCGGGCAAAGAGACTGGGAAGATTTTGCATGCGTTCCACCTCGGCTGGCAGGCGCCATGCAGCGTCCACGGATAGCGCAGGATCGTATCCCAGCACGTTCATCCCAAGATCCAGAGCGGCTCTGGCCACCATGGAACCAATGGCTCCCAAGCCAACCACACCCAAGGTCTTGCCGATCAATTCTCGACCCTTGAACTTTTTCTTCTCGGCTTCCACCAGCTTGTTCAGCTCGGCGTCGTCACTAACATCCGACAATGAACGCACGTAGTTAATGCCACCGATCACGTCCCGGGATGCCAGCAACATGGCCGTTAGCACCAGTTCCTTAACCGAGTTGGCATTAGCACCGGGGGTGTTAAACACCACGATGCCCGCCTCGCTGCAGGCTTGAACCGGCACATTGTTGACCCCGGCACCGGCTCGAGCGATGGCCCGTAGGCCCGGAGTCAACTCTTCGACAGCAAGCTTGTGGCTGCGCAGCAGTAAGGCATCAGCACCATCGACCTCGGGTCCGACCGTATACTTGGCGGTATCGAACCGCTGCAGTCCCACTGGTGCAATCGCGTTATAGGTTTTGACGTTATAGGATTTGCTGTTGTCCATTTGCTGCGCCTTTTTGAAAGGAGCGGCACGTTAGGCACTCGCCTGTTTGATGTCAAGTTGAGAGAAGGGCGAAAAGGCTGATTGATGTACAAAACAACAGCCCACAGGCTCAGCCCATCGCGACTTCACTCAACCCGTCAGTCGCTGAATTTCACCCAACAATGTTGTCGCAGCGTCTCGGGCACCGGCACCCGCCATGGCCTGTCGGTAACGATCGGCTTCTGACATCAGCAAATCCAAGGTTGGCAGCAATGTGTCGCTGCTCAGTTGCTCTTCATCAATAACCTCACTCCAACCCTGGTTTTTAGCGAAGTTGGCATTGGCCAGTTGATCGCCTCGAGACCCGCCCAAGGGCAAGGGCACTAACAGGTTGGGTTTCGTCAGGGCCACCCACTCGAACAGCGCATTGGCACCGGCTCGGGAAATCACCACGTCCGCGGCTGCAAGCAAATCCCCCCAGCCGTCACCGACAAATTCCAGCTGCAGGTAACCGGCTTGCTGGTCATCCGATGTTTTTCCGGCGCCGCAGATGTGGATAACAAAAAAACGCTGAGTTAATGCTTGGATATTGTCGGTGATGATGCGATTCAAACCCTCAGCCCCTAGACTCCCCCCGGTAACCAATAGGACTTTTTGGTTCGCCTCAGTGCCGAGCTGTGTCCGGGCTTTCGCACCGTCGCCATGCAATAGCGATTGGCGCACTGGCGTACCCGTCACCACATGCCGCCCTTTGAAACCGGCAAAGTGGGTGTCATCAAAGCTCGTACACAGGGTTTTGATGAAGGGCAGGCTCAGGCGGTTTGCCAGACCCGGCGTAAGATCCGACTCATGGGCCACCACGGGAATGCGCAGAAGCCAAGCAGCAAATACCGGTGGCAGAGAGACAAAACCACCCTTCGAGAACATGACGCTGGGTTTGAGCCGAAGCAGCAGCCACAGTGACTCCACCACCGCCCATGCGATGCGAAAAAGATCGGTAACGTTCTGCCAAGAGAAATAGCGACGCAGCTTGCCTGCTGCAATGCCATGAAAGGTAACATCACGGCTACCCAGATAACCCTGCTCCAGCCCGCTTCGGGTACCGATGAAGTGCACGGCGGCCCCCTGCTCTAGCAGCAGATCCACCACCGGCAAGGCAGGAATTACATGCCCGGCGCTGCCGCCTCCGGTAATTACTATGGGCTTGCTCTGGGTCTTCTTTGCTGCCTGGGACACGGCCATGACGTGGAATCTCTTGCGATTTACTTTTTTGATGTTCTTTCTAGCGGCCCAAACCTAGCAACTCAGACCTAGTAGCCCAACACCGACTTTAGCAACGGCACCGTCAACAGTCGTTTATGCTGCAAGGTCGCCTGATCCAAGATCGCCAAATCTGCCAGCAGACGGTCCATGCTCCTTGGTCCCCGTCGGAGCCAATACTCCAACACCGCTTCATTGAGATGGTAACCGCTCTGCTCCGCCCGATCGCGAAGCAACAATCCCTTATCGGCATCCGACAGCTCTTGTACCCGGTAATGCGCCAATGCCCGCATACGCGAGTTCAAATCTTGCAGCCCAAAGTCCAGCTGTCCAGCTCCATGGCTATGCGCTACCAGCAGTCGACGAATCACATCACCCTGAGGGGGTAGTTCCTGTAGGGCGTTGTACAAGGCCATCAACGCCTCTTCGGCCTCACCTTGATGCTGTAAATGAGCCACATGATCGACGGCCACGGTCACCGAGAGATCTATGCCATCCCGAACTGTGGCGGTGAGACCGGCCAAGGCATCCACGACGCTGGTAATACTAAGCTGGGCGCAGTCCAAATAAGCGTGTGTTTGACCGGTCTCCGCTGCGGCCAAGGCCGTAGCGCGCAGCAGATGAGTTTTGCCACACACAACCTCACCACAAACCCAGAAACCACCAAAGCCGGAGACCGGGGACGTTAGCGCCTCAAGCAACTCATAATTATCCCCCGCCACAAAATTCGTCAGCCGCGGCTGATGAGGCACGTCTATGGGCAAAATACCTTGGCTACTCAACGATCACCTTTCTTAAGCAAAGCCTTGGCCCGATCCCCATCCTCGGTGCCAAGCCGTTGCCACGCGTGACGCCCCCACACAAGCAGGTAATGAATGCCAGAGGCCACGCAGAGTAGAGTCAACACAGGATATCCGTAGACCTGAAGTATCTGAAGCAGATCGTCGCCCAGCTCGCCAATGGGCATCTGGCTAACCATCAGCAATAAAACCACCAAAATCTGCACCGCCGTATTGGCCTTGCTGAGCAAACTGGGGTTTACCGTAAGGTCACCGAAAATACCTCGATAGGCACCTACCGCCATCAAGATCAGCACATCTCTGCCCAGAATCAACGCCACCAACCAGGTTGGAATGAGATCTTGAAGCGCAAAGACCAAGTACATGGCAGCCACCAAGAACTTGTCCGCTAGCGGATCCAGCATAGAGCCCAACTCGGTTTGCCAGGAATAGCGACGAGCTAAAAATCCGTCTAGGGCATCGGTAAAGCCCGCCAGCAACATGAGCCAAAATGCAGACATAACCTGATGACGCCACAGCAGCAGGGCTATGGGCACCACCAAGGCAATGCGCAGCATGCTGAGATAGTTGGGCAGCGTGCTCATTTGTGCGACCGCCAATGCAAGACGGTTTTCGTCTGGTGCTGACGTGGTTTGATAGCCCTGCCCGAACCCGCACCGATAGCAGCTCCAAATTCAGCGCCAGATTCAGCCCCAAAATCAGCTCCAAGCGACTGAAAGCGACCGTCATCCTCGAGCAGTTGCCGCAGCTGATCACTGCCTGCGACGGATTGCAGGCTCAGAGCAAGGGCATCACCCTGTATTTCTTGCAGGGTCACCCTGTCAACGAACTCAAGGGATTCAAAGTAATCCAAGAGCCGGGCATAGGCCTCCAAACTATCGACCCCGTGCACTACCAAATCATGTTGGCTAACGGTGTCGCCAAATACCAAGTGTCGGTCCAGTATCCGTTGGGCCGCCATATCAACCCCGGCACGAGCCACCTCTTCAAGGCTCACGCCCCGCAAAAAGCGCGAGTCCTCTGCGTTTTCTGATCGCGCCACCCATTCGCCGGTATAAAAACGTTGGCCGAGCACCTCTTGAACGCTGAATCGGCCCACTAGGTAATACTGTGCCTGATACCGCTGGCTGGCCTCATCCAACAGGTCGGTAAACTTCCCCCAAACCACTGCCGGGCTAACAAGAAGGACGTCCTGCAAATCCATAGAGGGGATCAATACGTTCAGACCTCGTCGGGCGGCTTCTCGATTCAGCTCACTGCTTAGATCAGTTTGACTTGGGCTCACGATTTCTCGGCCTTGAGCGGTTGCCAGCACAATCCAAGCCAGAGTCACCGGACGCCTCGACCACCAGTTGGGTAAGTTGGCCTCCCGGGCAAGCTGCTTTACGGCATCGCTCTGAAAAGAAAAGCGCACGGCCAAGTCTGTTTGATCAGTGATCTTGGCATTGTCGATCCTCTGCCGCCGCTGTGGGTCCACAGCGCTGGGATTGAAATAAACGTATTTGGCGTAATAACGCTGGGGTTGGCTCAAGGCTTCGGTAATCACCGGTGTGCGGGGAACCGACACAAGACCCGTAGTTCGAGACAACACCCGCAGCAGGGATCGCTGGGCGGCCTCAAGCCGGTTGCTCGCCTCTTGATCCGGCACGTATTGGTCCACTTCGTACAGCCAGTCCACCACCTGTCCTTGGGGGTTCTGAGCAATCGCAGGCGGCCCGGTAAGCGCCCCACCCCACACCAGGAGGAGCACGCAAAGCGCATTCCAACAGTGACAACGGTGTTGAACAAAAATGGGCATGGACAGCATCGATTCAAACAAATTCCCGGGCAAGTGTAGCGAAGTTGGCGTGTCTTTGAGGGTTTTTGTCTCGGCATTTGTGCCGCCCAGTTGGCGAGTTCACCGATATACTCTTCGCGCGCGGCCAGAGTCCGCGCAGGGAGGCAACACATGCAAATTGATGAGGGACTGGCCCAGCGGGTTCGCGAGACGCTACTGGAACTTGCAGACTTTGCCGACATCAGCGAACGCAAGATGTTCGGTGCGTTGATGACCATGGTGAACGGCCACATGACCTGCGGCATTTCCGGCGCAAAACCCGGCAGTAAAATCCGGCCCCGTGGCACCACCGACACGTCAACGGATACCAGTGGCGGCCTGCTGCTTCGCGTTGGGGCAAATCGGTACGAGGAAGCCCTGGCCGATCCACACTGTCGAGCCATGGATTTTTCCGGAAAAACCATGACGGGCTTTGTACACATTGACCCGCCGGGGTTGGAAGAAGATGCAGACCTGCGTCGGTGGCTGGAACTTAGTTTGAGCTTTGTGCTTGCCCAGCCGCCCAAGTAATTGCTCAAAGGAGGCTCAAATCGGGGCCAACAATCGAATAGTTGCTCAGAGCACTGTAAACTCTCGTTTTTTTACTAGAGCCAAGCATGTCCGATTCTTACAACGACAACGCCAACAATGGCGCCAACGACGGTAAAGAGCCAAGCCAAGCCGGTTTGACCTATAAGGCTGCTGGCGTTGATATCGAGGCAGGCGCCGAGCTAGTCAAACGTATTGCCCCTGCTGCTAAGGCCACCCGACGGCCGGAATTGCTAGGCGGCTTGGGCGGATTTGCTGCCATGGCGGAACTGCCTGAAGGCTACAAAAAACCAGTGCTTGTAACAGGCACAGACGGCGTCGGCACCAAGTTAAAGCTGGCCATCGACTACAACCGACACGACGGCGTCGGCCAAGATCTAGTGGCTATGTGCGTAAACGATGTGCTCGTGGTTGGTGCGGAGGCCTTCTTGTTTTTGGACTACTACGCCACCGGTAAGCTGGATGTGGATGTGGCCGAGCGCGTCATTAAAGGCATTGCTCACGGCTGTCAGCTGGCAGGCTGCGCCTTGGCCGGTGGCGAAACCGCCGAGATGCCGGGTTTCTATGATGACGGCGAATACGATCTGGCCGGGTTCTCTGTCGGCGTTGTCGAGAAAAGCAAAATCATAGACGGCACCAAGATCGCCCCTGGCGACACCATTATCGGCCTGCCCAGTTCAGGACCCCACAGCAACGGCTACTCGCTGATTCGCAAAGTTCTGGAAAACACCCAGCTAGTGCCCGATGACACCCTGCTGGATGAGCTGCTGGCCCCTACCCGTATTTACGTTAAACAGGTACGATCCTTGTTAGAAAGCGTGGACGTGAACGGCATGGTGCACATCACCGGCGGCGGCTTTTACGAGAACATACCCAGAATCTTCAGTGACGATGGCATCGCGGCTTTAATCAACGTGGACAGCTGGCAGCGTCCCAGCGTGTTCTCATGGCTGCAGCAGGCGGGTAACATTTCCGAGCAAGAAATGCTGACCACGTTCAACTGCGGCATAGGCCTGCTGCTTATCCTGCCAAGCGAGGACGCGGCTACCGCTTTAGAGGTACTCAAAGACCAAGGCGAAGCGCCTGTTGTCATCGGCAGCATTGTGGGTTCCGGTCATCAGGCCGGGGCCGGTGAAATCGTCATCGGTTAACTTGGCGCTCACCCTGCACAGAGCGCGTCTTGCTGGGTTCCGGGTATCACAGAACTCGCCTTGCCTACCTAGGTTGGCTGCGGCTTGGATCCCGGCTCTTTACTTGCCTTCTGGCTTCCTCCACTGACCAACGGCGACAACCCAGTATTTCTAGGTTTTCGGCAGAGTAACCCCGGTCTGACCTTGGTACTTCCCACCCCGGTCTTTGTAGGTGGTTTCGCAGCGTTCATCGGATTGGAAGAACAGCATTTGCGCCACACCCTCGTTAGCGTAAATCTTCGCCGGCAACGTGGTGGTATTAGAAAACTCCAGCGTCACATGACCCTCCCACTCCGGCTCCAAGGGGGTGACATTCACGATGATGCCACAGCGCGCATAAGTTGATTTACCCAGACACACGGTCAGCACGTCCTCGGGAATGCGGAAGTACTCAACCGTACTGGCCAAGGCGAATGAGTTCGGCGGAATAATGCAGTACTCGCCCTGAACGTCCACGAAACTGCGTTCATCAAACGCCTTGGGGTCCACTGTAGCGGAATGGATGTTCGTAAAGACCTTAAACTCATTGGCACAGCGCACGTCGTAACCGTAGCTTGAGGTGCCGTAGGAGATCACCTTACCGCCGCTTTCATTGGTGCGAATTTGTCCCGCCTCAAACGGCTCGATCATTCCTTTGCTGGCCTGTTCAACGATCCAGCGATCAGACTTGATGCTCATAATGGGTGCCCTTGCTTGCCTGCCTGTGTATTAGTCGTCGACCATGGAAATGGTTGGCGCCTTGCTAGCGCTGTTACCACCCCACAGCTGGGCCGCCATATTACGTGCAGCGTCCCGATAAAGCCCACTAATCTGAGAATCTGGTTCAACTTTTACCGTGGGCTGACCACCATCCGCCTGTTCACGAATGGACATGGCCAAGGGCAGTTGCCCCAATAACGGCACGCCAAGGTCCTCGGCCACCCGTCGTCCACCGTCGGCCCCGAACAAATGGCTGATGTGCCCGCAGCTGGGGCATTCATGAACGCTCATGTTTTCCACAATGCCCAGCACCGGAATGTCTACCTTGGCGAACATCTCAATGCCCTTCATGGCATCCAGCAGGGCAATGTCCTGGGGCGTGGTGACGATCACCGCACCGGAAACTGGCGCTTTTTGGGACAGGGTCAGCTGAATATCACCGGTGCCCGGGGGCATGTCTACGATCAGATAATCCAGATCCCCCCACAGGGTCTGACCAAGAATTTGCTGCAGCGCGCCGCTGGCCATGGGACCCCGCCACACCATGGGGGTTTTGTCGGTGGTCATAAAGCTCATGGACATGGCTTTCAGGCCGTGGGCCCGGATAGGTTCAAAGTGCTTCCCGTCCTTGATGTCCGGGCGGCGTCCTTCAGCCACACCCAACATCATGCCCTGACTGGGGCCATAGATGTCCGCGTCTAACAAACCAACCTTGGCACCCTCGGCGTCCAGAGCCAGCGCCAGATTCACCGCAGTAGTGGACTTACCCACTCCGCCCTTGCCGCTGCTCACGAGCACCAAGTGTTTCACCTGTCCAAAACCCGAGCCACCGCCCGGGGCGAAGCTTAGCTGCAGGTCCACGCTGTCGACCCCTAAAAAGTCGGCTAACTGGTTGGCCAAGGCATCACGCAAACCCGCTGCGGGGTAACCCAAGGTCACAGAAATTTGATTGCCGGAAGTGAGGATCCGCGCCCCGAGACTGCCCCAAGATTGACCAACATAGGGGTCTATAAACTCTTCTACTTTCATCGCGCCAACGTCCTTAAAAAATGCTTAACAAAGATCCTGCAACTGGATAGCGGCGCTAGTGTAGGTCAAAAGCCAGTAGAGAGTCTGTGAAAGCGCCCTGTCGAATACTGGACGCACCTTCAGCACCCGATTGTTACTGCACTTGTGGCCTCAGGCGCGGTATATTGCTCCCCGCCGTTTTACCGACCCACTCAGGCTCAGCATGTCACGACGAATACTAGTCACCAGCGCGCTACCCAATGCCAATGGCCCCATTCACTTGGGCCATGTATTGGAGCAAATTCAAACCGATATCTGGGTTCGCTTTCAGCGCATGCGCGGCAACCAAGCCACCTACGTCTGCGCCGATGACACCCACGGCACCGCCACCATGATCAAGGCAGAGCAAGAAGGTATTTCTGCAGAAATACTGGTGGAGAACATGCGGCAACTGCACCTCGCAGATTCCGAGGGGTTTTTAATCGCCCATGACAACTACTACTCCACTCATTCGCCGGAAAATCAGCACTATTCCGAGTTGATCTACAATCGGCTCCAAGAAGCCGGTCTGATCTTTACCGAAAAGGTTGAGCAGCTCTACGACCCGGAAAAAGGTCTATTTTTGGCGGACCGTTTTGTCGTGGGCACCTGCCCGAGGTGCAAGGCACCAGATCAGTACGGTGATAACTGCGAGGCCTGCGGGGCCACCTATAACGCCAACGAACTGATCGAACCCAAATCCATATTTTCCGGCGCCACGCCCGAGATGCGAGACTCAGAACACTACTTCTTTGATCTCGCCCGCTACACCGAGTTCTTAAAGACCTGGACGCGCAGCGACGCAGTGCAGGACGAAATTGCCAACAAGCTGGCAGAGTGGCTGGACGATGGCCTGCGGGCTTGGGACGTTTCTCGCGACGCGCCTTACTTTGGGTTCATCATTCCCGGCACCACAGACAAGTACTTTTACGTGTGGATGGACGCCCCTATCGGCTACATGGCGAGCTTTCAAAACCTCTGCAACAGCCGCAATGACCTAAACTTTGACGACTACTGGGCCCCGGATTCCAGCGCTGAAGTGCATCACTTCATCGGCAAAGACATCGTCAACTTCCACGCCCTGTTTTGGCCTGCGGTTTTGGATGGCGCGAACTTCCGCACCCCCACCAAGGTGCACACCCACGGCTTTCTTACCGTGGACGGCACCAAGATGTCCAAGTCTCGCGGCACCTTCATTCTGGCGAAAACCTATCTGGAACATTTGAATCCAGAGTATTTGCGTTATTACTTCGCGGCCAAACTCAACGGTTCCGCCGACGACTTGGATTTAAATCTGGAGGACTTCGCCGCCCGAGTAAACTCTGATCTGGTGGGCAAGGTCATCAACATCGCCAGCCGCACCGCCGGCTTCTTGGTCAAACAGTTTGACGGCCTACTGGCCGATCAGGTTCATGACCCGGAGCTGATGAGCCAGTTCCATTCGCAAGTAGAGCCGATAGCCACGCTATTCGAGCGAGGGGATACCGCAAAGGCCATGCGCGAAATAACCGCCCTTGCCGACGCGGCTAACCAGTACATTGCCAAACACGAGCCATGGAACATGGCCAAGGATCCTGAGCAACGGGATGCGGTACAGCTGGTGTGCAGCCAAGGCATCAACATGTTCCGCTGCCTAGCGATCTTCCTGAAGCCCACGCTGCCGGCGACTGCCGAAAAAGCCGAAGCGTTTTTAAACGTAGACCCGCTGACTTGGGACGATGCATTGACTCCACTGCTGGGCCACAGCATCAACAAGTTCAAGCCAATGCTCCAGCGCATTGAAAGCGCTCAAATCCAGAAGATGATCGAGGCCTCCAAGGAGCCGGAAGCGCCGGCCAAGGAAGCCCCAGGACAGCCAGCGGGACACGCCAAAAAAACATCCGAGAAGCAGACAGAGGGATCCAACGAGATCACCATCGACGACTTCATGAAGGTGCAACTTAAGGTGGCTCGAATTGTCGATGCCCAGCCTGTTGAGGGGGCCGACAAGCTTCTGCAACTGACCTTGGATGTGGGTGATCATCAGCGCCAGGTGTTTTCCGGTATCAAGGCCGCCTATCAGGCCGAGGACTTGGTGGATCGATTGACCGTCGTGGTGGCTAACCTTGCCCCACGCAAGATGCGCTTTGGTGTGTCTGAAGGCATGGTGCTGGCTGCAGGCCCCGGTGGTTCCGACATTTTTCTGCTGTCACCGGATAGCGGCGCGGAACCCGGCATGGACGTGACGTAGGCCCGGCCCAACCCTATGACCGAACTGGGTCTCATCTTGTTTGGTGCATTGTTGGTCAACAACTTCGTGTTGGCCCAGTTCCTCGGTCTTTGCCCCTTTATGGGCATTACCCGCAGCTTGGACACCGCCTTGGCCACCGGGCTGGCGACCACCTTTGTGCTGACACTGGCCGCCATCTCCAGCCATGTGCTCTACCACTATGTTTTGGTGCCGCTGCAGCTCACCTACCTGAACATCATCGTCTTTATCGTGGTCATTGCTGGCTTAGTCCAATTGATCCAACTGTACCTGAAAGCCACGTCACCGATTCTGCATCAGGTACTGGGCGTATATCTGCCGCTGATCACATCCAATTGCGCGGTGTTAGGCGTCACCTTGCTGGCCATCAATCAGGATCTGACCTTACTGGCGACCTTCGTATTTGCCGTGGGTGCTGCCGCAGGCTTTACGCTGGTGATGGTGCTATTCGGCGCCTTACGCGAACAGTTGGCTCAGGGCGAGCTGCCCCATGCATTTCAAGGCACACCCATTGCCTTAATCAGTGCCGGCCTAATGAGCCTGGCCTTTATGGGCTTTCAGGGCATCGGTAGCTAGTGGCATTGGTCGAGACCATCACCACCTCAGTGCCCACGCTGTTAATCGGCTTGCTGCTGTTCTTTGCCGGCGCGGCCACTTGGCTCCAGCGCCGCGTCCCCAAGGACGAAACTGCCTTGGCAGATCGCATTGAATCCTTGCTTCCACTGACCCAATGCGCTCAATGCGGACATCCGGGCTGCCGGCCCTATGCAGAGGCCGTGGCCGAAGGCGCAGCCATCGACCTGTGTCCGCCGGGCGGGCCGGACCTTGTTGCCGAGCTAAAAGACCTGATGGGCGATCAAGCCCCCATCACCGCCAGCACCACTGCCCAGGAACCCCAGTCCCTAGTGGCCGTCATTGACCCCGCCGCCTGTATTGGCTGCACCCTGTGTCTGGACCCCTGCCCGGTAGATGCCATTGTCGGCGCACAAGGCTTTATGCACACGGTCATCGAGGAAGAATGCACCGGCTGCGAACTGTGCATTGCCCCCTGTCCCGTGGACTGCATCAGCTTGGAAGCAGTCGAACCACCCAAACCGGTTCAGGCGCCGCCATTAATCGGCAAAGGCTGCATTAACTGTGGCCAGTGCATCGACGCCTGCCCGGTTGCCTTGGCCCCAGATCAGTTGCTCAAACTCAGCGCCGCCGAAGACTGGGAAGCAGCCGAAGACATCGATTTGCAGCGCTGTATTGAATGCAAGTTGTGCGACCGGGTGTGCCCCAGCGAAATCAACCTAGCGGCTCGGTTCGGCTACGCCAAACACATGGGCAGAACACAAAGGGCCGAGACCCTGGAGAAAAATCGCATCAAGGCCCGCTTCGCGGCCCACGAAACACGCCTGATTGCAAAACAAAGCGAAGCCGACGAACGCCGGGCCAAGCGTCTGGCTCGTTTACGCCCAACCCCCGGCCCAGCGGAAGGTGCTGATAAAACCACCAGCGCTAACGCTAACAGCGGTGGATCATGAACGACCGCACAACAAGCAACTGGGTAAAAAACCGTACCGGCAGCCTGATGAATGCAGTGACCTTGGCCATGTTGCCCGGGGTTTTGGCCATGGCAGCCCAGTACGGTATAGGAGTGATCTGGAACCTGGTATGGCTGGTGCTCCTGTGCTGCGCGGTGGAGATTGTCTGCACCAGTGTGCGTTATGGCTTTACCAGCGCAAGGGCGCGGCAATTTGATCTAAGCGATGGCACCACGGTGCTGGCAGCGGTCATCATGACCCTGTGCCTGCCGCCATTGGTGTCGCCGGCCATTCTCGCCGTAGCAGCCCTTGGCGCCATTGGACTGGCCAAACACGCCTATGGCGGACTGGGCCAAAACATTTTTAATCCGGCCATGGTGGGCTATGCGGTGGTCCTACTGAGTTTTCCTCTGGCCCTAGCCTCTTGGCCGGCGGCCACAGATGGCCTAACCGGCGCTACCTTGCTGAGTGAATTTCGCTATCGCGGCAACATTACGGCCAACGAGTTTGCGGCCGGCCATCTTGGCGGTAACCCAAACCTCATCAACGCCGGACTGTTTGCTCTGGGCGGCGCCTGGCTCATTCACCAAGGCATCATGCATTGGCGTATTCCAGTGACGGTACTGCTCACTGTCGGAGCACTCGCCTTGGTATTTCATGACGGGGGCAGCTCTGGCAGTTTGGGATCCCCTTGGTTTCACTGGACCACCGGGGGCACTGTGGCCGCCGCGTTCTTTGTGGCCACGGATCCTGTCACCCACCCCGCCCGTCCCCAGCATCAGATTCTTTTTGCCATGCTCATCGGCTGTCTGCTGTTTTTGATTCGCACCCAGGGCAACTTGCCCGATGGCATCGCCTTTGCGGTGCTGCTGGCTAACTGCACGACGCCGCTATTCAACCGCATACACCGACAGCGACTGGCCGCAGGAGACTCGGGCAGTGCGTAGCTTGGCAACAAATACCCTTGCGCTGCTCATAATTGGCGGCCTGTGCGGTCTGGCCCTGACCCAAACCTATGAGGTCACTCGAGCGCCCGTAGAAGAAAATAGGACCCGGCAAGCACAGGCGTTACTGACCGAGCTACTGGGCCGACAGGCGCCAACGGATCTAATCTGGCAGAACGGAGTCACCACCCCCTGCGGCTCTTGGCATTTTGTCCGAAGCGCGGCCAACGGCTATTCCGGCCCGATCCACTACTTAGCCCTGCTGCAGGGCGACACCATCAGCCTGCGAGTAACCCAGCATCAGGAAACCCCGGGCATCGCCGACTTCATCAATCACGCCAAGGATCCGTATCTGGCGAATCTGGACAACACCGCCATTACGGATTGGAGCAGCCTAGATAACATTACCGGGGCCACCATTACCCATAAGGCCCTACGCAGCATGGCGACACAGGCCCAAACCTTGGTAGACCATCAGCGAGAGCAAGACAACTGCGAGCAGACGTATGACTCATAACGACTTCCGCCGCGCAGCCATAGAAAACAACCCTGCGTGGATTCAGCTGCTGGGTCTGTGCCCGCTGCTGGCGGTGAGCAACAGCGTGGCGAACGCCACAGGCCTTGCCATGGCCAGTGCCTTTGTCGTGGTGGGTTCCAACACGTCGATCTCCTTACTGCGCCGCATCATCCCCGACGCCGCCAGACTGCCCTGCTTCGTTCTGGTGATCGCCACCTTCACCACCATCACGGTGATGGCATTGGAGGCCTACGCCTTTGACCTGTACAGCCGCATAGCCTTGTTTGTGCAGATCATCGTAACCAACTGCATGATCCTAGGCCGGGCAGAAGTTTTCGCGTCTCGTCAAAGCGTGGGTCGGGCCTTACTGGATGCTCTGGGCACCGGAGCCGGCTTTGCCATTGCCCTGCTAGCCCTTGGGGCGGTGCGGGAAGTTTTGGGCCAGGGCACACTGATGGCGGACATGGACCTACTGTTCGGACCCCAAGCCGAGGCACTTGAGATCCGCTTGTTTCCACCGCCTCTTGCGCTAGCCCTGTTGCCCCCGGGCGCCTTTATCATCGCCGGACTGATGTTTGCCCTAGTCCAAGGCAGACAACCCAGCCCAAGGGCCCAGATCGAAGTAAAGGAAAACCAAGGAAAAAACAGCCCACAGGACAAGATCCAGCAAGGCACCAGCGTTAACATCACAAACCAAACCCAAGCGGATAGCCCATGAACGCCGACAAACGCCACCAAATTTTTACCCGACTGCGGGATGCCAACCCTCATCCCACCACGGAACTAAACTACAGCTCGCCCTTTGAATTGCTGATTGCCGTACTGCTGTCGGCACAGGCCACCGACGTGGGCGTTAACAAGGCCACTGGCCCGCTATTCGCCGCGGCCAACACCGCCCAAGCCATATACGACTTAGGGGTAGACGGCCTAAAGGAGTACATCAAAACCATCGGCCTGTTTAACACCAAGGCCGAAAACGCCATAAAGACCTGCAAAATACTGGTGGAGGAATATGGCGGCGAGGTGCCGGAGGATCGGGAAGCCTTAGAAGCCCTGCCCGGAGTGGGACGCAAAACCGCCAATGTGGTGCTCAACACCGCCTTTGGCCACCCCACCATTGCCGTGGACACCCACATCTACCGGGTATCGAACCGCACCAAAATCGCTCCGGGCAAAACCGTCCGGCAGGTTGAAGACAAGCTGATCAAGGTAGTACCCGAAGAGTTTAAAGTAGACGTACACCATTGGCTGATTTTGCATGGCCGTTATGTCTGCATCGCCCGAAAACCCCGTTGTGGCAGCTGTACCATCGAGGACCTTTGCGAGTTTAAGGGCAAGACCGACGAGTAGCCGATAGCCTAGAGGGATTAAATATCCACGAGCTCCACAGCAGGCAGAGCGTCACCAAGAAAGCCAGCCCCCACCCGCTGAAAACGCTGCACACCGTCGGTTGCCAGAAATACCGTTTCGCCACCACGCCGAGCCAGCAAGCCGCCAGCCGCTAAGGCTTGGGCAACCGAGACCGCCGTGGTCCGGGCAGAGTCAATGATTTGCACCCCATCGCCCAGCAACCGCTGCAGGGACTTACGGAAGACCGGGAAGTGAGTGCAGCCCAGCAGCACTGTGGACGGCTGCGCCAGTGCATCGGCGGATTTCACCAATCCGCTAACACCGTCCAGCAAAATGGCGTCGGACAACGCCGAGGCGTGTTCACCCTGCTCCGCCAAAGTTACCCATAAAGGACAGGGACGGCCCACAATCCGCAAGGAAGGCTGACCGGCGAGCAAAGCACGCTGATAGGCACCACCGGCAATGGTGCTTTCCGTGGCCAGCACCGCAACCCCACTGGCATCGGCCACTTCGCAGGAAGCCCGGGCGCCAGGCTCCACCACCCCAAACACCGGTAAGGGCGCAAAGGCCTGAGCCAAATCATCCAACGCCGTTGCAGAGGCGGTATTACACGCCACGACCAAGGCCTTGATGCCTCGGCGTACCAGCAACCCCGCAGCTTGACCTGCGTATCGTGCAACAGTGTCAGGCGATTTGGTGCCATAAGGCAGGCGAGCGGTGTCGCCCAGATAGATAAAGTCTTCTTCAGGCAGCTGCTGGCGCAGAGCCGCCAGCACCGTTAACCCGCCCATGCCAGAGTCGAAGACACCGATGGGCAGGTTTGCATCACTCACGACGCAAACCTCATCGGCGTGGGTACAAGACTAGGAGTAATCTCGACCACGCTTGGCACCCAGACGCAGACGCAGAGCGTTAAGCTTGATAAAGCCCGCAGCGTCTTTTTGGTCGTAGGCGCCCTGATCGTCTTCAAAGGTGACCACATCGGCGTCGTACAGGCTATCGCTGGAGCTACGCCCCACCACGCTGACAGAACCCTTGTACAACTTGAGCACCACCGAACCGTTCACCGGAGTTTGGGACTCGTCGATTAGCGCCTGCATGGCCTTACGTTCCGGCGCCCACCAGTAGCCATTGTAGATCATCTGAGCGTAACGAGGCATAAGCTCGTCTTTCAGGTGACCCACCTCGCGATCCAAGGTAAGGGACTCCATGGCCCGGTGACCCTTGAGCAATATCGTGCCGCCGGGAGTTTCGTAACAGCCGCGGGACTTCATGCCCACGAAGCGATTCTCGACGATGTCCGAGCGACCGACACCGTGCATACCCCCCAAACGATTCAGCTCCGCCAGCATGGCGCCGGGAGTTAACGGCTTGCCGTCCAAGGCCACGGGATCGCCCCGCTCGTAGGTAAGCTCAATCTCCAAAGGTTGATCAGGGGCCGCTTCTGGTGAAACCGTCCAGCGCCACATGCCCTCATCCGCAGGCTTGGCCGGATCTTCCAAGCCACCCCCCTCGTAAGAGATGTGCAGCAAGTTCGCGTCCATAGAGTACGGCGACTTATTCGCCCCACGCTTATAGTCCACGGGGATCTGGTGTTTTTCACAGAAATCCATGAGCGCTTCGCGGGAATTCAGGTCCCACTCCCGCCACGGGGCGATAACCTGAATATCAGGATCCAGCGCATAGGCACCCAGTTCAAAGCGCACTTGGTCATTGCCCTTGCCGGTAGCACCGTGGGCAACCGCAGTGGCACCGGTTTCCCGAGCGATTTCCACCATACGCCGGGTAATGAGCGGGCGGGCGATACTGGTGCCCAACAGGTACTCACCCTCATAGACCGTATTGGCCCGAAACATGGGGTACACGTAGTTGGCCACAAAGTCTTCGGTGAGATCTTCGATGTAGATTTCCTGCACGCCCATGGCCTTGGCCTTCTCGCGGGCAGGCTCCACTTCTTCACCTTGGCCAATATCAGCGGTGAAGGTCACCACGTCGGCGTTGTAGGTTTCCTGCAGCCAGCGGCAGATAACAGAGGTGTCCAAGCCGCCAGAGTAGGCGAGGACGATTTTATTCTTGTCAGACACGGATTTTCCTTAAACCAGAGCGTATGCGAATCGGGCGGGATTCTAAGGCAAGGAGGGTTGGGAGGGAAATGTGCAGAGCCTGATTTGGCAGAATTACGCTCTGATTGCGGAGTAAGCTGACGGCAATAGATCCAGCTAGGCGGTGCCTGCTTTGCGGGCGGTGCGTTTAAGCCGCGTGGGCGGCAATGAACTACTATCAAGTACACAGGCGGGCAGCCCGAGGTAAGCGGTGAAGAGCCGCCACGTTGGCGATGCCGTTTCAGGCGCCATACGACAGTGCAGAGGGCACAAAAATCAAGATCACAAGGGCAAGTGCTTAGTTAAAGTGATCGCCCCAGCCCTTCAGCAAGCAGAGTTGCTGACAGCTGATTCAGACTGACCCCTTCAGCTTGTGCACGTTGCGCTAAACGCATATGCAGAGTCTTAGGTATGCGCTGAACGTATTGTCCAGAGTACGTTTTAGGTTTCGGCAGGCTGCCCTTGTCTTCGAGAACAGCGCTAGCCCAAGCGGCGAAGGCATCACGCGATTCTTCTAACGCTTCTGCTGGGGTTTCACCATCGGCAATGCAGCCGGGCAGGTCTGGAAGCGATGCCAAATAACCGCCGCCGTCCTCATCAGACAGTGGACTCACAATGACTGCGTAATCTTCAAATTTCATTGTTTAACCCTCAATCAGATCTCGTAGTTGTTTAACGTAAACAGGTTTTACCGGCTTATGCATCGGAACTGTGACATGTGCGCCACGATCGTTTGTGAAAACAGCATGACTGGTTCCTCGTCGCCGCACTTTCAGGCCAGTGTGTCTGGCTACCGTTCGTAATTGTTCCGGTGTCCAATCTCTTGGGTTGGACTTCATCTTGCTTAGCAATTTGTCGGCCTTGCTCATGATTATATGATACTGCTTTTAGTATCTTCAATCGAAAAATAACACTACCGTTCATCCCTAAAATCGACCGTTCATCCGAGAAGCCAATGACTACAGACATGGAGCAATTCTATACCCGCGATGTAGCAATAAAGGGGTGAAATTACCGGTCAAAACCAAAAGACGGCTTGAATAGTGAGCACCGGCTATTTGGTATGACATCAACCCAGATCAGTTCCGGTTAGCTGATAAAAGATTGGAGGTTGCCGGTTCCTTCGCAACCATTTGCGACGACCAGTTTTGACTGAAGGGCAGTGTCGGCGAACATTAAAGACATTTCTAAGCCGCCTGCGCGGCGGTGAACATCATCCAAATTGGCAGGGGTGAGATACAAAACCCGGCCATCTTTCTGCATGACCCGGCACTTTTCGAGGTAATAAATATTCGCTCTTTTCGAGTGAAGGATTGCCTTGAGGTCTGTGAGTTGCTCCATCGCCCCCTCCAGTTGGAGAGCTAACAGCTTAGACCTCTTGTTAGTTCCACTACTGGCTTGAGATCAAAAAAAGACGGTTTTCTTGAATACTTGTGAACGCGTGGTCTATTTGGTCTACAGTCCCCCCATGGAAATCTCTGACCGATTCCGCGGCTATCTGCCTGTCGTGGTTGATTTGGAAACAGGCGGATTCAGCAAGGACGACAACCCGATCTTGGAGGTTGCCTGTTCCTTCGTCACCATGCGCGACGATCAGCTTTGCTTGAAGGACAGCGCCAGTTGGTCGCTGGAGCCCTACGAGGGTTCTACCATCGAGCCGGCGAGTTTGAAGGTAACGGGTATTGATTTGGATGATCCCAACCGCCATGCCATCGACGAGCGCGATGCCTTGGTGGAGTTCTTCAAAACCGTTCGGGACGAGATGAAGTTTGCCGGCTGTCATCGGGCCATCATGGTGGCCCACAATGCCTCATTCGATCAGGGCTTTTTGAATACCGCCTGCGACCGGCTGAAGATCAAGCGCAACCCCTTTCATCCTTTCACTGCCTTAGATACGGCCACGCTGGGCGCCTTGGCCTTTGGCCATACGGTGTTGAGCGAGGCCTGTCGTCGTGCGGGGTTGGATTTCAGTGAAGCTCAGGCCCATAACGCGGCCTACGACGCCGAGCGCACGGCCCAGTTGTTTTGCCATATTGTGAACGCTTGGCCTTTCCACCCTCATTGGCTGGAAAGGTCCGAAGACGACGACTGAGGCCAGGGCGGTGGCTTCGCCAGCCTACTCTTCGGTGGCGTATTTCTCTGAGGTTTCCACCAGCAGGGTTTCCAGCTCACCGGCCTCGAACATTTCGGTGATGATGTCGCATCCACCCACCAACTCACCGTCTACCCACAGTTGTGGGAACGTGGGCCAATTGGCATAACCGGGCAGGGTCGCCCGAATTTCTGGGTTACTTAGAATGTCTACGTAGGCAAATCGCTGCCCACAGGCCACCATGCACTGCACGGTTTGGGCCGAAAAGCCGCACTGGGGGGCTTGGGGTGACCCCTTCATGTACAAAATGATGGGGTTTTCGGAAATCTGCTGCTTGATGGAATCCAAGGCTTCTTCTGACATGGCGTTGTCCTAATTCTTTGTTGTGGGGGGCGCTAAGCTGTTGCGCGCATTGTAGCCCCGAAGTCTTGCCCAAGGGTAGACGCTACTGGTAACTGCGACTTAGCCCACCAGAGGACTGCTGGTATCCGGCCAGCCGCGGATCTCGCTATGATGGGGCATTCGATCTATCCGCCAGAGCAGGATCCAACCATGACTTATGACTTCGATACCGTCATTGATCGCAGCGGTACCAACGCTACCAAGCTGCAAAAGTACGCGGGCACGGACGTGCTGCCGTTTTGGATCGCTGACATGGACTTTGCGGTACCGGATTTTATTCTCGAGCCGCTTCGCGCCCGGCTGGAGCACCCCATCATTGGCTACACGAAAAAACCCGACTCCCTTACCGAAGCGTTACAGCACTGGCTGAGCCATCACTATGGCTGGCAGGTACCGGAGGAATGGGTGATTTGGCTACCCGGTGTGGTACCCGGCCTGAACATGGCCGTACACACGCTGGCGCCGGACGAGCAGCTATTGGTGCCCACACCCATTTATTACCCGTTTTTGGATTTGCAGGAAAATACCCAGCGAAGCCAAATACCGGTGCCCTTGCAGCTGGTGGACGGCCAGTGGGTGATGAACATTCAGGACATGACCGAAGCCCTGACCAGCAAAACCCGCATGGTCTGCATTGCCAACCCCCAGAATCCTACCGGCCGCTGCTACAGCCTCGCCGAGCTACAGGCCTTGGCCGCGTTTTTGGAGCACCACGACCTGCTGTTGGTGAGCGATGAGATTCACTGCCAGCTGATTTTGGACCAGAACAAACGCCACCTGCCCATTGCCCACGCGGTACCGGAAATCGCCCACCGAACCATTTCCCTGTTCGCCGCCACCAAAACCTACAACATACCCGGGCTTGGCTGCGCGGCGGCCATTGTGCCGGACCCTGCCTTACGCCAGCGTTTCTTAGCCACCCGGGGGGATCTGGTACCCGGCCCGGGACCTCTGAACTACATTGCCTCGGAAGTGGCCTTTAACGACCGCTCGGACTGGGTACCAAGGCTGCTGGACACGTTGCGTCGCAATCAACTCATGGTGGCAGCGGTGGCTGGCCAGCGTCTGTGCAAAATGGACGCCACCTACTTGGCGTGGATCGACATTCAAGATCTACAGCTTGCCGATGTGGACGCACACTTTGAGTCCTACGGGCTGGGCCTGAGCAATGGGGCCCCTTTTGGCCACCCGGGTTATGTGCGCTTTAACTTCGCGGCACCCAAGCCCGTGCTGGAAGAAGGCCTGCGTCGCTTGGCCGATGCCCTGAAAATCCCTTAGTTTTTCGGCCTCTACATGAGAACTGTTTTGCAAAACGCCTGTTGCGACAGGCTTTTGTGTTTAGTATCTTTCATCTTTTACAGGCCGCTCTCGAAGCGGCCTGTTGCTTTTTAAGCACACCCATTCCTTCGCGACGCCTGTTTCTCGATTTCTTTTGATATCGGGCGGCAAGGTATTTTCGTTCCGAAGCGCAGGATGGGCATGCAGGAGAGTTGGTTATGCAAAATCATGTAATGAACACCTATGGTCGAATGCCCGTTAATTTCGTGAGCGGCGCTGGCACCTACCTGACAGACAGCGAGGGTAAAACCTACTTTGACGGCCTGACCGGTATCGCCGTCTGCGGCTTGGGTCACGCGCACCCGCACATTGCCGAGGCGTTAGCTCATCAGGCCAAAACCCTGCTGCACACCTCCAACCTGTACGAAATTCCCCAGCAGACCAAGCTCGCCAACCGCTTGTGCGAGCGCTCGGGCATGGACAACGTCTTTTTCTGTAACTCCGGTGCCGAGGCCAACGAGGCCGCCATTAAGCTGGCCCGACTAAAAGGCAACAACCAAGGCATTAAATCTCCGTCGGTGATTGTGGTGGACGGCAGTTTTCATGGCCGCACCATGGCGACTCTAACCGCCACAGGAAACCGCAAGGTGCACGCGGGCTTTGAACCGCTGCTCAGCGGTTTTGTACGTGCCCCGTTTAACGACATTGCCGCCGTTGAAGCCATTGCTGCCAACAATCCCAATGTGGTGGCGGTTATGGTTGAGCCGATTCTTGGCGAGGGCGGTATTTATATTCCCAGCGACAACTATTTGGCGTCGCTGCGCAGCATTTGCGATGCCAACAACTGGCTGCTGATTTTGGACGAAGTGCAAAGTGGCAATGCGCGTACGGGTAAATTCTTTGCGTATCAGCACACGGACATCCTGCCGGATGTGGTCACCACCGCGAAAGGTTTGGGTAATGGCATGCCCATTGGGGCCTGCTTGGCCCGTGGCGAAGCGGCGAACCTGTTTGCACCGGGCAATCATGGCTCTACCTTCGGTGGTAACCCCATGTCCTGTGCAGCCGCTAACGCAGTGCTGGACGTGATTGACGCTGAGGATCTTGAAGCACGCGCCCTGGAACTGGGCGGGCGTATTCAGAGCGGCCTGCGCGACGCACTGGCCGGACGCAACGATATAAAAGAAATTCGGGGCGCTGGCCTGATGCTGGCTGTGGAAATGCATCAGGACATCGGCAGCTACGCTGCCAAGGCGCTGGATCAAGGCCTGCTCATCAATGTCACCCAAGGCAACATCATTCGCATGCTGCCGCCGCTGACCATGAGCGACGCCGAGGCTGACGAACTGGTCAGTCGCGTGGTCGCTTTGATTAACGCCTAACCCCACAACTCAACCTAGGTCCAATTTTTCGGAAATAACCTCATGAGAAATGAGACGCCCAAGAGAGATTTTCTCTCGCTGTTAGATTTTTCCTCGGATGAACTTCGCTACGTGATCGAGCGCGGCAAGACCCTGCGCCAGCAGTTTGAGCGGGGCGAAGTAGAGCAGCCGCTAATCGGCAAAACCGGCGCGCTGATTCTCACCATGAGCAGTACCCGCACCCGTGTGGCCTTTGAAGCCGGCTTTGCGCAAATGGGCGCCAGCGTGATCTTTCTCAGCCCCGGCGACACCCAAATTGGCCGCGGCGAACCGCTGGAAGACCTTGCCCGAGTGCTGTCTGAAATGGTGGACATCATCATGATCCGCACGGGCAATCAGGCAGACATCGAAACCTTGGCCCACTACGCCACGGTGCCGGTGATTAACGCCATGAGCTCGCTGCTGCATCCTTGCCAACTGCTGGCCGACATTCAGGCCTTTGAAGAACACCGAGGCTCCATTGAGGGCAAGACCGTGACCTTCCTGGGCGACGGCTACAACATGTGCCATTCCTACATCAATGCCGCTAGGCAGTGGAACTTTAATCTGCGCTTTAGCTGCCCGGACTCCCATCAACCAAACGCCGAGATCTTGGCCGACGGACGAAATGTGGAACGCGTACTGGACCCCAGAGAAGCCGTGGAAGGTGCGCACTTGGTCGTCACCGACGTTTGGTCCTCCATGGGTCATGAGGGCGAAGAATCCGACCGTCGGGCCGTCTTCGAACCGTATCAGGTGACCGAATCGCTGCTTGATCTTGCAGACCCAGACGCTTTGTTTATGCACTGCCTGCCCGCCCACCGAGGCGAAGAGGTCAGCGAAACCCTGCTGGACGATCCACGATCAGTGGTCTTTCACGAAGCAGGCAACCGCCTACACAGCCAAAAGGCCTTGGTGGAGTTTTTGCTGCTGGGCAAGCGATCCTAGGTATCAGCCTCAAACCTTTGCCCTACCCCGCCAAGGCTTGGGCGACCGCTCTGTCGTAACCTGACACCAAGGTCTGTCGGTGATCACCGGCCATGGCTGGCGCAAAGTCCGCACCCAACTGCCACAGCGCGGCAGCTTCCGTTAGATCCGTAAACAGCCCCGCACCAATGGCAGCCAGTACGCCGGCACCTCGCACGGTGGTTTCCACATCCGCCGGCCGCTGCACTGCCACATCCAGCAAGTCGCAAAGGAACTGACAAAACGCGTCATTCACCACCATACCCCCGTCTACTCGCAGAGTAGACACCGGCGCTCCGTCTGCGGCCATAGCCTGCAGCAGGGTGCGGGTTTGGAAGGCGACGCTCTGTAAGAAGGCGGTAATGATCTGATCTTTGTTGCTGTCCAAGGTCAGACCGGCAATGAGGCCTCGGGCCTGGGGCTGCCAATGCGGGGCGCCAAGACCGGTAAAGGCCGGTACCACGAACACGCCACCGGTATTGCCGCCAGTACGAGCGAAGGCATCGGCGGTGTCAGCGGCGTGGTCAATTAGCCCCAGCTGATCTCGAAGCCACTGGATCGCCACGCCGGCAACGAAAATACTGCCTTCCAAGGCGTAGCTCGGCTGACCGCCAATACGATACGCCACCGTGGCCAACAACCGCTGATTGGAGCGCGGAATTTTCGATCCGGTATTGGTCATCACAAAACAGCCGGTGCCGTAGGTGCTTTTCGACATACCCGGTTCAAAACAGGCCTGACCAATTAGGGCCGCTTGCTGGTCACCGGCGATGCCACAAATGGGTATGGGCGCACCAAACCACTCCGGATCTGCGGTGCCGAAGTCTGCTACGCAGTCCAGCACCTCAGGCAGCAACGCCTGAGGTATGTTGAATATGTCCAGTAGCTGGTGGCTCCAAGCCTGCTGGTCGATGTCAAACAACTGGGTGCGACTGGCATTGGTGGCATCGGTGACGTGACGCGCGCCCTTGGTCAGCCGCCAAACCAAAAAACTATCGACGGTGCCGAAACACAGCTCGCCCCGAGCCGCGCGGGCGCGCTCAGCGTCTACCCGATCCAGCAACCATTCGACCTTGGTACTGGAGAAATACGGATCGATGATAAGACCCGTCGTATGCTCGATGAGTTCCGGCACCAACTGGCCGTCAACCTGATCTTGGGGGTAGCGTTGTTGGGCAAGAGCTTCACAACGCTCTGCGCTGCGGCGGTCTTGCCACACAATGGCGTTATAGGGGCACTGACTGGTATCACGCTCCCACAGCAGGGAGGTTTCTCGCTGGTTGGTAATGCCAATACCGGCGATATCGCTGGGTTGTATACCCGCCCCAGCGATGGCGTCCCGTCCGGCCTGCAAAATGGTGCCCCAAATGGCCTCTGGATCCTGCTCGACCCAACCATCCCGGGGATAGCTGCTATCGATACTGTGTTGAGCGCTGCCAATCACGGCGCCAGCGGCGTCATAAATCAGTGCGCGGCTGCTGGATGTACCTTGGTCCAGGGCAAGAATGTAGGTCATAGGGTTTCTCTTTTACTGAATCTCGTGTGGCGGATTTTCGATTCGTGGACGGCGCCCCAAGGGCCACGTTGATCCACTGCAACAGTTTAGTCTGGCCAAGAGCCCAGAACATTCGCTTGGACCAGCTTAAAGCCAAAAGCCGAGGGCTGTCAGCACCGGTTTGCAGCAAAAAAACCGCGAATTACTCCTCACTTTGGCGCTAATTGCACCTATCCACAGGCAATAGGCACACAGGTCCAAACTGCACACAGGTTATCCACAGACTTTTCCTTGCAAAGAAATATCGATCCCATTATCTTGTGTCTTCGGCTCTGCAAAACCCCATATGTTGGGTTTTTAGGCCAGATAGAAATTTAGACCGAGTCTAGTTTTGGCGTTAAAAAGAACGCGCTCCCACATGTTTCGGCACTAAAGCCAAGAAAAGTAGTAACAAATAGCAAGAAAAATAGTACGCAAATAACAAGAAAAGCCATCTCTTACCGCGAACAACCAGCGCGGATCGAGGCGGCAACAACGACACGACGAGAAAGACTCGAAAGACGAGATAGACTCGATAACTCGATAACTCGATAACTCGAGAGACTTAAAAAAGAGAGAGAGAGGAAAAACAACCATGCAAACCGAAACGTCGGTAGACACCCCCCTAGGCCAGGCTAGCCCCCAAGGCAGTCCAACAGACCAAAACACTCTATCCCCCTCTCTCACGGCCACCGCGCCGGGGCAGCTGAAAATCATCAAGCGTAATGGCACGGTTGTTCCCTACACCGCCGATAAAATTTCTGTGGCCATGACCAAGGCTTTTCTAGCCGTGGAAGGCGGCACGGCGGCGGCCTCACCGCGTATCCGCGAGCTGGTACAAGAGTTGTCAGACCAAATGACCGCTACCTTTAAGCGCCGTATGCCCTCAGGCGGCACCCTGCACATTGAAGAAATTCAAGATCAAGTAGAACTGGCGCTGATGCGCTCTGGCGAGCAGAAAGTTGCCCGCTCTTACGTGTTGTATCGTGAACAACGTGCTCAAGAACGAAGTCATCAGCAAGACCTAGATCCCGACACCGAGCAGGTGGTCAAAAGCATCAACGTAGTCAACGCCGATGGCACCACAGGGCCATTGGATATCGCCCGAATTCAAACCATTGTCGGGGAAGCCTGCGAAAATCTAAGCGACGTAGACGCTGGCCGCATCATTAATGAAGCCATGGCGAACATGTATGACGGCATCTCGGCCAGCGATGTGGCCACCTCAATTCTAATCACCGCCCGAACGCTGGTCGAAGAAGAACCCAACTACACCTACGTCAGTGCTCGCTTACTGCTCGACGAGCTGCGCGCAGAGGCTCTGACCTTCCTGAACATTCACGGTACCGGTGCAGTCCATACAGCGACCCAGGGACAAATGACCGAGTGCTACCCGCTAGCGCTAAAGAGTTTTATCCAAAAAGGCATCGAGCTGGAGTTGCTGGATCCCCAGCTGAATGAGTACGACCTGGACCAGCTGGGCGCAGCCCTGCTGCCGGAACGCGACCACTTGTTTACCTACCTCGGCCTGCAAACCCTGTACGACCGGTACTTCATCCACTGGGACGACGTGCGCATCGAGTTGCCGCAGGTGTTCTTCATGCGCGTAGCCATGGGGCTGGCCGCCCAAGAAGACGATCCCAATGCCCGAGCCATTGAGTTTTACAACTTGCTCAGCTCTTTCGATTACATGAGCTCTACGCCAACCTTGTTTAACTCCGGCACCCTTCGGCCTCAACTGTCCTCATGCTTCTTAACGACGGTACCCGATGACCTGCACGGTATTTACGGCGCCATTCAAGACAACGCCATGCTCTCTAAGTGGGCCGGCGGCTTGGGCAATGACTGGACTCAAGTGCGAGCACTGGGCTCCTACATCAAGGGCACCAACGGCAAATCCCAGGGTGTTGTGCCCTTCTTGAAGGTGGTCAACGACACCGCGGTAGCGGTAAACCAAGGCGGCAAGCGTAAGGGCGCTGTGTGTGCTTACTTGGAGACATGGCACCTAGACATTGAAGAATTCCTAGAGCTGCGCAAAAACACCGGCGATGATCGTCGTCGTACTCACGACATGAACACCGCAAACTGGATTCCGGACCTGTTCATGAAGCGTGTGGCCCAAGATGGCGATTGGACATTATTCTCGCCTGCGGATGCCAAAGACCTGCACGACTTGTATGGCCGTGCCTTCGAACAGCGATACGAAGCCTACGAAGAACAAACCCGTACAGGCCAGCTGAAGCTGTTCAAGCGCATCAAGGCGGCTGAACTGTGGCGCAAGATGCTGTCCATGCTGTTCGAAACAGGCCACCCGTGGATCACCTTCAAAGACACCTGCAACGTGCGTTCACCCCAGCAGCATGTGGGCGTCGTGCACTCGTCTAACCTGTGCACCGAGATCACGCTGAACACGTCCAAAGACGAGATCGCCGTATGTAACCTAGGCTCCATCAACCTGCCTCAGCACGTTGAGAATGGTGAGCTGAACATGCAGAAGCTGGAAGCCACCATCCGCACCGCTGTGCGCATGCTGGATAACGTCATCGACATCAACTACTACTCAGTAGAGCAAGCGCGCACGTCGAACATGCGCCACCGTCCGGTAGGTCTGGGCATCATGGGCTTCCAAGACGCCCTGTATAAGCTGGGCATTGCCTACAGCTCGCCAGAGGCCGTTGAATTTGCCGATTCCTCCATGGAGGCCATTAGCTACTTCGCCATCGACTCTTCCAGCAACCTAGCTGAAGAGCGTGGCGCCTACGCAAGCTTCTCCGGTTCCTTGTGGAGCCGGGGTGTGCTGCCCATCGACTCGCTGAAGATGTTGCAGCAAGAGCGTGGCGCCGATTACTTGAGCGTTGATATGTCTGCCAAATTGGACTGGAGCGCCCTGCGCGCCAAGGTGCAGGTCAAGGGTATGCGCAACTCCAACGTCATGGCCATCGCGCCTACGGCGACTATTGCCAACATCACCGGCGTTTCTCAGTCCATCGAACCCACGTATCAAAACCTGTACGTGAAATCGAACCTGTCTGGCGAATTCACCGTTGTAAACCCCTTCATGGTTCGCGACCTCAAGGCCTTAGGCTTGTGGGACAAAGTCATGGTTAATGACATCAAGTACTACGACGGCAGCCTGCAGGCCATTGAGCGCATTCCTGAAGATCTGAAGCATAAGTACGCTACTGCCTTTGAGGTTGAGCCTCGTTGGTTGGTGGATGCGGCCAGCCGACGGCAGAAATGGATCGATCAGGCCCAGTCGTTGAACCTATATATTGCCGGCGCTTCTGGAAAGAAGCTCGACATCACCTATCGCATGGCGTGGTTAAGTGGTTTAAAGACAACCTATTACTTACGAGCGTTGAGCGCCACCAGCACCGAGAAGTCGACACTGGAAAAAGGCACCTTGAACGCGGTGTCTTCCGGCGCTGACATTGCTGCGGCTCAACAAGCTGCGGCTCAACAAGCCGCCGCGCCACAACCTGCAGCACCGCTTGCGGCTCAAGAGCCCGTAGCTCAGCAGGCCCCAATGCAGCCCCAAGCAGGGGCCCAGCAAGCAGGGGCCCAGCTAGCAGGGGCCATGGATATTGATTTAGGCGAAGCAGCGCCAGTGCCCATGGCCTGCTCGCTGGACGACCCAGATTGCGAGGCCTGCCAGTAGGCGGGTCTAGCTAGAAAAACAGATAAGCGAACAGAATTATTTATTAGGAGTACCACGATGTTAAGTTGGGACGATTACGAAGACACACCAACCAGCAATCCGGCCGATCAAGCGGTTGTTGGCGCTGCTGTGCAGCAAACATTGGAGGCCCAAGAAGCCAAGGCTACTGCAGAACGAGAAGCCGCCCTGAGAGAAGCCGCTACAAAGGAAGCGGAAGCCCAAGCGGCGCAGCAAGCAGCAGCCCAGCAAGCAGCTAAAGCAGCAGAAGCCCAAGCGGCTCAACAGGCTGCCCAGCAAGCGGCTGAATCAGAACCGGCCCAAACAGCCGCGCCAGTGGCCGAAGAACCGGTAAGCACCGAGCGGGTTACCGTAGATCAAAAGGCCATGATCAACTGCCGAGCCGACTTGAATCAGTTGGTGCCCTTCAAGTACGACTGGGCATGGCAAAAATACTTGGACGGCTGCGCCAACCACTGGATGCCCCAAGAAGTGAACATGACCGCAGACATCGCCCTGTGGAAGTCTGAAGACGGTCTTAGTGACGACGAGCGAACCATCGTAAAAAGAAGCCTAGGCTTCTTTTCAACCGCGGACTCGCTGGTAGCCAACAATCTAGTGTTGGCAATCTATCGTCTGATCACCAACCCCGAATGCCGTCAGTACCTACTGCGTCAGGCCTTTGAAGAAGCCATTCACACCCACGCCTACCAGTACTGCATTGAGTCTCTGGGCATGGACGAGGGCGAAATCTTCAACATGTATCACGAAGTCCCCACGGTCGCGGAAAAAGCGTCTTGGGCGTTAAAATACACCAAGGAAATTAACGACCCGGGGTTTACCACCGGCACCGTTGATACCGACAAGACCTTGCTGAAGAACCTGATCGCCTACTACTGCGTTCTGGAAGGCATTTTCTTTTACTGTGGCTTCACCCAAATCTTGTCCATGGGCCGACGCAACAAGATGACTGGCACCTCTGAGCAGTTCCAGTACATCCTGCGCGACGAGTCCATGCACGTGAACTTTGGCATCGATGTAATCAACCAGATCAAACTGGAAAACCCGCACCTGTGGGACGAAGAGATGCAGTCGGCAGCTCGCGGCATGATTTTGGAAGGCACAACATTAGAGGTTGGCTACGCTCGGGACACCATGCCTCGCGGCGTGCTGGGTATGAACGCCAACATGATGGAAGAATACCTGCAGTTCATCGCCAATCGCCGACTGGCGCAGATCGGCTTGGCCGAGCAGTACCCCGGTGTTAAGAACCCATTCCCATGGATGTCTGAAATCATGGATTTGAAGAAAGAGAAGAACTTCTTTGAAACCCGTGTTACCGACTACCAAACCGGCGGCGCCTTAACTTGGGACTAAACCCTCGTTAAACGGCTCTGAATAAAAAAGCCCTCAATAGAGGGCTTTTTTTATGTTTTGCTTTTTTCCGCTTGGCTTAGGACGCGCCTTTAAACCGACCAGAAGACCGTGAAGCTTGCGGCTTTATCGGCCATCATTGTTGGCCCTCGTCATTACGCTCACCCTCACTCTCACCCTCACTCTCACCCTCACCCCCAGCGTCGCTTTCAGGCGCCGGCGTAGACGCTACAATCAAGCCCACCCTCCGAGCACGTTGTTCCCAGCTCCGCCGAGCCAGCACCTGCATGTCCACGGTTCGGTCCGACTCATCGACAATCTCAACACCCAACAGGGTTTCGATGACATCTTCCATAGTGACAATACCGTCCATGCCGCCAAACTCGTCCACCACCAAGGCGATCTGCTCGTGAGCACTCAAGAAACGGTTGAACAGTTCCAGAATGGGGTAGTCCTCGGGAACCGCGATAATTTCGCGCTTCAGTGATACCAAGGGTTCTTCGGTATCTCCATCTAACATGCCTGCCAAAATCTGGTCTTTTAGCACGTAGCCGATCACTTGATCCCGGGACTCGTTTTCATAAAGCGGAATCCGGGAGAAGCGATGCTCTCGATTCTGATCAAAGAACTCCCCCAGGGTCTCCGTAGCCCTAGACGAGCGCACCACGGTAAGGGGAGTCATGACATCTCTGGCCCGCACCGAACGAAACTTCAGCAGATTCGTAATAATCTCGGACTCCTGCTCCTCGAAAATCCCGTGTTGGGCACCGATATCCGCCATCGCCAAAAAATCGCTGCGACTGAAGGCGCTGCCCACTTCCTTCTTTTTCAACTTGCTGGTAATCAGTTGGCTGAACCAAACCAGCGGCCCAAGCAGGCGAATGATCCATACCAAGGCGCGAGTGGTTGCCGGGGCCAGGGATTGCCAGTAGTTCGCGCCCAAGGTCTTTGGAATCAGTTCCGACAGCACAAGAATTGCCAAGGTCATCACCGCTGGTACCAGCAAACCCGTAATCAGCGGGTTGGCTTCCGCCCATATTTTCGCTGCTTGGTCCCCTACCCCAATAGCGCCTACCGTGTGAGCGATGGTGTTTAGAGTAAGAATTGCCGCCAGCGGGCGGTCAATGTCTTCTTTGAATTCTTGTAGGCGACGCCCAAGCCAAGTGCCCTTTTGCAGCTGAATCTGAGCATAGGAAGGCGTGATGCTCAGCAGGACGGCTTCCCATAGCGAGCATAGGAAGGAAGTGACAATGGCAATGGTGAAAAACAAGAGCAGCAGGGAAATCATGGAGTTTTCCGGGTGAGTTGACGGGACAAGTATGCCAACAACAGGCGACAGATTTCATCAGCTAAAAAATGGCGGGAGAACAACGCGACGCAACCAGTCTCTTAGCCTGATATTGTTTGCTTACACGTCCTCAGGAGCACTGCAATGAACATCAGCACACAACCGAGCAACCTGCTGGCCCTTTGCTTATTAGTCACCAGCTTTGCAGGTGTCTGTGTGGCAGCGCCCAACAAAAGCATCGAGTATTCGGTAACCGGCCTTAGCGCCGAAGCGGAAATCATCGTCGACCAATACGGCGTACCCCACATCTACGCCAACGATCACTACGACGTGTTCTTTGTTCAGGGATTTAACGCAGCCCGGGATCGACTGTGGCAGATCGACCTGTGGAAACGCCGGGGCCTCGGCCAGCTATCGGAAGTTCTGGGAGATAGCTATCTGGAACAAGACAAGGCCGCCCGACTGTTCATCTATCGCGGCGACATGTACGCCGAATGGCTGGCCTATGGCAACGACGCCAAGCGCATCGCCGAATCCTTTACCGCCGGTATCAACGCCTTTATCAACGTTGCCAAAGAGCAACCCGAACTGATGCCAGTGGAATTTGGCATGCTGGGCTACGAACCCAGCCTTTGGAGCGCTGACGATGTGGTGCGTATACGCAGCAATGGTCTGTGGCGTAACGTCATTACCGAGACCTGGCGCGCAGGACTCGCCTGCGAAAACAAACTGGATCTGGCCGCCCAATGGCTGACCTTGGAACCTCGGTGGCAAACCAAAACACCAGCGGGTTTAGACCCCTGCGTGATACCGGACAACGTGCTGAACAAATACCTGTTGGCCACAGCGCCTGTCGACTTCAACCAATTGCCAGCCGAGCAGCACTTGGCCAACCTGATGGATCGCGCACGCCACGACGCCCATCACCTGGACGTAGGCAGCAATAACTGGGTAGTCACAGGATCCCGCACCACCACCGGCCGACCCATCCTGGCCGATGATCCCCATCGCAGTCACGCGGTACCGTCGCTGCGCTACGTCGCGCATCTGAACGGCCCGGGCATCAACGCCATTGGCGCTGGCGAACCCGCACTACCGGGCATTTCCATCGGACACAACGACCAAATAGCCTTTGGTCTGACGATCTTCCCAATCGATCAGGAGGACCTCTACGTCTATCAAAAGAAACGCGGGGGCTATCGTTATCAAGACGATGTTGAACCCTTCGTTGAGCGAACCGAATCTGTTGCAGTTAAAGGCGGCAAGGACCAACCCGTGACACTGAGATTTACTCGCCACGGCCCGGTGATTGCAGAAACCAAAAAACACGCCTTCGCTGTGCGCGCGGCTTGGCTGGAACCCGGCATGGCCCCCTACTTTGGCAGCATCGAATACATGCGGGCAGAGAATTTCCGTGAGTTCGTTGGCGCCCTAAACCGCTGGGGCGCGCCGTCGGAAAACCAAGTTTATGCGGACGTAGACGGCAACATTGGCTACAAACCCGCCGGGCGGTTTCCCAAGCGTGACAACTGGGACGGCCTGATGCCGGTACCGGGAGATGGCTCTTACGAGTGGGACGGATATTTCGACATGGACGTGCTACCCGAGGAATACAATCCCGAACGGGGATTTAGCGGTACCGCCAATGCCATGAGCCTGCCCGCGGATTATCCCATCGCCCAGTACAAGGTGGGGTTTGAATGGTCCGCACCCTGGCGCTACAAGCGCCTTTGGGAGTATCTGGACACGCCGAAACCTCACAGCATGGAGGACTCCCTAGCGCTGCAGCGCGACTATCACTCAGTGCTGGCACGTCGCGTTTTGGCCTTGCTACCGGATCTCGCCAAGACCAATCCAAACACGGGCGGCCCACTGCTGGCGACTTGGGACCAGAGGCTCGACGCAGACAGTGCCGCTGCCGCCCTATGGAATGTTTGGTACTACCGGCATCTGAACAAGGTTCTTGGTCAAACGCTTGTGCAGGGCGATGAAGAACTTAGAGGCTCGCTATCGACACTAACCTCTCTTGAACTGCTGGGCACTGCATCAGGACAGGAGCAGGCGGTGACCAGTCTGCGCTCTGCTTGGGCCGACATCACCCAACTGCTGGGACCGGATCCAGCCACTTGGCGTTGGGGGGATTTGCACCAAGCTGCCTTTGAGCATCCGCTGATGGACCGTGCGGACAATAATCTAGCGAGCCAAATGGCCATCAAGGCCTATCCTCAGGGCGGCAGCGCCAACACCACCAACAACACAGGCTACGACGCGGACAATTTTTTGGTGCGCAGCGGTGCGTCGTTTCGCATGGTGGTCGATGTGGGTAATTGGGACGATGCGCGCATGACCAATGCGCCGGGCCAGTCCGGGGATCCACGCTCTCCTTTTTACGACAATCTGCTGGAAAACTGGGCCACCGAAGGCCATGTGCCAATGCTGTTCAGTCGGGAGAAAGTCGAGGAAAACGCAGTATTTAGAATCAAGCTGTCGCCCCAGAAGTAAGCGGTGTGCCATGGGCGCTTACGAAGCGCCCTCCTCTGGACTCTGAGCTATGCGTCTCTAACGACTCGCCTTTGTGGGCAGCTGGTTGCAGACGTCTTTCAACGCCTCAACGAAAGCCAAGGGTTGATCGAGAAACACGTGATGCTGGGCATTGGCGATTTCCCGAAAGGGAAATTCCTGAGGCACCAGCTCCTGCATGTACTCAAGACTCTGACGAGAATACAGCTCACTGTCGGCACCGAAGATCACACCTAGGGGTACCGTCAACGACTGAAAGTCCTCTGGCTGGCGATCCACTTCTGTCAGGGTTGTGAGCAGGTCTTCGTCGAACTTCCAGGCCCAGCCGCCATCCATGGGCATCAAAGAATTACGCGCAATGTACTGCAAAATGTATTCGTTCTCGCAGGGCTGGGGTGGCTGCAGGCGAAACCGCATCAAGGCGCTATCACGATCCGGATAAATTTTGCCCTGCATACCGCCCATTTTGGGGCGATCGGGAATGGGTTCGTCCGGATGACGAATACCCGAATCCACCAACACTAGACCGCCGAACTTTTCTGGATGCAGGTTAGCGGCTTTCACCGACATGTAACCGCCGAAGCTGTGGGCCACGACGATGGCGTCATCACCCAACCCCGCGTCTTCGATCACCGCGAGAATTTCTTCGGCATAGGTCTTGCTGGAATACTCGTAACGGTAGTCCGAGTCGCCCATACCCGTGAGGTCCATGGCAGCGATTTGATACTGATCCAACAACTGCGGTGCAATGAAATCCCACCAGCGAGAGTGGGCATTCATGCCGTGAATCAGCAACATGCCCGGCTTGCCGGGCGAGGGATAAAGTCGGTAGGCCACGTCGCATTCGTCCACCTCGATGGTGCGACTTTCAGCCGGTGTATCTATGGCCTCCCAGAACCAATCCGGAATGCTCGTCGTATCTTCTTTATCCCAGCGTGCCATGGCCTCTCCTCCTGAACCTCGCTTTGTTCCAATGCCCGTTGAAGGCTTCGGCTACCGCGTCCTAGAGCGCGCCGAATCGCTTCAAATGAAAGTCTGCATTGCCGAACAAGGTGTCGATAATGGTCAAACGCTTGAAGTAGTGGCCAATGTTCAGCTCTTCGGTCATGCCCATGCCACCGTGCAGCTGCACGGCATTTTGGCCAACAAACTTACCTGACTTACCAATTTGCACCTTGAAAGCACTGATGGCTTTTTGCGCCTCGGTACCGTAGCCCTCGTCCATGCGCATAGCAGCCATAAACATCAGCGACTTAGATTGTTCATGTTCCATGAACATGTCGACCATCCGGTGCTGTAGCACTTGGAATTTACCAATGGCCTGCCCGAACTGCTCTCGCTGGCGGCAGTACTCGACGGTTTCTTTGTACAGTTTTTCCATACAGCCGACGGCTTCAGAGCCAATGGCCAAAATACCCTCGTCGATAACCTGTTCCAGCACCGCGTAGCCTTTACCCACTTCGCCAAGCACGCTGTCGGCGTCTACTTTCACGCCTTCCAGCGTGATCTCAGAAGCCCGGAACGCGTCCACAGTCGGATAATCTCGACGAGAAATGCCCGCAGCCTTTGCGTCGATGGCAAACAGGGTGATTCCATCTTGATCGCGTTGCTCTCCAGAGGTGCGCGCACTGACCACTAACACTTGAGCCGCCGGGCCATTCAGGACAACGGCTTTATAGCCGTTTAAAACGAAGCCATCGCCGTCAGCAGTAGCCGTCGTGGTGACGTCGGCTAAGTTAAAACGCGCTTGAGGCTCTGCATATGCTAGGGCCGCTTGGGTACTGCCGTCGATAATGCCGGGCAGAAGCTTCGCCTTTTGTGCTTCGCTGCCACCGTGCTTAATGGCGCCGCCAGCCAAGACGACTGTTGCAAGGTATGGCTCGATGACCAAACCGTGGCCGAACTGCTCCATCATCAAGGATGACTCTACAGCGCCGCCGCCAAATCCGCCGTCTGCCTCACTAAAAGGAACACCCAACCAACCCAGTTCCGCAAAGGTGTTCCAGTTGTTGGCATCGTAGCCCAGATCTGAGCCTACGTTCTTCTGTCGATCATCGAAGCTGTAATCAGTTTGTACAAATCGCTCGATGCTCTCGTGCAGCATGTTTTGTTCTTCTGTGAAGGAAAAATCCATCCATCTACCCCTTACTTAACTGAAGTGTTTATTCGTCTTTTAAAACAGTAACGATAAAACGGTAACCAAGCGCTTGGTTGAGGCCTTCCCCGCTCGCCGTCGCGCTATCCCTTGGCCGGTATAGTAATCGTTGCTCGAACTCGTTGCATCGTTAACTTTGGTTTCACCGCTTATCTTTCTTCTGGATCTCAGGATCGGTCGACCCTAATTCCTGGCTGCGGCCACGCTCTTGAGACTCAGACTCTAACGTCTAATTTTCAGACTCTAAGTCCAGCCAGTGTCTTGCCAGCACATCCCGCGGATTCCAACCGTAATGCGACGCCGCCAGCGCAGTCAGGGCTTGGCCCACCAAAATCGCCGAGTCCCCCGCTGGATTTATCGGCCCGTGATTATGGTCTTTTAGCCCGTCCGTTTGCGGCAGAGCATAATACCCGAAGCTGGCCAACTGTAGAGTGCCAATTTGCTGCGACAGCTCTTGGGATTTTAGATTTAGTACCGCCATGGGTAGCGGCTGGGGAAATTGCGGCGATACCGGCGCCAGGGCTCGCACCTCCAAGGCGCGCAGCCCCTCAAGGGCCACTTCAGCTTCCCGCAATTGGGTTAGCAGTCCATCGGTATCCTCATGGGTATCGGCCTGAAGCTGCTCTCTTAGCAAGGCCAGTTGCTTCCCAAGTCCTTGGGAGCTTGCGCTAGGTAATGCTGGACTCTCTTGGGCTGGAGCACCGGCAAAAAACGACAGCAGTCGGTCCACAGGAACCGGCAGCTTGTCGTCAGGCTGCAGCATTACCCCATCAAAGGTCACCTCGAACCAGCGGCCTTGTTGATTGACTACCGGCGCTATCTGCACACCGGTTCGGTCTGCTGGCAGCGCCCAAGCCTGCCACTGATTATCCGGGTCCATGGCCAAACAGAGGATTCTTTTAGGCCAAAGATCGGACCGAGGCAGATCTGTGGCCATCAGCAGTCCATCCGCCAAAGCCCGCTTAGCGCCGGTTAGTGTATAGCCACCTTCCCCGGGAACCACACGGGTGGGCTGTTGTGATTGGGCATTGATCGGTTCCAGCAGGGCCAAGCACCAATGAGCCTCGAAGGAGGCAACTTCGCTCAACAAACTGTCTCTGTGAGACCACGGCTCGCCCGAAGCCCCTTCTGCCATCAGCAAGGGGGCGATCAGCGACATGGCTAGGGTATTGATGGGCGGCGTTTGGGCTTGTTGGCACAGCATCTGCCATCGGTACAGGCGGGGCTTTGGCCAATTGGCACCACCAAATTGTTGGGGCCAATGAGCCACCGACCAACCGTGCTCAACCAGTACCCGATACCAACGTTCGCTGGCAAGCTGAAAAGCGCCAGGATGCTCTAGTCTTTCAGTGCCAGGCCAGTGCTCGGTGATCAATGCCCTTGCTTGGGCCTCCCATTGGGCATCGTGAGCTGACGCTGGGGTTAACTCTGGGGCTGACTGGTTCGTTATCTCGTTCACTGTGCCTTCTTTGGTTTGTTACAAAATCCCCATCACTTTCCAACCGCATCTCGGCTCGTCCGGGCAGTACTGCATACCCACCTTCAATCGCGATGATCTACTATTGTCCGCAGACACGCGGATAGTCGTAGATTATCCAATGATGGCAAGGCACCATAGCCAGTCTGACAAGTTGAAATTTAATCGAAGAGAGGGAGAGACTCTTGGACTACAGCACGATTTTATACGATGTCGAAGACGGCATCTTAACCATCACGCTCAACCGGCCAGAGGCGCTGAATTCATTTACCAACGACATGATGCTGGAGATGATTGACGCCTGCGATCGCGCCGATGCAGATGACAGCGTCAGAGCCATCATTGTTACCGGCGCGGGCCGTGGTTTCTGCGCTGGCGCAGACCTGTCCCGGGGCGGTGCCACCTTCGATTCCAGCAAACGGGCCGATCGCAAAAAAGACGGCATCAATCGAGACGGCGGCGGCCGCCTAACCCTGCGCCTTTACGAGCTCACCAAGCCAATCATTGCTGCTGTCAACGGAGCAGCCGTTGGGGTTGGGGTCACGATGACCCTAGCCATGGACATTCGTATCGCCTCTACCGCGGCAAAATTCGGCTTTGTGTTTGCGCGGCGCGGCATCGTGCCCGAGGCCTGCTCGAGTTATTTTTTGCCTCGAGTTGTTGGCATCAGTAAAGCCCTCGAGTGGTGCTATTCCGGACGGGTCTTCCCTGCCCAGGAGGCTCTGGACGGGGGATTGCTACGCAGCTTGCACGAACCAGAAGATTTGCTGAGCGCGGCTCGCGCCATTGCGGAAGACATTCGCGACAACACCGCACCGGTATCTGTGGCCCTCACCCGCCATATGATGTGGAAAATGCTTGGCGCCGATCATCCGATGGAGGCGCACAAGATTGATTCTAGAGGCATTCACTATCGCGGTAGATCGGAAGACTCCAAAGAAGGGGTCACCGCATTTTTAGAAAAGCGTGATGCTCAATTTCCGAATAAAGTGTCTAGCGACCTCCCAGAGTTTTATCCTTGGTGGGATGAGCCTGAATTTAAGTAGCCTAATTCTTTGGAGAATCCTATGTCTGATCCAGTCATCGCTCAAAAGAGCCCGTACCCCGTGGAAGTTGTTGAAGGTAAAAAATACTTTTGGTGCTCTTGCGGTAAAAGCAATCGCCAACCCTTTTGTGATGGTTCTCACGAAGGCACCGACTTCTTGCCCCAAACTTACACCGCTGAAGCCAGCCGAACCCTATACTTTTGCGGATGTAAGCACACGGCAGGCGCCCCGTTGTGCGATGGCGCCCACAACGGTCTATAAACTTTGCGAGGCCTAGCCCGCACCCGATAAAAGCTGATTGATTATGTTCGCGAAAATGTTCCGAAGCAGTGATGCCGTCACTTCAAAAGAGTTAGAGCGACTGCTCTCACTGGACGCCGCTAAACAAATAGCCTTGCTGGATCGGTGTCTTGCCTCGAGCAAGGCTCCGGATTTTCAGGACACCGTTGGCATTGGCTCCGCTGCCGGCGGATTGCTCGAACAATTCGCAGCTCAAACGGGCAAACTCAGCAACGTCCAGTTAGATGCAGCCAGCCGAGCCATGTCGCTGACCCAAGAGCCGGACATCTTGGCAGCACTGCTGGATCATCCCTGCCTTGTCACTCGAGCAGCCAAAAGGCTAGCCAAGCTTTTGCCACTGGACTCAAGTCACCCGGCAAATGCGCACGACCGAGTGTTTCATGCACGTTTGGAAACCGCATCAGACGCTGATATTCAGCAACTGGCCCGCAAGACAACTCGCGCTGAAGACGCAGCCCTGCTGGCGATCCGGGCCTCATCAGAGACTCGGGCGAGCTTGCTCACGCTGCCGCTACTGCAAGGTGAGCAAGGACTATCGGTATTAGAAAAACTGTCTCGTGGCCGAGACAAAGCCTGCAACCGGATGGCCAGAGAGGCCTTGGAATCCATTCGCGAAAGCCGGCGCGCCTTGAGTTCACACATCGACGCGCTCACCGAGGTCGAAGAGAGTGTCCACCGGGAACTCAAAGTTGCTCCGAAAGACCTAGACGCCTTGATCGTGCAGCGTAAAAAACTGGGGCAACTCAAGTTGCGATACGAACAGCTCCTCACGGACATTCAGGCCGCAGAAGGCACCTTGGTAGAAGCCGGTGAGGTGGTCACTGCCTTCGAAGCCAATTCCCGGCCCTTTGCGGACTTGGATCTCAGCGTCCCCGATGTCCAAGACAACCCCTTTCCGAAACTACTCGACCAAGTCAGCAGTCTCAGCGACAGGCTGACAACCACCGAGTGGTTCGAAAAGTCGGCGGTAGACGATGCAGGTTCAACGCTGGAGCAAGTTCGCCGCGACTGGCAACAGGCCAGCGAGATCTTTCCAGCCAACGACAATCAACAGCAGGCTTTTGACCAACACCAAGCGGCCATTCAACAACAGCTGGCCGGTTGGGAGCATATGATCTCGCTGCCCTGGGATACCTTGAACCACCCCTCAAGCAACAGTGCAGCGAAGGTGACACCTCAGGCCCTTGGCGATTGGTTAGCAGGGGCCCAGCAAGCCGAACGGTCTATCCAGTGGCCCAAGGACCTGCCGGTACCGCCAAAACTGACTCTTTTACGACAACAAATTGCGCAGATGACAGAACAGAGAGCGGCTCTTGCCGCCCAGCAACAAGCCCTGTCCTCGGAGCTAAAAAATCTCAGCAGCACCATCCAACCACTGATCGACACAGGCGAGTTCAAGCGCGCACTGGGTGTACTCGGCAAGTGTCGTGGCCTACAAAAGCGAGGCGCCCTCGGCTCTGAGAAGATCCTCAATAGCGTTAGCCAGCAGTTAGGGGAAATGAGCGATTGGCAGCAGTTCGCCGCTTCGCCCAAGCGCGAAACTCTGCTGCAATCCCTACGCGACTTAGTAGAAACACCGGTTGATCCGGAGGATCAGCGAGCGCAGCTCAAAGACCTCAGAGGTCAATGGAACCAGTTGGGACCGCTGCGCAAAGAACAACGGGACCTGCAGCAAACTTTTGATCAACTCGCGGAGCAGGCATACGCCGTTTGCAAGGCACACTTTGCTGAGCAAAACAAAGAGCGCAAAGAAAACTTACAGGCGCGAAAAGCTCTGTGTAACGAGCTGCAACAGTATCTGGAGACTACGGATTGGTCTGGTGCGGACATGAAGGCTGCCGAGAACATCATGCGTCAGGCAAGGCGTCAGTGGCGGGACTATCACCCCTGTGACCGTAAAGCCCTGAAACCCGTCGAGGCACGCTTTGAGGCCCTGCAAGATGCCTTGTACGGCCACGTAAAGAACGCCTGGGATACCAACGTGAAAGCGAAGGAGGCCTTGGTAACACAGGCACAGACCCTGCTCGAGCAAGAAAGCTCGGAAAACCTGGCTGCTGGCGCCAAGGCCCTGCAAGCCCAATGGCGAGACGTGGGCATGACACCCCGAGGCGCCGACCAACGGTTATGGAAACGTTTTCGCAAAACCTGCGACGAGATATTTGATCGCTTAGGTCAGGAACGTACCGCCCAACGGTCGGCACAAAAACAAGTTGAGAGCGCCTTAGCCGATGAGATTGACGCCTTTGATCCGAACCAAGCCGGCGTGGCTGAAGCGGAAGCTGAACTCAACGCCTTTGCGGATCGGGCACGGGAACAAGATTTAGAAGGCAGGTTCCGAAAGGCGCTTGGTGAGAAAGAGCAGATTCTTAAGGCCCGGCGCAGCGCCGCCAAGCAAGCGTCCCAACGCAAACGCCTTGAAGAGTTCAAAGCATGGGATGAACAAGTCAGCGACGCCGAAGCTTCGGGTTCAGAAATCACCTCGCCCCACAGCGTTTTCAACCACCGAGTTGCTGGCACCGCGGACAGCGAGGATCTGCTGGCTTTGACCATGGAAGCGGAAATGGCTGCTGATATCCCGGGCCCGGCAGACGAGCAAAGCGTTCGCATGGCCCTGCAGATCAAGCTAATGAATCAGGGCAAGCGCAACATGCAGCTGGTAGACAACCAACAGTTACTGGAGCGATGGTGCCACAGTGGCCCGAAAACTCCGGCGGACAGCCCGCTGCGCCAGCGTTTTTTTGCAGCCCTTGAGGCGCGGTTGAAATAACAGATCGGGCCGCTACCGGAGATAGCCCGCCACGGCCAATCTAGGAGCGAATGTCCTGTGCCGGCCGAGCTTGGGGAAAGCTTAGGCACACGGCCACACCGCCAAGGCCACTTGGCTGAATGTCCATTGATCCCTCGTACGCCGATAGCAACTCCACCACCATGGCCAGACCAATGCCCTGCCCCGGGGCCTGACTGTCCAGCCTCGCACCTCGGCTGAGCACAGACGCGACTTGGGACTGCTCTATACCCGGGCCATCGTCTTCTACGCAAAGCACCAGACCAGCCCCCTCTATCTGGTTCGGCGCTGCCGCCTCTACCCCACCTGAATGACTGATGGTCACTCGAATGCGGCGCGCGCCATGCTTACAGGCGTTTTCCAGCACATTACCCAAAATGTCTAACAAATCGTCTTCGTGAATGCGAAGAGCCATGTCCTCATGAGCCGGAAACTCAAATTCGCTTTCTGCATGACTCACAGACAGCGCTCGTATCAGCCGCTGAACCACCGGGCGCACACTGACCCAAGGTCTGTCCACTGGATTTTCGGTCTGGGCGATGCGAGCCACTCGGGACAGCTGATGATCCACAATACCCTGCATGCGGCTGATCTGGTCTTCCAGCAAGGGCAAATCCGGGGGCTCTCGACGGATGCCGAGGCCTAGCACCGACAACGGCGTTTTAAGGCTGTGGGCTAAATCATCCAACGCCTGCCTGTGGCGTTTGCGCTGGGCTGCCTCGAAGGACACAAAACGATTGAGACTGGCTACCAAACCTAGCAGTTCCCGCGGCTGTACTTCTTCCAGCTGTTTGCGATCGCCCTGCTCCAGTTCCTGAAGCTGATCCTGAATTTGACGCAACGGGCGCATACCCCAGCGCAGCGCCAACACCGATACCAAACTCAGCAACAGCAGCAAAACACCAAAACTGGTCACCAGGCCCAAACGAAAGTTGTCGATGGAAGTTTGGTAAGGCTGCTGATCAACGCAGACGGTGAAAACCACCTCTGGGGTCTTTAGGCCCTCCCAGAAGATCTCGTTACTCAGGCAGTACACATCTACCGATCCCTGAATGGCGTCAAAGGCAAACACGCCCACAGCGGATTGCCGTGCCTCCAAACCGTGAGCAGACAACTGCAGGTCTAGGCCCGGGTCGGCTATGGCAAGTGACGGCGAGCGCCAGAGCACGCCGTCGGCCCGGCCAGCCACCATGGCATACATACCCGAGTCAGGCTGCTGCAATCGCGGCTGAGATACCCCATCGGCGAAGCTCAAGAAACCCTCGGCCTCCTCCGCAGATCCCATCAAGGCATAAATCACCGGTCTAAGCTGGTCGCCAGCACCGGTGACGACGCTTTCACGATAAGTACGCTCTAAGGAAAACCCAATCAACGTTAAAGACAGAACCAGAACGGCATTGGATGCCAGAGTCACCCGGCGGGCAATTGAATTCATTTCCCACCGCCGCCATCGTCGGCGATCACTCGATAACCCCGACCTCTAACGGTTTGAATCAAATCAAAGGGGCTAAGCTTGCGCCGCATCCGGCCAATGAGCACTTCGATCACATTGCTGTCCCGATCAAAGTCCTGGGCGTACAAATGCTCGGTTAGCTCGGCCTTGGAGATAACCCGCCCACGCTCCAGCAGCAGGTGGGTCAGCAGCTTGTACTCGAAGCCCGTGAGTTCTATGAGTTGTTTGTCTACCCAGACCTGTTGGCTAACGGTATCCACATGCAACGGCCCGGCGGTGAGAGCAGGCGTCGAATGGCCGGCAGAACGGCGTATCAAGGCGTTGACCCTAGCCAGCAATTCCTCCATACGAAATGGCTTGGTTAAATAGTCATCTGCTCCGGCTTCTAAGCCCTCTACTTTATCTCGCCAATGACCCCGAGCTGTGAGCACGAGAACTGGCACGCTAATTTTTTGCTCGCGTAAGGACTTAATCAGTTCCACGCCATTCTTTTTGGGTAACCCCAAATCAATGATGGCCAAATCAAAGCTGAACTGAGAGGCAAAGTATTCGCCTTCTTCGCCGTCCGCCGCTCCTTCGACGACAAATCCTGATTGCTGCAGTTGAGCAATCAACTGCTGGCGCAATCCGTCGTCGTCTTCAACGATAAGGATACGCACGTTAACGACCCCGGCGCAGGCGTCCGTTTTGATCCACCACCATGGTCATCACCCGCTGACCATCCACCAACACTCGCACTCTGTGAACTTGCGTCCCGTTGGATCGCCGTACCGATTTTGCGGACAGCACTTGGCCACCACTCTCTTCTTGGACAATTCGGATGGCTTGATTCAGACCAACGATTCGACCTGAACCGCGGGTGGGCTGAACAAAGTTATTTGTTGCTGGGGCAAGGCCGCTGGCGGGTTCAGCCCAAACAGGCTGGACAGACAATGCCACCCACAAACCTGTGACAGCGCAGCAGGACAAGACCCAGCGCCAGCGCGCACCAATAGTGGAGCGGCATCGATTAAGAGTCGCGTCGTTGATGATTGCTGGCTGCATAGACTTTTTTAACCTCGATGGCCTCGGACAGGCGTGCTCTTAATCACCGGTCGGTTATAGCGGCCGCACCTGAACTCGCACACGTATCGTGTCGCCCGGATCTGACGCCATGCGCGTTTTGTAGGTTTCACCTGCATAAGCATAGCTGACGTCGTAACCATTCAAGCGCTCTTCCTCCACTCGTTCGTAAATGGTTGAACAGACTTCTCGGTCTTCGTACCCGTATGCGGCTTGTCTTTCTGCGCCGCGACGCCCGATATCTCGACCGATAGAGTAGCCCAAAACGCCGCCTACCACCGCACCGACCTGTTTGTTCTTTTTCTTAGAACCCACAGCGTTACCCAATGCACCGCCAATGATCGTCCCGACGATGGCTGGGGTTGCCGATTTGTGGCCGGAGTGACGACGCGCCACTTGCTCAATATGACACTGCTCGCGAGGCACTTCACGCACAACGGTTTGATACACCGGATAGGAAGAAATCACAGGAACCTCGGTTATTTGGCCGCCGGCCCAAGCCGATAGCCCCGGACAAAACGCCAGCAACAGCGTCAAACAAACCTTTTTCTTGGTCTGGGCGGTATTGACCGCCGAATTCCAACGCAATACCTGGACCTGTTCTTGGGGTGCATTTGCTAGGTCTTTCATCTTGTTCACCTCTTTAATCAGCTTTTTATTCCGATCTTTATTCGGATCTTCATTCAGATCTTGAATCCGCTTTCTATTCAGTTCTTTGATCAGTTCGTTGATCACGTCTTGGATCAACGTCACGTTCTCTTACGGTTTTGTCGTCTTGGCTACTTTGCTTCCACATCCCCTATGACACTGAGGTGTTGCAAACAATTCCAAGCAATCCCTGACGACACCGCCACAGTAGCGCCGGATAACTGAACGAGAACTGAACGAAAAGCGAGTAAATCGGCGACGCATGCGAATCACACCCGCCCAATGGTGCACGCGGACAGGCTAAACGGCGCTGATCTGATCAACACCGTGGTCGGCATTGAGGCGAATGTGTAAGCCGGGCGCTCGTGGCCCGCAGACCCATTGCCAACGGGTGAGACGCTCATAGTGCTCAATAAAGCGCCTCAGGCCCCGCTCGTCCATGCGCATTCCTTGGGCCAACTGATGTTCTTGCTGACGACGCCACTGCACCACCTGTTCAAAGCCCGGTGGCTGCAGCTGAAGCCAAAAATCCACAGCCGCCCACAGGGGGGTATAACGCGCGCCAATTTGCGCGTTCACCCAGCGCCGCCATCGGCCGTCGGCGTCCATCTCGCGCTCCAGATCATTCACGGGTTCCGCCAGCCCACGGTCACTCTGGGCCTCAACCCCCAGACACCAGCCTTCCAGCACCAACACGTCGCATGTCACCTGACGTTGGCCTGAGCGATCATCGTGAGCTTTATCGAACTCAGGCAGCGTGATCAGACCAGCTCCAGTCTTCACATCGTTTAAGGTGCGCTGAAGCCAATCGGTGTCGTGAGTACCGGGTACCCCTCGGGTTCGAAGCATGGGGTGAACGCGCTCTGCAAGGGTCACACGCGCTGCTTGGGTCAAATAGAAATCGTCCAGAGACACCGCTTCGGCCTTGGCACCGCCTTGGATCAAGTGTTCGACTAAAATTTTAGCCAAGGTCGATTTACCTGAGCCTTGACTGCCTGAAATGCCGATAATTTTCGGCGGATCGTCAGCGCGGCTTGATGTTTCGGCCAATACTCGGCGGGCAACATCGTGCCAGTCGGTAAATGTCTCGCCGGACCCAGTGCTGGAATTATCCATAGGCTGCGTTACTCACTTCTCGATTTAACGGTTTTTGTGTATTCCTTTTAGCCACTGCTTTGACTTGTCATGACATTTTGATAGCACGAGGTCCTTCGTTCACTCGGTATTGGTACAGACTCGGCTCCACACTATAGAATGTCCGCGGCGATAACATCGTAATCCAAGCGCTTTGCTACCCTGCTTTGGCTTTTACGTAGACGCACCCCGAAACACCCGCCTTTGTCAGAGGAGTTCTTGCAATGACGTTTCAGAATTTACGCCTAAGCCTAACCGGCAATCAGCGCCGCAAAGTCGTGATCATGGCCATTGCGTTGATTCTGGCCGCTTGCCAGACGGCACCCATTGAGAACGGCGCCTCAGTCATCGATAGTCCCGTAGCCGACCAGTTCATTGAACCTCGTCAAAGCCCCAATGACCAGCGCAGCTACCGCTACCTGACTCTGGACAACAAACTGCAGGTGTTGCTGGTTTCGGATCCTGACACAGACAAGTCCGCTGCCGCGCTATCCGTCTATCGCGGCAGCTTTCATGATCCGGATAACCGTCTTGGCTTGGCGCATTTTTTAGAGCACATGCTATTTATTGGCACCGCCAAGTATCCGGAGGTGGACACATTCCAGCAGTACATTACCGCCAACGGCGGCTCCTCTAACGCCTACACTGCCCTCGATCACACAAACTACTTTTTTGACATCAAAAACAGCGCCCTGAACGAGGGCATCGATCGCTTTGCCCACTTTTTTATCGACCCATTGCTGAGCGCCGAGTACGTCGAGCGGGAAAAAAATGCCGTGCACTCAGAATATCAAATGCAGATTAAGGACGATGGCTGGCGCGGCTACATGGTCAGCAAGCTAGCCTTAAATCCGGAACATCCGGGACATCGTTTTACCATCGGCTCCCTAGAGACCTTGGCCGGGGATGTTAAGCCGGATTTAGACCGTTGGTTCGATGCCAACTACTCCTCTGATCAAATGGGTTTGGTGGTTCTTAGCGACCAATCACTGGATGATCTACAGGCATTGGTAGAACCTTTATTTGCGCAGATCCCCAACAAAGACATTGGCCCAAGCTATCCCGCCGCGCCGGCGTTCGCGCCTGGCCAGCTTCCCGCCCGGCTAACATCCCAGTCTCTGAAAGACCGGGGGCGGTTAGCCATATCCTTCCCCATCCCCAATACCCTGAGTACCTATCGCACCAAACCCGAGCAGTACATTTCCAATCTGCTAGGCCATGAGGGCAAGGGCAGTTTGCACAGCACGCTTACTGCCCGGGGCTGGATCGAGAGCCTTGGGGTAGGCGCCCAAGACTTCGATCACGCAACCAGTTTGTTGTCCGTGGAGATTCAACTGACCGCTCTGGGTCAGCAGCATGTGGACGATGTTTTAGGTTTGCTGTTTGTCCAGCTTGCCCAGCTCAGGGCTACAAAACCGGACCAGTGGCGCTACCAAGAACAGGCTCAAGTGGCCGAGCTTGGATTCCGCTTCCAAGAGAAGGGGTCCACTCTCGGCTTTGTGTATCAAATGGCTCCGCGACTGAAAGATTATCCTGCGGAGGATTTATTGGTCGCCCCCTACCTCATGGAGGGCTTCGACCCGAAACTGATCGTCGACTTACTCGCACGCCTAACCCCGGAAAACGCGCTGGTGGAGTTGGCTTTGCCGGATTTTGAATCCGCCCAAACTGAACCATGGTTCAACGTCGCCTACGAACTCACTCGTAAGCCCCACCCTGTGGCGGCACCGACGGACGCAACGCTCACCCTTCCGGCAGCCAATCCCTTTCTACCGGAGGACCTGTCGCTGCTAAACACCGATGATCAGCCGATTACCTTGGTCGTTGATCAACCGGGCCTGCAGCTGTGGCTGGACACGGATGTTTCGTATACAACGCCACGAGCAAACATCGCCATAGACTTACTCGTACCCGGAGGTTTGAGCAGCCTAAGAGACAGCAGCCTCGGCCAGCTGTTCATCACACTAATCAACGACGACCTGACCGAAGCCACCTATCCGGCGCTGTTGGCGGGTTTGAATGCGAATCTGGCGGCAACACCAAGCGGTATCGCCATTCGCATTGGTGGCTACAACGATAAACAGCCTGAATTTAGTGCCTTCATCTTGGATCAGGTGCTGGCGGCCCCCTTGTCTGAAGAACGCTTTCAGACCTTAAAGCACAGTTTGATTCGCTCTCTCCAAAACACCACCAAGGACAAACCCTATAACCAAGCCCTGACACGCCTTGAAACCACGCTGCTGTCCACACGCTGGCCCGCCACGGATCAAGCGGCACTACTGGAGCAAACGACCCTTGAACAGCTCAAGACCTGGCGACAACAGACATTTGCAGATCTAGCTGTCATTGGCGGATTGCATGGCAACGTCGACACCGGGGACGCCGAGCGTCTGGCCGAACTGTTGAACACCGTACTACCCATCAGCCGCCAACAGCGCACCCGGCCTAAGGTCTTTCAACTCAACCAGTCCACGGACATTGATCTGGCCGTCGATCACAACGATGCGACCTTGCTGATCTACGCCCAAGACGCCGACGCCAGCTTCACCAGCCGGGCAAAAAGCGCTTTGGCTGGCCAACTGCTGCGGTCTCCGTTTTTCTCTGATCTGCGTACAGAGCAACAGCTGGGCTATGTGGTCAGCGCCGGTATTCGGCGCATGGACACCCAAAGCGGCAACCTGTTTTTGGTCCAATCACCCAAGGCCGACGTGGCCTACCTAGAACAAGCTATCCTTGAGTTTTTACGCAACTACGTGAACAACTGGGATGAACTGAGCGATGAGCTTTTTGAACAACAGAAAAACGGTCTGATCGCCCGGCTCACGGAAAAAGACAAAAATCTTGTCCAGCGCAGCCAACGCTATTGGCAAAGTCTGGTGGAAGAGAACTACAACTTCGATTCCAATCAGCAAATTGCCGACATCGTGGCCGGTTTGACGAAGGCGGACATGGCGGTGTTTTTACAAGACTTGTTGCAGCGAGTGCAAAACCAGCGATTAAAGATCTACAGCCTAGGGGCGTTTGCCCAAGGCGACGCCTCGACCGACAGCTAGGGTCCAGATCCCGGCTGACGGTTTTGGCTTCCTAGGACGAACGGGCCTAAGCGGATGCCGGCAGGTCTAAACGAAACGGCGGCAGCGATTGGATGAGGGCCTTGCCGTAGCGCTGAGTCACAATGCGCTTATCCAGCATGGATATGGTTCCGTAATCGCTTTCGCTGCGAATCAGACGGCCGCAAGCCTGCACCAGCTTCAGTGACGCATCCGGCACCGAAATCTCATAAAACGGATTGCGTCCTTGAGCCTCGGCCCATTCGGCAATGGCTTGATCAACCGGATCATCCGGCACTGAGAACGGCAGCTTAACGATGACCACATGCCGGCAGTAGTCGCCGGGCAAATCCAGGCCTTCAGAAAAGCTTGCCACACCAAATAAATACGACGGCTGTCCATCGTCTATACGGCGTCGATGTTCTGCCAGCAGGGCCTGCTTACTGCCCTCGCCCTGTACTAGCAGCTCTTCGGCCAAGGCTTTGTCCAGACCGCCAATCACTGCATTTAACTGCCGCCAGGAAGTAAACAGCACCAAGGCAGACACATGCCTTTTCAATAACTCGGGAATCAGAGCAATGACTTCTTCTGTGTGCGCGTCGAAATCACGAGGATCCGAACGCATGGGCGGCACATGAAACGTTGCCACCTCCGGGTAGTTAAACGGACTTTGGATCACCATGGTGGACACAGACGGATCCAGACCCACTCGTTCGATAAAACGATCAAAACGCCCCAAGGCGGTGATGGTGGCCGAGGTACACAGCGCGCCGTAACAGCGATCCCAAAGTACCTCCTGCAGAATATTCCCGGGTTCGATGGGGGCGCTGACCATCTCCACATCGTAGGGCGTGCGGTTGAGCCACCGAGCATAGCGGCGAGGCCGACCGGCTCCTAGCGCATAATCTTCAAACAGCGCCCGGGTGGCCAAGGCACGGCTTTGCAGCTGACCAATGGGCACCAGCCAATCTTCGGCTTCATAGGCATTGGTCCAGTCGGAATTGCCTGCTACCGCCTCCTGTAGCTGCTCATGGGCCTGTTCCAAGATATCGCAGAGCTTGCCCAAGGACGGCAGCGCGGCCATAGCCAGATCCATCAGCGTGCTGGGGATGTCGCCCTGAGGGAAACGATACACCTCACGATCATCGTCCTTGCTCTCGAAGGGCAAGGTATTCAAACCGTCTGACAATGCGTACAGATGGGAACTTAGGGCGTCGGTTTCCGCCGCCGCACCGGTGGCCAAACTGGTGAGACTCACCGGCTGACCAAAGCGCGTGGTCACCGAACCCAACGCCTTGTTGACGTTGTCCAACCATTGAATGGTGCCGTTTATTCGGGCATTGCTGGAAAAATGGTTTTGGGTTTTTTCCGCTATGTGGTGGGCTTCGTCCAAGATGTAAATGCAGTCCTCGGGCTCGGGCAGCACTGCGCCGCCCCCTAACGCCAGATCAGCCAGCACCAAATCGTGGTTGGCTACGATGACATTGGAATCTTCTAGGTTTGCCCGAGCACGAAAAAATGGGCACTGCTTGAAAAAAGAACAGCGATTGTTACTGCAGCCGCGATGGTCTGTCGTAACTCCGGACCACGCCGCGTCGGATAAGCCCTCAGACCAACTGTCCACCTCGCCATCCCACTGGCCTTGGGAGAAGCGATTGAGCATCTCCTGATACAGCACCGTGTGGTCTTCGTCGGTGACATCGAAGATAGGAATCTCTTGCTGGTCTTGATATTTCAAGTGGTCGTCCAGCCGCTTCAGGCACAAATAGCGCCCCCGCCCCTTGGCTAAGGTCAAACTAAATTTCAGTCCCGCCCGCTCTTGAATATCCGGCAGATCCTGCAGAATGACCTGCTCTTGCAGCGCCACCGTGGCGGTACTGAGCACAATGGTCTTGTTCAGACTCTGGGCCACAGGAATGGCCGCCAGACAGTAGGCGGCGGTTTTACCGGTACCAGTGCCCGCCTCAACCACCGCCACGCGATCAGCATCAGCCGAGAGGCTGCGGGCAATTTGCGCAATCATCTGTCGCTGGCCTCGTCGGGGCTTGAAGTCCCGGGCAGCAAGCCAAGTCCGATAGGCGGTTTGAATTTCGTCTTTAACGACGTCGGTAAGAGCGGTCATAGGGTCGGCACTGTGACGCAAAAATCTCAGGGAGCCAAGGGAAATGTCGGCAATTGTGGTAAGCGACGTCCCAAATAGCGGCGTTGCCCGAATTCAAGGTCTGTGGCACTTTGCCCGCAATCAACCGCGACGATGGATACCCTATGATTGCCCGCTTGCTCGACAACCTGCCTTTACCGCTACGATGCGCCGCCTACCGCGGTTTAACCGAGGTTCTAGCGATTGCGACGCTGGTGGCAGTGCCTCCGTCCGTTAACGCCGATGACGTCGACATGCTAACGGTGCCTGCCGGTTTCACCATCGAGACCCTGCCATTTGACGTACCCAATGCTCGGCAGATGGCACTCACCGACGCGGGACATCTCATCATCGGTACCCGTAAACGCAGCGACGTGTTCGCGGTAAAAGATGCGCTGACCAGTGCCAAGCCAGAGGTGGTCGTACTGTTCGACGATCTGACCATGCCCAGCGGTGTGGCCATTCATGACGGTGATCTTTACATCGCTGCCCGCTCGGACATCCTGCGGGTTAACCAGATCGATCAGTCCATCGCCGAGAATCCACCAATGGATCTGATTACCGACAAGTTCCCCAAAAAAAGCCACCACGGCTGGAAGTACATCAAGTTTGACAACGATGGCATGCTGTACGTGCCCGTGGGAGCGCCCTGTAACATCTGTTTGTCCGATGACCCACGCTTTGCCGCTATCTTGCGTCTAAACCCGAAAACCGGTGAGAGTCAGATTATTGGCCAAGGGATACGCAACATCGTGGGCATGGATTGGCACCCAACTACCGGCGACCTGTGGGTGAGTAACAATGGTCGGGACATGCTGGGTGATGACATTCCTGCCGACGAGTTGAATGTGATTCCAGCCAAAGCCACCCAAGTAGGCGAAAACGCACCGCACTACGGTTATCCCTTTGTTCACTCCAACGCCGCAAACCTGCCCGCTGGCATCATCGACGACCCGAAATTTGGCGATCACAAAGCCCGGCCAGAAACCATGGTGCCCGCTGTCTTGAGGATGCAGGCCCATGCAGCTCCCCTTGGCATGGTCTTCTACACCGATCAGGCCTTCCCCCCACGCTATCGCAATGCCTTATTTGTGGCCGAACACGGCTCTTGGAATCGTTCGTCTAAGGTTGGCTATCAGGTCAGTGTAATGACCACCAATCCAGACGGTGAAACCAGTTACGAACCCTTCGTCACCGGATGGTTACAGGGCGAAGACGCTTGGGGTCGGCCTAACGACGTGCTGGTTGCTCCAGACGGCAGCCTGCTGATCTCTGACGACAAAGCCGGGGTTGTTTACCGCGTTCGCTACCAAGGACCGGCAGCTACCGTGGCGTCCTCTGGGGTTCAAAACTGAGAGCCAACCTTAGAGAAAACCAAAAGGACAGGCCTAGGGCGGGTGCCCACGCCATGCCCGCCATTCCGCGCTAGAAAATGAGACCTAGCCTTTTTTCTTCGGCATGACCGAGATCTCCATGGGGGCGAAATGCTCCATGTCCACATCGATCAGATAGGGGCCATCAACGGCCAAGGCCTCATCCAGCGCACTTGCGAAGGCCGCCACGCTGTCCACTCGCTGACCCGGCACGCCCATACTTTGGGCCATTTGGGCAAAGGCTACCTTGCCTAAGTCTGTTTCATTAATGCGCCCAAAACGATTTTGCTGCAGGTAGCGCAGCACGCCGTAGCCTGAATCGTTGAACACACAAATCACCAGCGGCACTTGGTATTGGGCACAGGTCGCCAGCTCTGTGGCGTGAAACATGAAGCCACCATCGCCGTGTATGACCAAGGTCTTGGCACCGCCGTTGCCCCCGCTGGCAATGGCCGCGCCCACGCTCATGGGAAAACCCGGACCAATGGCCCCAGAGGTGGGGTTGATGGATGTCCGTGGCTGCAGGATCGGGAACTGCTGGTTCCCCCAGTTGTAGGCAGAAATGGTTTGGTCTCGAACGAACACCGACTGGGCCGGCAGCTTTTCCCGAATGCAGTCCATGACTTGGGGCCAGTCGCTACCCAGACGCCCGCGCATGGCGCCGCGAATGCCCTCGCCTGCGTGCAGTATTTTGTCCGTAAACTGGGCATCGTTGGCCTGCAAATTAGGCAGCTGCTGGTTAATGCCCAACAGGGCCATACGCGCATCCGCGACTAGGCCCACATGAGCGTGGTGGGTGCGCCCGACCATGTTGCTATCGATATCAATGTGCACCAGCGTGCCCGGCGGTGTTTGGGCTGCAAATTGGCCGTCGACACCTACGGCAAACTTGGTGCCAATGGCTAGGGTCAGGTCCGCATCGGCAATGGCCTGATACATGCCTGCCGAGTTGTAGTAGTTGCCAATGCACAGGGGATGATCCTCGGGTATGACACCCCGACCATCCACCGTGGTCAGCACAGGAATCTGCAAACTTTCTGCCAGCGCGCGCACTTCGTCTTGGGCACCGGCAGCAATGGCGCCTCCGCCCACCAGCAAAATCCGCCGACTGGCGTTGGCTAAGGCATCCACCACCTGATCTAGTCCCTTGGCTTCTGGCGCAAACTGTTGGTTGTCTGGCAGCGTCACCGTGACGGGGCTGTTAGCGGCGTATTGGATATCGATGGGAATCTCTAGCGCCCCGGGGGCACCGCGCCCGGTATACATGTCCGTCAACACACTCAGCAATGCCGGCCCAAGCTGAGACGCCGCCCTGGGGCTTTCCACCCGGCGGCAGACAGACGCCAGCATCGGTACCTGATTTTCTGCCTCGTGCACGTAGGCTAGGCCCTTGCCATAAAATGCCGTCTCGGCCTGCCCGGTAATGACCAGCACCCGGGATGAGCCATACTGAGCCTCGTACAATCCGGTCACGGTATTGGAGGTGCCGGGACCGGTGGATGCGATCATTACACCCAGCTTGCCGCTGGCCCGAGCGTAACCGTCGGCGGCATGGGTGCCTGCCTGCTCGTGACGCACGTCGATAATCTTGGTTTTACCCAGCCGGTTGATGGCGTCCAAGATGGGCATGTTGTGAATGCTGACGATGGCAAACACATGCGCAACATCCATCTGGGCCAATGCGTCGGCAATCAGGTCTGCGCCGTTGAAATCACTCATTCTTTTCTCCTAAGAAAAATCTAGGCGGAGCCTTGCTGCATTGCCCGCCACAAGCGTTCCGATGTCATGGGCATATCAAGAGCCGTGACACCAAAATGCGCTAAGGCGTCGATGGCGGCTAACACCACCGCCGACGGCGCTGCACAGGCACCGCCCTCGCCAATACCCTTCACGCCTAGCTCGTTATTCGGATCCAACACCTCGTTAAAACTCACGTCCATATCCGACATATGGCTGGCCCGCGGCATGGCGTAGTCCATCAAGCTGCCACTGATCAACTGACCTTCGTCATCGTAAAGGGCATGTTCATACAGCGCCTGACCGATACCCATGGCGACCCCACCATGGACCTGACCGGCGGCGAGCAGCGGGTTAATCACCCGACCGCAGTCGTCTACTGCCGTGTAACGATCCACGCTAATCACGCCGGTGTCTGGATCAATCTCCACCTCAGCAATATGGGCACCGTTGGGAAACGTGAAGCCCCCGCCACGGTCGTAACGCAGGGTTTTGGATAGTTTACGGCCACCAAATTGAGGCTGTCTGGAGGCCTCGGCTACTTGCTGGAGGGACACACTGACATCGGATTCCGCCGACCGAAACACGCCGTCGGCATAAGCCACCTGTTCCACCGGGCTTTGAATCAATTCCGCCGCAATGGGTTTTGCCTCGTCAACCAAGGCCAAGCCCGCGCGTTTGACGGCAACGCCGCCCATCTGGGAGGAACGTGAACCACCAGTACCGCCCCCAAAGGCCACCACGTCGGTGTCACCTTGAATGATGTTGATCTGCTCGAAATCCACGCCCAAGGTCTCGCTGAGAATTTGCGCGTAAGTGGTTCTATGGCCTTGACCGTGGGAGAAGGTGCCCACGACCACGTCGATGCGACCATCCTCGCCAACGCTTATCGCAGCCTCTTCTTCCGGTCCGCCCCCACTGGACTCCATGTAGAAGCCGATGCCGCGGCCCCGCAGCATGCCCTTGGCCTGACTGGCCTCGGCGCGCTGGGCATAGCCCTGCCAGTCGCAGCGCTCCAGGGCCATATCCAGAGTGTTGGCGAACTCGCCGCTGCTGATGGTAACCCCAGAAGGCAATTGGTAAGGCATGTCCTCAGGAGCAATAAAGTTACGCTTACGCAGATCGATGGCGTCCATGCCCAACTGCCGGGCTGCTGCGTCGAACAGACGCTCCATGACGTAGCAGGCTTCCGGCCGACCTGCACCGCGATAGGCGCCCACCGGCATAGTGTTGGTAAATACGCATTTCACCGAATGATGCACATGGGGAATCCGGTATACCGAACCCAAAATGCGCCCGCCGGCCATAGTGGGAACAAAGGGCCCCGCGTTTGAGCAATAAGCGCCCAGGTTCGCGGTAGTCTCGATCCTCACTGCGCTGATCTGACCCTCAGCGTCGAAGCTGGCGGTCACGTCGGTAAGATTGTCGCGACCGTGATTATCACTAAGAAACATTTCCGAGCGATCTCCGGTGTACTTGATAGGCAGCCCCAAGGCCATTGCCGCATAGGCAGCTACGCAAACCTCCGAGTGCACTTCACCGCGCACCCCGAAACCACCGCCGGTATCCGGCGATATCACCCGAATCTGGTCCGAGGACATGGCAAAAATCTTTGCCAGCACCGCACGCTGGCCCAGTGCTCCTTGGCTGGGGTTGTAAATACTGAACCCATTTTCCTGTGGCTCTACCAAGGTTGCACGAGGTTCTAATGGACTGGGTACCACCCGGTTATTGACCATGCTGACGCTAACCACATGGTCACCGGCGGCCAAGGCCTGATCCACAGCATCGGCTGTGCCTTGCTCGAAGTGCACACACAGATTATCGCTACGACCCGGATGCATGGGCTGGGTATCCGGGTCTAGTGCCCGAGCCAAATCTGCACAGGCAGGCAAATCGTCGACGCTCAGTTCAATGGCCTCAATGGCGTCTGCGGCTTGCTCAGGAGTTTGGGCTACCACCGCAGCAATGGCCTGACCGACGAAGAGCACACGATCTTCCGCAAGAATCGGGCGGTGAGGAATGAAAGCCATCTCGCCCTTGGCATTTTTTAACACCGCCCGGCAAGGCAAGCCGCCTAGGTGCTGTAGATCTTTGGCGGTATAGACCGCCTCAACGCCAGGGCGCGCCATCGCCTCACTGACGTCCAGCTCCGTGATCGTGCCATGGGCGTAGGGTGATCGCAGAATGCGAATGTAGCGCTGATTGGGTCGGTTAATATCGTCGGTGTATTGTCCGCCGCCAGTGATTAAACGGGGGTCTTCGCTACGGGGCACGCTTTGGCCAATACCAAACTTCACACTTTTCTCCAGCCAAAGTCGCCGCTCACCGGCGGTAACATCGATTCGTTATCAGGCCTGTTCAGCGATCACCGGATTGCGGAGCAGGCCAATGGGTTTGACCTCCACCTCAATCACATCGCCATCGTCCATAAAGACCGGGGGCTTACGGGCAGCACCCACACCGCCTGGGGTGCCAGTGACGATCACATCGCCAGGCTTAAGTTCGACAAATGTAGAGCAATATTCCAGCAGCTCCACAAAGCCGTGCACTAACAGATCTGATGTGGCGTTTTGCATGACCTCGCCGTTTAGGCGCGTGGTGATTTCCATGGCATCCAGATCACCAATTTCGTCTAGGGTCATCATCCAAGGCCCGAAGCCGCCGGTACTGGCGAAGTTTTTGCCCGGCGTAAATTGGCTAGTCTGCCGCTGCCAGTCGCGCACACTGCCATCGTTGTAGATGGAAAAACCCGCCACATGGGACATTGCGTCGGCAGCCTTGATGCGACGCCCTGCCTTGCCAATGATCATGGCAATTTCGCCTTCAAAGTCCAAAGCCCCGGACTCTAAAGGCCGAATCATGGGCGCCCCGTGGCCCATCTGAGCGTCTGCAAAACGCACGAAGATGGTCGGATAACCCTCACCGCCTCGGCCGGTTTCTTCTTGATGGGCCTTGTAGTTTAGGCCCACACACATGATTTTACCTGGGTTGGTAATGGTGGGCAGAAAGTCTACCTCCGCCAGAGGCAAATCCGCCTCATCACCGCAGCTGCCGGCCAGCTGCTCTAGCGCCCCAGCGGCAATGGCATCACCCAAGGATGAAAACTCGCTTCGGGCACCGGCATCCACCACGCCCTCACCACCGTCACTATCGGAAGTGGTCACGTAGCCAAAGGTTTCGACCCCATCGCGTAAAAAAGAAAGCCAGCGCATATTCGACTCCTGAGGTGCTCGTGGTGGTACTAGTCAAACATGATGACGCTGCGGGCGATTTCGCCGGTTTCTAGCGCGGCCATGCCCTCGTTGATATCAGACAACCCAATGCGGTTGGAAATCATATCGTCCAAATGGAGTTTGCCTTGCAGATAAAAGTCCACGAAGCGAGGCATGTCTACTCGAAAGCGGTTGGACCCCATCATGGAACCTTGGATTTTTTTCTCGGCAAGAAAATCGACCCCATGTACCGAGACCATTTGGCCCGGTGGGATCATGCCAATTACCGTTGCGGTTCCGCCGGCCCGCAACATTTGAAACGCTTGCTCGGCAGTGGCTTTCAAGCCGATGGCTTCGAAGGAGTAATGCACGCCGCCACCGGTCATCTCGATGACTTTCTGTACCGATTCCCCATCACTGGCATCCACCAAATCCGTGGCGCCAAACTTCCGCGCCAGCTCCAGCTTAGAGGCCACCATGTCCACGGCTATGATGCGAGACGCGCCGGCCAAGGCCGCGCCGTTGATGGCGGACAGTCCAATACCGCCACAGCCGATGACCGCTACCGTCGCCCCGGGCTCTACCGCGGCGGTATGAATCACCGCGCCAATACCCGTTGTCACACCGCAACCAATCAGTGCGGCTCGGTCCATGGGCATGTCTTCGCGCACTTTCACCAGCGCGTGCTCGTGGACCAGCATCATCTCCGCAAAGGAGCCAAGCTGGGCAAAGGGCGTCAGGGGTTGTTCGTTTTGACTCAGGCGCGGCTCTTCTTTGCTGCTGCGATTGGTTTCAGGCTCTTGGCAAAGAGACAGGTGCCCGGTCAGACAAGACTCACAGTGACCGCAAAAAACCGATAGGCAGGTAATGACATGATCACCGGGTTTGACGTAGTGCACATCGCTGCCCACCTGCTCAACAACACCAGCGCTTTCATGGCCAAGAACCATGGGCAGTTTGCCGGGGTAGCTACCGTTGAAAAAGTGCATATCACTGTGGCAGATACCCGCCGCCTTGGTGCGAATCAGCACCTCTCTGGGGCCGGGTTTGGAAACCGTCACCTCTTCGATTTCCATGGGTACATTTACTTCACGAAATACAGCAGCCTTCATAGCCTCTCCCCTAGCTTTGAATTACCCAATGAGTGTGCCATAGGCATGAGGGCAAAAGAATACGTAATAGCCGACTCAAGCCGGGTTACGCGAACCATGGCTAGTAGCTTTCAAGCTCCCCTAGACGACCCGCTACGATGGCCAAGGCCGCGTCCATGGCGGCTTTCAGGCCCGTGGCATCGGCAATGCCCTGACCGGCGATATCAAAAGCAGTGCCATGATCCACCGACGTTCGCACCAAGGGCACCCCCATGGTTGCCGTGGTGGATTCATGAAAATTATGGACCTTGATCGCGATATGACCTTGGTCGTGATACAGCGCCAGCACCACATCAAACTCGCCAGCTATGGCCCGATTGAACACAGAATCTGCCGGCAGCGGCCCAACGGCTTGGATGCCATCGCTTTGTGCCAACGCTACTGCCGGAGCCAACTCCTCTATTTCTTCCCGGCCCAGCAGGCCGCCCTCGCCGCCGTGGGGGTTCAAGGCCGCTACAGCGATGCGGGGGCTAGTCACCCCCCATTGGCTTAGGGTGTTGTGAATCAAGCGCAGCTTTGCCAGCACCTCATCCTGAGTAACAAAGCGGACGGCCTCCGCCAAGGACTTATGAGTGGATAAATGCACCACTCGCAAACCCGGGGTCATAAGCATGGTGGCGGTCTGGCTCACACCCGCCAACCGCGCCAGAATTTCCTGGTGACCAATATCATTGACGTAGCCGGCGGCGTGAATGGCTTCTTTGTTGATGGGCGCGGTCACCATGGCCGCCAGTTGTCCCTGCAAACACTGATTGGCCGCCCACTCCACGGCGCGTACAGCGACGTCGCCGCAACTGGCTTGAACCTCTCCAAAACGAAAGTCGTCAGGTTCCGGTATGCCCAAGTCCAGCAAGTTCCAGCCGGGCGTGGCTTCTTGAGCGCTGTTGATAGAGTTCAGAGGGGGCAGTTGCACAGACACACATTGGGCCCCTTTCTCCAGAGCCCAACGGCTTCCGACTAAGACCCATGGAACGCCATCCTGGGCAAAGCGGCTGCCGCTGGTTGCCCCAGAGTCTGCCCGAGAACCGGTAGAGGCACCGGCAATGGTTCGGGCCAATATCTCTGGCCCCACACCAGCAGGATCGCCCATGGTAATGGCTATGGGGCGCTGGGATTGGTCCGTGGATACAGGCATAGCGGTCTCGTGATGGCAAAGCAGTCGCCTACTGTGGCATTACCAGGCCGGTTCGCCAAGGCCACCGGCTTCCGATCAGATAGGCTCCGAGCACTAAAAGTTAACATTTCGGTTGATTTAACTTGCTGTATATTTATACAGTATGTCGCCCGGCAGGATTTCCTAAAAAGGCGAAGCACATGCAATCTCTCAGCGACTTGATCGACAGTTTTCACTTATATGCGGTCTGTGAGGCCTGTCAGCGACAAACCAAACTGGATATTGAGAAGCTGATAAGCCAATTAGGGCCGAGCACCCAAGTGCATAAAATGCGCTCTAAGCTGAAGTGCCGAGCCTGCGGAACGCGCACCGAAGATTTACGAATCGTCTATGTGGGCAAAAAAGATCAGGAAGCGATTTTTCAATACCGCCGCTGAGCTCGGTGCCAGCGGCAGTGTTCGGTAACCGTCGACTAAAGAATCTCGGTATCCACCAAGGTAAGCCCGAAGCCTTCAACGCCCACGTAGTCGACAGACCGTCCCGCAATCAGCCGGATCTTGCTCAAGCCTAAATCCCGCAGAATTTGCGCCCCAACACCCACTTCCAGCCATTGGCTGCGGCGCTCGTCTTCCCGGCTTTGAGACTCGAAGTCTTCCAAGGGCACCCCAACGAAACCCGTGCGCAGGTATATCAGCACACCACCTCCCAATGCCTCGATCCGCTGCATGGCGGCGTTCAACATGCTGGTCGGATGCTGGTCTCCTTGGGGACCAAAAATATCTTCCACCAACTTTTCCCGATGAATACGCACCGGTACCGACTCCATGGCATGGATGTCGCCAAACACCAAGGCGATATGCTCGGCGTCTTCGAATTTGGTTTTGTAGCCGTAGGCTTGGGCGTCACCAACAGCGGTCGAAATGGCGAATTCATAGCTACGCTGAACCAACTGCTCCCGCTGCTGTCGGTAGGCTATAAGATCGGCAATGGTGATGATCTTCAGATTGTGCTCTTGGGAAAAAGCCATGAGTTCTGGCAGCCGCTGCACGGTACCATCATCGTTCACCAGTTCGGCCAGCAACCCTACCGGAGGCAAGCCCGCCAGCATGGCCAAGTCGGTACCCGCCTCGGTATGGCCCGATCGCACTAACACCCCGCCTTGCCGAGCCACCAAGGGAAAAATATGACCCGGACGCACAAAGTCCTCGGCGCTGACATTGCTATTGGTCAGGGCCTGAGTCGTAGCCGCCCGCTCTTCGGCGGAAATACCCGTGGTCAAACCTTCTTTGTAGTCAATGGACACCGTAAAGGCCGTGCTCATAGGCGCGTCATTGCGGGAAACCATGGGGTCCAGGTGCAGCTTGACTGCCTGTTCCTGCAAAATTGGTGTGCACAGGATGCCGCTGGTATGCCGAATCATGAACGCCACAGCTTCCGGCGTGGCCTTGCTGGCAGCCATGATCAAGTCGCCTTCATTCTCTCGGTCGTCGTCGTCCACCACCATGACCATTTCGCCCTGACGGATGGCGGTAAGGGCCTCTTCGATGGTGTTGAACGTGTTGGCTGTGTTGTCGTCGCTCATGGGTCTTTGCTCGGCTCCAAATCGGAGCGGCAGACTAGCACAGCCATATATGTGCAAACAGTGAAGGCCAGAGCCTGAGGCTGACCCTAAATCGCTTTTTTGTCCCGAAGTTCGGCAACCTGATCGCCGTCCATGCCCAAAAATTCCATCAGCACAGACTCACTGTTGGCACCAAGGTCTGCCATGTCTGGCACGCTGGGCGTCTCCATATCCTTAAAGCGGATGGGTGTGTGAAATTTAAGGGAGCGCTCACCCCACTTATCGTCACCCCAAGCCAAGGTGCCCCGGGCCAGCAGTTGGGGGTCGTTCACAACCTCCTCCAAGGTCTGTACCGGCGCACAGATCATGCCTGCTTCTTCGGCAATGGCGAAAATCTCGCTCTTCGTGAGCGTGCGGGTCCACTCTTCAACTACAGCATCCACCTCGTCCATGTTACGCGCCCGGTCCTTGGTACGCGCAAAACGTTCATCGGTCTTGTACTCCGGTCGCCCCATGGCATCGCATAGGCGCTGCCAGTGCTCGCCGCGAAAGCAGATCATGGCCACATGGCCGTCCTTAGCCTCGTACACGTTATAAGGTGCAAGGGCCATCCCCGTGTGGCGGTTGCCTGTACGCGCTGGCTGATGCCCCAGCTGAAAGTAGGTGCCCAGTTGGGTGGCCAGAGCCGGGAAAACACAGTCCTGCATGGATATGTCCACCACGGCGCCCTTACCGGTTTGCTCGCGCTGATACAGCGCCGAGACAATGCCCCCGTACAGATGCGCGCCACCTAAAATATCGCAGAAGGCAGCCCCTGCCTTGGTAGGCGGGCTGTCAGGACTGCCGGTCACACTCATCACTCCACTCATGGCCTGCAGGGTAATGTCCATCCCAAGATGATCCCGATACGGACCGCTGGCCCCGTAACCGGTGCCCGCTGCGTAGATCAGTCGCGGATTCAGGTCGCACAGCACATCACTGCCCAATCCGTTTTCCGCCAAGGTACCCGGAGAGAAATTTTCCAGCACCACATCCACATGAGGCACCAGATCTTTGATCATTTGCCGGCCTTCCGGATGCTTGATGTTGGCGGTAATGCACTCCTTGGTGCTGTTGAACATACGAAAAGGAAAGCTGGGCTTGGACGTGCCGCTGCGGCCTCGCAGCGCTTCACCCGTAGGTGCTTCAACCTTAATGACCCTGGCACCGGCCTGTGCCAGCAAAAAACCACAGTACGGCCCGTTATAAACCTGACCAAAATCCAAAACTGTCAAACCGGCCAAAGGTGTTGCTGTTGCCACGATCTACTCCCCGTTTTTTATTCTCACCCTGCCCAAACTCTACCACCCTCAGTCGCAAGTTGGGCGACGGTGCCCGCAGGGCCCGATTTTTCTAGGGGGCGTCGTCGGCATCAGCAATGGCAAAGGCCACAAGATAGTCGGATGTGGCCCCAATGGGCATGCGACCGTCCCCTCCGGCGGCGATGACCACAAACTGTTTAAGCCGGCCTTGTTCGTCACGAACGGCGTAGCTCATCGGAGTCGCCGCACCCGGGGCAGGTAAGGTGTGCTTCCACAGCTCTTCTCCGGTATCCACATCGTAGGCTCGCAAGGCGCTCTCAAAGGCAGACCCTAAAAAGAACACCCCCGAGCTGGTCAGCAGCGGCCCGCCCAGCTGGGGCAAACCCGCATTGAAGATACCCTTCAACCACCCCGGGTATTGACCGTGAGGTTTTCGCCACACCTGAGTTTGGGTGTTGAGATCAATAACCAGAACCTCGCCTAAAGGAAAACCGCCGCAGGGAATCAGGCCGATATAGGGGTCGAACATCACTTCACGGGCCACCGCGTAGCCTGTACCGGCCTGTATACCCACCTCAACCCGATCTGACACATCGAAGACCTGACGGAACTCCAGATAGGCCTGCCGTTTATCATCCAAGGATCCTGCAGGGTCTTGGTAACGGGCCATTAGCCCCTCGGGGGCGAGAGAGTGATTGAGCAATTTAGTACGCACAGCAATGCTGTTGGTATGTAAGGCGATAAGACCGCGCTGGGCATCCACGGCAACACCGCCCCAATTGGTTGCGC
>JAYOVN010000001.1:0-149400 GCA_038151515.1 Gammaproteobacteria bacterium | reverse complement strand
AAAACTGGGGGGCACACTTGGTGGGCCGGGTGCGCCAAGGCGTCAACGTCAGCTACCAATTTTGTCTTGTCTGGGGATTGCTAATCGCCATCCCATTATTTTTCTTCGGCCCCAATATTGCGGCCCTAATCGATTCATCAGAGCCGGTGATCGCCGTGGCCGCCACCTACCTCGCCCTAGTGCCATTAAGCTATGGCCTGTGGGGCGTTTTGATGATGGCTTCTGCATCCTTTAACGCGCTCGGCAAGCCACTGCCCAGTACTGCGCTTTCCTTCGGCCGCATGATTTTGGTTTATATTCCCTTGGCAACCCTACTCAACAACACATTCGGCTATGTCGGCATTTTCGTTGCGACAGCCCTGAGCAATGCGCTGTTTGGTGTTCTTGGTTGGCAGTGGTTTTCTCGGCGTCTGCGGCTGATGGCGACCCAACTCACGAACCCTAGCACTACCTGAAGGAGTCCGTTCCCATGATTCAGCGCCGCTTGATCACTCTTTCGAGCCTTGTCTTGATAACGGCATTGGCGGTAGCCCTACTGCCGGTGGTCATCGTTGTCGCCGTGGCCATGAGTTTTATTCCTCGCTACCGCACCACCCCCCAAGCTCTCACCTTTATGTACGGTTTTTTGGTTCACGAATGGGCCGGGCTGGCTCGATTTCTTTGGGCGGTGACCCGATACCCCAAGAGCGAGCGCATACAGCGCTACCGGGAAATTCAGTTTTGGTGGGCTCAAGGCCTCTTCAACATGGGCAAGCGCCTGTACCGACTGCAAATAGAAATTACCGGTAGTGAAGCCCTAGATGGCAACTGCGCTCTGGTTTTATGTCGGCACTCCAGCATGGGCGACACGGTTCTGCCCCTGCTGTTTTTCGGCAAGGCCAGACAAGAGGGCCTGCGCTACGTCTTGAAGCAGGAACTGCGTTACTTGCCCTGCCTAGACATTGGCGGCCACGGTCTACCCAATGTATTTGTTGACCGCTCGGGCAGCGATTCGGCCAAGGCCATCCGAGAGGTGAGCGACCTGATTGCCACGGCAAACAGCGACGAATCCGTCCTGATTTATCCTGAGGGCACACGTTTTACCCAAAAGAAACACGATTCACTGCGCCTCAAGCACCCAAATTTATCTCCCCAATTAGATCGTTGGCCTGGCCTCCTGCCACCCAGACTGGGCGGCGTTTTAGGCATGCTAAAAGCCAATCCCGGCAAAGACTTGGTATTTCTTGCTCATGCTGGCTTTGAAGGCTCTGCGGACATACATGACCTGCTTGGCGGCGGATGGCTGGGTCAGCGGGTTAAGCTGCACTTTTGGCGGATACCCTTTGACCAGCTACCCAAGGAAAATGTGCAGGAATTTCTTTTTGCCGAGTGGGACAAAATGCAGGCAACCGTTGACCAGATGCTAGCGGACCTAGCCAAAACCGCCCCTTGAAACAATTTGGGCGAGGCACCCTGCAAGCCATGTGCGGCAAGACGGCCTAGAAGCAGCAGATCAAAGGCCGACGAGCTGACGGTAACTAGGCCGACGCCAGCGCTGCGCAAAATTCTTCAATTTGATCCAGCAATTTATCGGACATCGTTCGCAACTGCCGCAACGACTCCACAGGCGGAGCCAGCTTTGCCTGACAAGATTCCTCCAAAGCCTTGCTGAGGTGCTGCAGCTCCGAAAAACCATAGCCTGCGTAGATCCCAAACAACGTGTGTAACTGCACCGAAGCCTGCTCCAAGTCTTTTGCTGACAATGCCTCATCAAGGGCGGAAAGGCGCTGCTGGACGTCCTCAGAAAAAACCACGAGCGAATCTGCGAAGGCGCGGTCACCCATCAAGGACCGCAGCTCTTGGGCTTTTTCGCTGGGCAAAGAGACACCGGAACCGCCGCCACCTAACCACATGTTCACACGACTCAGCAGCGCTCTGTAATCCACGGGCTTGGTCATAAAGTCATTCATACCCGCTTCTAGGCAATTCTTTTCATCTTCGATAAAGGCCTTTGCCGTTAAGGCGATGATTGGCATATCAAAACCGTTGTTACGTATCCAACGCGCAGCCTCGGTACCGTCCATGCCGGGCATTTGAACATCCATGAGTATCAAACCATAGGCGCTGTCGCCATGACCCTTTTTCTTTACCCATGCGCAGGCTTCCGTGCCATTGTTTGCAACGTCGACCTCAAAACCATTGCGCTCCAGCATAGCTGTTACCACCAATTGATTCGGCTTGCTGTCCTCGGCGACCAAAATACGCCGATTGGTAGGGTTACGAGTTGCTAGCCGTTCCGGTGCGATATCAGGTTCTGGCTTGTTGGCCAAGATCATTGGCAGTTCTAAAACGAACCGACTGCCTTGCTCGGGTGCTGACGTCACGGTCAGGGTTCCGTTCATCAACTCTGCAAGCTGCTTGCTGATAGACAAGCCGAGACCGCTACCAATGTATTTGCGGCGATCCGAATCATCAACCTGAACGAACGCATCAAAGATACGACTAAGCTGAGAGGCCGTCATACCGATACCAGTGTCCTCCACGCAGATACGAAAACTAGACCCCGCGCCAAGCTCTCCATCATGCTCAAAATAGATCGCGATCTGGCCTTGCTCGGTAAACTTGACCGCGTTACTCACTAAATTGGTGAGGACCTGGCCAATTTTTTGTCGGTCCCCTAGCAACCACAAATCCTCGCTACCACTCAGATCACTGTCGATGACCACGCTTTCGCCGACTAAATTAGGCGCGTAGAGGCCTACCACTTCCTGAATCAAATCAGCCGGTGAAAAGGGCTCTTGCTCCCCCAACATTTCTCCGGATTCAATTTTTGAGTAGTCCAGCACATTGGTCAGCAAGCTCATTAAACGCTTACCGGCATTTTCAGCCGTGGCCAGTAGTTCTGCTTGATGCGGATCACGCTGATCCGCCTGCACCAAACTTAGGATCCCCAACAGCGCATTCAGTGGCGTTCGGATCTCGTGACTCATGGCCGCTAGAAACCGACTTTTACTCTGGTTCGCCAAGTCTGCTTGGGTCTTTGCCTTACGTAGCTCTTGCTCCATAGCATGCCAAGTTCGTAAATCACGTAGCTCGCCACCAAAGTAAACGCCGTACTCAGTTGGTAGGGCGCTGACCATCAGCTCTACTGGAATCTCGTGACCGTTTTTATGCAGGACTGCCAGTTCGATTCGACGGTTGACCACGCCAGGTTCACCTGTGGCTAAAAAGCGTTTAACCATTGCGCGATGGGCCGCACGATCCCGCTCGGGGAGAATGAGATCTGCCATGGGGGCTTCCAAAGCCTCTTCCCGGCTGTAACCCAGTAAAATCTCAGCCGCTGGGTTGTAATCGACGATCAAACCGCTCTCATTAGAAACGATTTTGGCACTGAGGCTGTGTTCAATTAGTAGTGCTTCAAGCCCCACTGGTTTGGCCGGCTGTTGAAGCAGTCCGTCGTCTTCAGGCTGCGAGAAGCGCATCAAGATCGCCGATTTCTCAGCCACCCGCGCCCCCGTGGCTACGCTCACCACGAGCACTCTGCCGGCGTGGGAAACTCTGGATAGCGGTTCCAGCATTTCAAAGTCACCCTCGGCAGTCTCGCTTGACCGGCTCAGCGATACCTTCGCGATTTGCTCCAGAGCAGCTAGATCAGGACAGAAGGCGATCAAGGAGTGCAGTCCCCTGCCGATGAAATCTTCCACGGGCAGCCATTGCTGAGCCAGATCACTTGCCCCAAGAATTCGAAAGTCACTGCTGAGCAGCAGGTAGGCGGCATAACTGTTATCGGGCAGCTCCAAAAACCACTGTTCGGCGATCTTTTTCTCCAAAAAAGCGACCCGACGCACCACGGCAATAGCAAGGAGTACAACCACGGAAAGAACTATCAACCGAGCGGGTAGCTCTGGATCTAAACGCAGCTGCTCTTGAGTTGTAAGCACCCATAGGGCGATGCCTGCGGCAAACGCCAGCAGGCTTAGGGTTAGAATCCACTGGCTTTGAAGCAGTCTTCTCATCTGTTTCTCGTCCTACCTGAATTTCTTGGTTCAGTTTCTTCGCGAAGCGAAGTGGTTCTGCAAATACTCGTGGGTCTCTTGGATCTGCATACTGAGTTGCTCCAAGGCTGACAGCGCCTCTGCTGACGGCTCGTAAACGACCTTCGGGGATTCGGAGATCATCTGGAAGAAAGAAACATCTTCCAATGACATGCGAATCTGTCCCACGCGTTCGGCACATTCAGCCAAGCGCTCAAAACCAAAGTGTTCGGCGCTGTAACGAATCATGTGAATGTTGTGGTAGACCTCATCGATGTCGCCATCTCCGAAGCTCATCACCGCCCGCATACGGTCATCGAGTTCCGTCAAAAACTGTTTTAGCAGCCGGTCCATGGCAGTAACCCCAAGCATCGTCTCCAGTTCGGATAACGCCTGCTCGTTTACACTTACCTTGCTCTGAAGGGCGCCACCGTAGCCTAAGGTGCGTTGCAAACACTGTTCTAGCGCGGACCGATCTACAGGCTTACTCAAAAAGTCGTCGAAACCGGCTTTTTGGGCAGCGCTGATTTCATCGGAAGTGTTATGTCCCGTTAAGGCAATCAATGGAGAAGATTGGGCAGTGCCCGGCAACTCACGGATGGCCCTAGCGGCACTCAGACCGTCCATCTCAGGCATCATGAGATCCATGATCACCGCGTCAAACGGCCCCATCGGGTCCGTTCGCAAACGCACCAAGGCTTCAATGCCATTGGCGGCTTCGGCGACACTGTGACCCAGGTCCTCTAACAGCGCCCGAGTAACTAAACGACTTGAGTGAGAATCATCAACAATCAGCAGAGTTTTACTTTGGCCAGCAAGGCGTTGGCCTGTCGTTTGTTCGAAAATACCCGAAGTTCCGGCACTCATTGCTTGGTCTGCTGAGGAGTCCGCCGAAGGGAAATCTGTGGAAATAGCGGAAACAGGCAATGCGGGCACGACAATGCTCCAAACCGAACCTAGGCGAGAGTCAGGTGCAACCTCACAGCTGCCGTCGAGAGCGCGAGCAATTGCCATCGCTAGATTAAGACCCAGTCTCAGCGTGGGATCATCTGTTTGAATACGATGGGATAGCTGATTCGCCAGTGGTGTTAGGCTAAACAGTTGATTCAGTTCCTCAGCACTCATCACCGCACCGTGGTTCGCTACGGTGACTTTTAGTTCATCGCCATCACAGTGGATGGTGACGGATACCAGACTCTCTTGAGTGGAAGACCAAGCAAAACGCAGCACATAACTCAGCAATTGGCTTAAATTGGCAGCATCCACGCAGACGGTGGCTAAGGCCGCTCGCGAAGCCGGATCGAGATGCACGTCCAATCGAACTGGTTTGTGAGAACGATGGGCATTCAGTTGATGAGCAATCTGATCCAGCGTTCGATGCAGATCAATTTGCTCGGGCCGCATCTTCGGGCCGCCACGGCTTAAGGCATCCAGATGAGTGACGATACTCAACATGGAGGTGAATTGGCTTACTCGTTCTTGTGCATTTGCCAGCAATTCCAACCGACGCTGGCTTCCGACGTCTCGATCCGCTTGTTCCGCGAAATCGTGAGCAATTAAGTGAAGCGTGCCTTGTAGTTCGCCCAAGGACGAACGTATGTCCGGACCCAGCATATTAAGCAGTTGGGATAGCAACGGTGTTTCGCTCATCACCTGCCCCTTCGCAGAAAAGCATTTGACAGGGGGCGGTCATCAGAAGATGACAGTAACGGCGGCCCAAAACCTGTTGGGAAGAAGCAGAACGGAGATCTGAGCAGGTAGGCCGCGGCGACGAGCATGAAGGTGATCCTAGAGAGTTACACCGTCAAAAATCGCGCTTTTAGCTGACTCGGGAAAGAACGCTTAGCACAAGCGGTATATTTTACCGGATCACCGGTAGTTTTCGCTCCAAGCTATCTAGAATCCAATACCGAGTTTAAGAGATTGAAAGTCAATGCGCTGACAAAAACGAGGGCTAACGGCAGCGCCAAACCCGTTCGTCTTATGCCTTTGAAAACACCAAACCGTTAACCAGAAACATCCAAGTAGTAGCCACCACCTTCTAGATGCTTTACATGGCCGGCCGTTGGTGTGGCAAAGTGGGTACCAATCACCAAAATCGATTCATCGACATAGCGCTCCAGCAACGATTCGCGAGTTTGCTGCCCCTGAGCCTGATCAACGTCTGCCGAGGAACACCAGTCTGTCCGACTCATCTGCACCGGGTGATGAATACAGTCACCCGTAATGAGCGCTTGAGCGCCAGCGGATCGAATGTGCACGCTGACATGACCCGGAGTGTGCCCCGGGGTCGGCTCTAAGCACACTTCGGAGCAAACCTGATGATCCATGTCGACTAGGTCGACTAGCCCCGCTTCCACCACGGGCCGAACCGAATCTGCCAGCACCGGCCCATAAACGGTTTCGTCTTCGTTGGCGTCCCAATGCTCCCATTCGGTTTTGGCAAACAGGTAGCGGGCGTTAGGAAATGTAGGCACCCACTGGCCATCCACGAGCATAGTGTTCCACCCCACATGATCCACATGAAGGTGGGTACAAAGCACCGTATCAATGGTTTCAGGGGGGTAACCAGCTGAGGCAAGATCCTGTAAGAACTGTGTTTGCAGGTTCGCCCAAGCAGGAACGTTGCGCTCTTTGTCGTTGCCAATGCAGGTGTCGACCAAAATTCTTCTTGCACCGGTGTCTACCACGAGGGCTTGGACGCTCATCAGCAGATTGCCTTTGTCGTCCATGAAGTGCGGCTGCATCCAATCGTAGGGCAAACAGGCGTCACGGGTGGCGTCAGGCAGAATAAATCTCGACCCTCCGAGACTCTCCAGCTCCACCACTCGGGTTATCGTAACGTCACCAATTTTCCATTGCAGCATGACAGGTGCTCCTCCCAGTTTGTTCCGCTCGGGCGTGCCCCCGGACGTGTTGTTCCCTCCAACCGATCCTCAGGGCGCCGCGCGATCATGGCTGGGGCGCACCTACCTGAAGCTCCGATTTCCACCGTTTTAGGACTTTCCGGACAGCAACGCAAGGACTAAGCTGACTTTTGGATTTAACTGCGAGAGGAGCAACCACGTGCAACTGCTGAAAGATATCGCCACCCTTGGCCAGATACCTGCGCTTTTGAAATTAAAAAAAGGCATGACTCCAAGGTCCGCCGATGTCACCGACTGTTTTGGTGCCCGGGTAGAAGAAAATGCTCGCCAGCACGGCAACCACAGCGCCATCGTCTGCGAAGGAAAGGAGGTTAATTGGTCTCAATTCAACGCCTTGGCGAATCAATACGCCGATGCCATGCGAGATCAAGGGTTGGTCCGCAACGACCGTGTGTGCGTGATGATGGAAAATCGCATCGAGTTTCTGGCCTTGCTGGTCGGGTTGAACAAGCTAGGCGTTACCGCCGGCTTGCTTAACACTAATTTAACTGGCCGATCGCTCATGCACTGTATTAACGTGATCGAAGCCAAGAAATGTATTTTTGGCGGTGAGTGTGCGGCGGCGGTTGAAGACGTGCAGGCTGATCTCGCCTTGGCATCGGCCAGCGATTTTTTGTTCATCAGTGATGCACCTAACAACGACACACCTTGCCCCAATTGGGCATTGGATCTTGATCACTTACAGGCCAAGGCCAGCACCGAGAACCCCAGCGAAACTCAGCTCAACACCTTGGGCCAGACCGCTCTATACATCTATACCTCGGGTACCACCGGGCTTCCCAAGGCTGCGGTGATGTCCAATCGCCGTTACCTTATGAGCGCCGACATGTCTGGCACTGCGGGGCTGAAAACCAAGCCCGGCAATCGCATCTATTTGTGTCTGCCCCTGTATCACGCCACGGGTCTGCTGTTGGGCGTAGGGTCCGCGCTAACAACTGGGGCCAGCATGTTCGTGCGCCGCCGCTTTTCTGCCAGTGCGTTTCGAAGTGATATTCGTGACAACCACTGCACGCACATGGTCTACATAGGAGAACTGTGCCGGTATCTAACCAACATTCCGGAGGAAGCCGGCGATGCAAAGATTCCGTTACATTCGATCATGGGCAACGGTATGCGACCGGACATCTGGATGAGCTTCAAACAGCGCTATGGCATTCAGCGGGTCTGTGAGATCTACGGAGCCTCCGAGGGAAACGTGGCTTTCGCCAATTTAATGAACAAAGACCTCACCGTGGGTATGACCTCGGCGGAAGTGGTCCTGGTCCAATACGATGTGGACCAAGATGAGATTATTCGAGATGCCAACGGACGCTGTGTAGAAGTTGGCCCCGGTGAATCCGGCTTACTCCTCGGTAAAATCACCCCAGATACCGTCTTTGAAGGCTATACCGATCCCAATGCCACCGAGGGCAAAATCTTACGCAACGCCCTGGCCGAGGGCGACGCTTGGTTTAATACCGGGGATTTGATGCGTGTGGTCGATGTGGGTTATACCCTAGGCTATGACCACTATCAGTTCGTTGACAGAGTGGGCGATACCTTCCGCTGGAAATCCGAGAACGTTTCCACCAACGAGGTCGGAGAAATCATCAACGGCTTCGACCAGATTAAATTCTGTAACGTCTTCGGCGTAGAAATTCCGGGAGCCGATGGCCGCGCGGGCATGGCCTCACTCACCTTGAATGAGGACGTTGGCGCCTTAGATCTAGAGCGGTTTTCTGCTTTTGTCCGAGAGGCTCTACCAAGTTATGCAGTACCGGTGTTTTTACGAATTGACGAAGACATCGACGTCACTGGTACGTTTAAAATGTTGAAAGGCGATCTGCGCAAGCAGGGTTATGACATCGAACAAATTAGCGTCCCAGTGTGTGTGATGAAAAACGGCGAGACCGTATATACCCCTTTACAGGCGGATTACGTGGAAGCACTCAATAACGCCAGTGCCGGCTTCTAAGACTGGGGGCGACGCCCCCACCTTACTTCTGGACCTAGGCGGCGTTGTGCTTGGCATTGATTTTCACCGGGTATTTCACTTTTGGGCACAAGCCGCAGAAGTTGACGCGTCGCGATTCTACGATCAGTGGAAACTCGACGAAGCGTACAAGGAGCACGAGGTAGGCAGTCGTGACTTTCACGCCTACACCCAGCATCTCGGCACAACCCTAAACGTTTCAATGAGCCAAGCTCAATGGCGGGATGGGTGGAACGCCCTGTGGACCGAACCGCATCGACAGGTAGCCGCTCTTTTCCCGGCGCTAAAAGAGCGCTATCACCTTTGCGCTTTCAGTAACACCAATGCTATTCATGCCGAGAGTTTTTTGCAGCGCTATCCCGATGTCATGGGGCACTTTGATCAACTGTACCTGTCCCACGAGGTGGGCTTTCGCAAACCCGAGGCCGATGCGTTCAAACAGGTTTGTGGGTTGATGCAAACCGATCCTCAGCAAGTCACCTTTCTCGACGACAGCAAAGAAAACGTCGAGGGCGCTCAGGCTGCCGGACTAACGGCGTTTCTCACCCGAGGAGAAAAAGAAGTTTTAAAGGTACTGCATACTCTTTATTGAGCTGCCAGCGAGGCGAACACTCTCGTCACAAACTCTCTAGGTCCAACAAGGTGATCAACGCTAGGGCCTCATCTCGATGGCTGCCACAGACCTCTGGTTCGGGGGCAAAAGCCGCACAAAAATCAGGCCGCTGGGAGGATCCAAAAAGACCGCAGGCCATGGACTTGTCTAGGTGAATGCAGGCAACACCCGCGGGCTTGCCCTGTGGCATGCCAGGAATCGGTGACGTGATACTCGGCGCGATGCAGCAGGCACCGCACCCATGGCGGCACTTCACTGGTTAAATTGATGCGCCAGAGCCGCGTACTTTTCGACCATGGGCAACACTTCATCGGCAGTTCCCGAGGGCAAAGCAAAAATCACGCGATCAAATCCCATTTCCATAAGGGACTCAATAGCCCCGGCATCTGGGCCTACCCCAAAGATACTGAAGTTTGGTTGCCCCTTTCGACCCGCTGACTCCCAAGCTTCTCGGGTTTGAGCAATACCCCCTGCATAGTCAACAGCACCGCTTGCCCCAGCCCTGCGGGCGTCTTGGTAAATAGGGAACCAGCCATCACCGTATTCGGCGATGCGCTGGTAGACGAATCGCGACGACGCGCCTAACAGAATTGGCGGCCCACCGGCCTGGACTGGCTTGGGGTGGGCCCACAACTTATCGAAGTCGACAAAGTCACCGTGAAACTCAGCCTCTTCTTCGGTCCAAATTTGGCGCATGGCCAATATACGCTCGCGTAAAATCTTCCACCGCTGAGCAAATGGCGTGCCGTGGTTTTCCATTTCCTCAGCGTTCCAGCCTGCGCCCACACCCAGCTGCAAACGTCCGTTGGAAAGAAAATCAAGGCTTGCCGCCTGCTTGGCCATCAAAATAGGATCTCGTTCGGTAACCAAGGAAATGCCTGTGCCAATTTTTAGCGTCGTGGTTACCGCCGCGGCCACAGATAGCGCTACAAAGGGGTCATGAGCGTGCCAGTACTGGCGCGGAAGCTCTGCCCCCCCGGGCCAGGGCGAAAGCCGGCTTGCTGGAATGTGGGTATGCTCCGGCAAAAAGAGCGATTCAAAACCCAAGGCCTCGGCTTCTCGAGCAAGGGTGTCTGGTGCGATGGCGTAATCCGTCGCAAAAATGAAGAGTCCAAAATCCATGGTTCGCCTCCCGTATGTTTAGGCGAGAGCTTAAACCAAATTCGGCGAGTTGGTTGGTATCAGAGGTTTACTGACCGTAGCTGGGCCATGTTGCGATCTATTTTCGCGACATAGCGCAAGCCTGCAGCACGTTTTTTGGAATTTATGCCAATGTTGTAGGCGGACAACGCACAGGCGCGATCGCCCTCACAGCGCTCCAAAAAATAGCCGAGCACTTGAGTACCGCAGTAAATGTTTTGCTCCGGATCAAATAAATCTGCGCGACCACAAAACTCTCCCCAATAGTGCGGGCGAACCTGAGCTGGTCCCACAGCACCCACGTGGGACTGGACCACTTTGCGGAAGGAACTTTCAGCAAATACCAGGCTGGCGACGAGTTCCGGCTGCAGTTGCTGACGCGCTGCGGCCTCTAAGATCCAGTCTGAAAATTCCAGCGCCACACCGGGTCGAAGGCCAAAACCTGCGACCAACTTCCGGGAGAACTCCTTAGCCTGCTCTCGGTGTGTTTTGCTCGGTATCTGGGGAAGCGCTAGAGCAGATATTTGCTGTGGCCCATGTTGAGGCTTTTGAGCTTGCCGCTCTTCCACTTGCTGGGAACCAGACAGATGCCGCTGGTTAGGATCAGGCTGTCCAAGTACGAGCAAGGACACCAGCACCAGAAGCGAACTCAGGCCCCGTATTTTCTGCAACCTCTGAAACAGGTTTTGAGGCAAGTCCGAAAAGCTGGGCCTGCTTAACCTGATGCTGTGCTCTTCCATAGTACTCACTCCGCAGCGTTGCGCTGTAATCTGCAGCGCAGAGTGTACAAAAGAGCGTGATAAAAAAGTGAAAAAAAATGAAGGGAATCTTGAGGCGGCCCGCAAAATGTGAGCCGCATCGCAAGGAATATCCCGGCTCCTAGCCCGCCCGCAGAGCCTCGATAATGGCGGCTCGCTGCTCTTCATTGGAAACGGGGAAGGACGCAGACGTGCGATCCACGTAGCCGCCGTAACGACGCAACATTTCCGGCGCAATTTCCTCGGGCTCACCCATAACCCCAAAGGCATTGATCATGTCATCGGTAATCAGGGTGCCCATCTCTTTCCAGCGCCCTTGCTTAGACATGGTGTTCAGCTCGCCCTGCAGATCGCCCATACCAATGGAATCAAGTACGCCCTTGTAGGCTGGTGTTGAGCCATAGAAGGCAATGCGCTCTTGGGTTGCCACTTTGCTGGCTGCGAACTCTTCTTCATTGCGCCCAGTCACGACAAAGCAGGAGTAGGAGAGTTCGAAGCCGTCTCGACTCTTTCCCGCTTTGGCTAGGCCCGCTTCAATAGCAGGCAGAGTGACGGAATCGATGTAGGCTTGGGTGCTGAACGGATGGATAATCATCCCATCGGCCACTTCGCCGGCAACCTCAGTCATCTTCGGACCAACCGCGGCCAAGATCACCTTGGGCGCACCGTACTCGGTATCTCTTGGAGTAAATGCCGGCGTCATCAGGGTGTGCTGGTAGTGCTCGCCAACAAATTGCAGCGGCTCGCCTTCATACCAGTTCGCCCAAATCGCACGCATGGCAAGAACCAGCTCCCGCATCTGGGCCGCAGGACCGCCCCAAGGCATGCTGAATCGCTTGGTGATGTGGGGTTTAATCTGGGAGCCAAGGCCCATAGTAAACCGCCCTTTGGAGTAGGCGTTCAGGTCGTGGCCGATATTCGCCAAATTCATTGGACTTCTTGCAAAGGCAACCGCAATAGAACTGGCTATCTCGAGCTTTTCGCTGTGCTCGGCGGCAAGCAGTAGGGGAAAAAAAGGGTCGTGATTCATCTCTGCCGTGCGCACCCCATCGTACCCTTGGGCTTCAATGTCTTTTACGGCTTGTGGGATTTCGTGTAGGTCAAGATTAATACCGGTATCTACTTTCATCGTATGTTCCTTGTTAAATGTTGGGTTCTAACGTGCCGAGCAACTAAAACTCTAGGCAGACAGCTGGCGAATAATTTCCAACCGTTTGTCCTTGGGAATATTGGCATAAGCTGCGCTCGTCCGGTCGACGATGTCGCCATAGCGCGCCTTCATCTGGCCCGCGATGGTTCCTGGCTCGCCGATAACCGCAAATTCTTTCATAATCTCCGGCGTGATCAGTTCGCCCATTTCATCCCAGCGGCCTTGCTTGGACATGGTGTTCAGTTCGTCCTGCAACTCGCCGATTCCGATACTTTCGAGAACCGGTCGATAGGCCGGCGTCGAGCCATAGAAGGCGATCTGTTTGCAGGTGGCAATTTCGGCTTCGCGCATTTCCTCTTCGGTTTGACCCGTGACCACAAACGCTGGATAGCTGATTTCAAAATCGGATCGAGACTTTCCTGCCTTGGCGAAGCCTCGCTCTAGGGCTGGCAGGGTGGTTTCACGCAGATACTTTTCCGTCGTAAAAGCATGCGCAATCACACCGTCGGCCACTTCCCCTGCAACCTCAGTCATTTTTGGGCCAACCGCCGCCAAGAAAACCTTCGGCGCACCATAGTCGTTATTGGTGGGCGTAAAGAACGGGGTCATGAGGGTGTGGGTATAAAACTGACCGGTAAATTCCAAGGGTTCTTGTTGATGCCAGCAATCCCAGATCGCTCGCATGGCCATAATATATTCGCGCATCCTTGCGGCAGGGCTGGACCAAGGCATGGAAAAACGCTTGGTGATATGGGGTTTAATTTGAGAACCCAAACCCAGAACGAAACGGCCCTTTGAATACGCATTCAGATCGTGCCCAATATTTGCCAGTGTCATGGGCGAACGAGCGAAAGCCACCGCGATGGAGGTCATTAACTCAACCTTCTCGGTATTCTGGGCTGCTACCAACAGCGGGAAAAATGGATCATGAGCTGTTTCCGCAGTCATCACACCTGCGTAACCCATTTCTTCCAACTCAGATGCTTGGGCACCCACCGTGCTCAGGTTTAGTCCTACGCCACCATCTACTTTCATTGAATTCTCCTCTCCAATTCCTTTTCTTGCTCACCCCGTAAGCTGCCCCTTGGAGCATAACGCAATTTCGCTAGGCCGCTATTCCGATGCTTGGGCCTGCTGGGGTAGTTGCTCACATAAGCCTAGCACCGGCTTGCCGCTATGCTCGTAGGTTTGACCGTCGCTTTGAAGCTCTGCCCAATAATGGCAAACCGATACCTCATCGCTCTCAAAGGATAGTTCATACAACAATGCGTTGGGGTGTTTGACCCGGCGAACCTGATCAGCCGACAGATCCAAAAAGTAACCCAGTGCCGCACGAGACACGACCCCATGAGTCACAATGCCCAAACATTCCGGCTGTGGCCATTGGTCCAACAAGGCCGTGAACCGCTCAACCAAGTCTGGAATATTCTCGCCGCCACCGGGTCGATGATAGTAAGCGTCAGTGTTGCGCGCTGCCCAATCCTGAGGATACTCGCTGCGCACCTCATCAAGTGTCTTGCCGGACCACCGACCGCAGTCTCTTTCAACCAAGTTGTCCGAATAAAGCAATGGCACACCCAGGGATTGATTGATTAGGTCGGCGGTGTCCCTAGTGCGATTGGCTGAGGACACCCAGCAACATTCTGGCGTCATCAGTTGAGTGACCAGCCGTCCATGGGCAAGTGCCTGCTGTCTGCCTCGTTCGGTAAGGGGCGAGTCCAGCCGCCCCTGCATGCGGCCAGCCACATTCCACTGCGTTTCGCCGTGGCGAAACAGGTAGATCTTCCTCGCCGTCATTTACGAGAGTCTTGTGAACTAGATGTCATCCCCATTAGCTGAACTGGAATGCTTTGGCTGTGAAGGCCGCGAAGGTTCGTTCTACATCCTCTCGATTGCCCGCTAAGGGCGCGATGATATGCGTATCAACACCACCGTCGGCATCGGCTTGAATCCGCTCTTGAATTTCGTCCTCATTACCAATGATCGCAATCTCGTCAATCATGGCATCAGACATGGCACTGGCGGTTTTATCGCGATCCTTAGCCGCCCAACCTTCGGCAATTTGCGCAGCAGCTTCGGTGTAGCCTGCCCACGCGAGGAAATTATTGTAAACCGGGGTCGCATAGTAGGGACCGAAAGCCGCCCGGAACAAATTGCGCCCGTACTCTTTATCGTCCGTACACAGCACCATGGCTCTATTAACGATTTCAACGTCAGCGGGATTTTTACCGGCTGCCTGTGCACCCAGAGCAACATGCTCCATCATCTTGGGCAACGCTGCCTTGGGCCAGAGGTTAAAAATCACCCCGTCACCGACTTCAGCGGCCATTTCTATCATCTTCGGTCGCAGCGCTGCCAGATAGATAGGCGGTGCATTTTCCATCGGCGCCTGACGATAGCCACGGCTGAACACGGTTTCGCCGTCGTAATCGGTTTTCGCGCCGGTCAGCATGATCTTGACCAGTTCAGCGGTTTCCCGCACGCGGGTCAGCGGTTTTTCCAAAGGAATGCCGTTGAATTGGCCCATGATCGTTTGGCTTGAAGAGCCCAGACCTAAAATGAAGCGCTCTGGCAACAGTTGACCTATCACATTGGCGGAGGCAGCCAACACCGACGGCGATCGGGTATAAACCGGCGTTACTGCCGTACCAATCCTAATATCGCTGGTTTGGTGGGCAATGGCTGCAACTTGAGTCAGCGTGTCCGGAGCCCCTGAATCACTAAACCACGCATCTGGAATACCGTTTTCCTCAGCCCAACGAATCCGATCGACAGTGTCGGCAATACGTGGTCCAGCTGGTAACGTGACTGCTATACGCTTCCTCGACATGAAATCCCCCATCAAAAAATTTGAAAGAAGAAGCCTCGCACTTTGCCCTCCATGAGATCAAGCCGTATCCTCGGCTTTTTCGTATTAGGTGAGGAAGGCATGAGCGACGTAGAACTAACCCCGGTCAGAGAGGCCCACAAATTCGACACCCAGGCCTTGGAGCGATACATGCAAGAGCATGTGGAGGGCTTTGCTGGTCCCATGGAGATAAAGCAGTTCGAGGGCGGGCAGTCGAACCCGACTTTTCAGTTAGTCACGCCAAACCAGCGCTACGTACTTCGCAAACAGCCGCCGGGAGAGTTGCTGCCATCCGCTCACCAAGTAGATCGAGAATATCGAGTCATGCACGGACTTTGGGAAACCGAGGTTCCCGTCCCCAAGATGTTTTGTTTGTGCGAAGACCCTGACGTTATCGGCACCAAATTTTATGTAATGGAAATGGTCGAGGGTCGTTTGTTTACGGAAACCCGCCTACCCAACGTCAGCGCCGAAGAGCGCAAGGCCATCTACCTAGATCTCGCGCGGGTAATGGCCCTATTGCACAGCGTTGACCCCGCTGCAGTTGGTTTGGAGACCTTTGGGCGCCCGGGCAACTACTACGAACGGCAGATCGGCCGCTGGAGCAAACAATACGTTGCCTCGCAAACAGAGGACTTGCCGGCGATGAACAAGCTCATGGAGTGGCTGCCCAAGAACATTCCCGAAGAAGCGGGATCGGTCATCGTTCACGGCGACTATCGTCTGGGTAACGTGCTGATTCATCCAACAGAGCCTCGGATCGTTGCGGTGCTTGATTGGGAGTTGTCCACTTTGGGCGACGGCTTGGCGGATCTTGGCTATCTATGCCAGGACTACCACGGGGATGCCTACGACGATGAAGGCTTAGCCGGAGCCGACTTCGCCGCCCTAAACTTGCCTACCGAAGCCGAGTTCGTCGCCGAGTACTGCAAGCACGCAGGACGCGACGGCATCGACAACTGGCACTTTTATCTGATTTACAACATGTTCCGCTCTGCCGGAATCATCCAAGGCGTTTATAAACGCGGACTCGATGGCAATGCCAGCTCTGCCAAGGCGCTGGAGTATGCCGACGCCGCTCGCCTCAGATCCGAGCGCGGCTGGGCGCTGGTGGAAGCAAGCACCGGCAATTAGCGCACTAAGCCCGGTATTTTGATGGTCTAACAGAGAATAAAAAAAGGGGCCTAACCGCCCCTTTTTCGTGTTTGCTCATGGTCTTCCTATTAGGCAGCTAGAGCATTTCCTCCGCCACCACCTGCAATGCAGCTGGGTCTTGGCAACCCAACAACATGCTCGACACATGGCCATGACTGCCAGCAGTCTTCCAACGAGCCAAGCGCTCTCGAATGCGCTCAGCCGGACCGACTAGGGCGCAAGCGTCGATCAGTTCCTTGGGCACCGCAGCCATGGCTTCGTCTTTTTTGCCAGCTAAATACAGATCCTGAATTTCCACCGCGGCGTCTTCAAAACCTAAACGCTTGCAGTAGTCGTTGTAGAAGTTCTTGTTCCTTGCGCCCATGCCGCCGATGTACAGGGCCATCTGGCCGCGGACGGGCATCATGCATTGATCCACGTCATCACCCATGACCACGGTCACGAAGGGGGCAATTTCGAACTGGGTCAAGTCCTTGTCACCGGCCTTGTTGAAGCCTTTTTCGATCGGTCCTTTGAAGACCGAGTACTGCTCTGGATCCATCCACACAGGGAAGAACCCGTCAGCTACTTCTGCAGCTGCTGCAACGCCGTTGTCTGTAATCGTGGCAGCGAAGATCGGAATGTCTTCTTCGCAATGCAAAATACTCTTTAATGGCTTACCCAAGCCTGTGGCGCCTTCACCCGTATAGGGTAAGTTGTACATGCTGCCTTCGAAGGTAAGCGCACCCTCTCTCGCAAAGATGTTTTTCATGATTTGTACGTACTCGCGCAGTCGGCTTACCGGCTTGCCGTAGGGAACGCCGTGCCAACCTTCAACCACTTGAGGACCAGAAGCCCCCAAGCCGCAGATAAACCGCCCACCGGAGAGTTCGGCCAAACTCATAGCCGTCATGGCCGCCATGGCCGGAGAGCGAGCAGGCATCTGCATGATGGCGGTACCCACCTTTAGACGCTCTGTTTGCGCCAAGATCCAAGCCGCCGGGGTAACCGCATCGGAACCATAGGCCTCTGCCGTCCAAAGGGAATCGTATCCAAGATTCTCAGCATGCTTGATGGCATCCATCCCGATACTAAATTTGCGTCCGGAGTACCCGGCTATAATTCCCAGCTTCATAGTGACCTCTCTGTTTTGTTGTCTTGTTGTTTTATTGTCTTGCTCTTTATTGGTCAGCCTGCCGACTGCCCAGATATCTCATGATGTCCATGGATTCGTACATCCACTCTACTTCCGTGCCGTCCCCGTTCCCGCGATCAATGCGCAAGCAAGGCACCATGGATCGACCACCGCCCTGCAAAAGTTCCCGGAACGCCTCTGCCTCGGTTTGAATGTCCCGCACAGGTATATCCATACCCAGTTGGGCTACATAGGCTCGCACTCGATGGCAAAACCCACAGGTGTCGGACTTAAACAGCTGATACGTCTCGCTCAAAGCGCTTCCTCGTTGGTTACCTGATTGTTGTATACCGTACGCTAGTATATGCCCGTTGAGCATCGGCAAACAGTGACTCGAGCCTCACAGCATGAGTAGAATTATCCAGTACAACAAATGCCACGTGAAGGAACAGTAAATATGGCACCGGCTGCAAAGAAAAAAACATCCTCACAAACCGTTCAACGAACTCGCAACGTCATCCTAGGTTTTTTGGGCCTACTGGTTGCCGGCTTTGTTATCGGCACGTTTTATTTCGGCTCTGGCCTGTCCCAAAACTCCATACCTCAGGCGGGCAGTGATTTCGAAGTCATTGACGGTGTGAACATCGACGCCCCTACTCGAGTGTTGAGTGTAGAAGAGTATTTTTCTTACGCCTGCATTCATTGTAAGAACTTCGACCCAAAACTGGAGGACTGGACCGAAACCTTAGCTCAGGATGTAAAGTTCCAGCGTAAACCTACCGCGTTCTCTCGGGCTTGGAGCGTTCTAGCTCAAGGTTACTATGCCCTCGAAAAAGCCGACGCCCTTGAAAGTAACCACGAACAATTATTCAAAGCCATTCACAATGGCCGCCGCAGCTTCTCAACCGGACAGGATATCGCCGATTATCTGGACTCCGAGGCGCTATCCGCAGCCGAATTTATGCGCGCGTTTAACAGTCGCGACGTGAGCCGACGGTTGGCCCGGGCGGCCACAGACACTCAGCGCAACGGTATTCGCGCAGTGCCCACCTTAGTGGTTGCCGGCAAATATCGAGTGGATATAAACAATGGCGCTGATCGGGCGCTGGAGGTGGTGGACTACTTGCTGGAGAAAGAGCGGGCTTTGATGCAAGGGGCTATGTAGAAAAAGTTCTCGCGGCAAAGCTGCGCCAATCGTCTTGAGTCAGAACCGCTCTCTCGCATCGGCAATGCTCTGCCAGACCTCGTCAGCCAAAGGGGGTATTGTTGATGCGTCGCGTTGATTATCGACGAACACTTTACGTCCGATACCAGCTGCCCTCGCCGCCTCTAAATCAGACACTTTGTCCCCCAGCATAACGCACGATCCCGGTTCCAGCCCGAAGTCTGCGATGCCTTGCAGCAACATGCCGGGTTCGGGTTTTCGGCAATAACAGGATTGTTTGTAGCTACCCTGCCCTTGTTGAGGGTGGTGCGGACAAAAATAGACAGCATCCAAGGCGATACCCTGAGAATGAAATTGACCTTTCATCCACTCAGTCAATGTCAAAAAGTCCTGCTCGCTGTAGTAGCCGCGCCCAATCCCGGATTGGTTGGTCACCACGATTAGCCGATACCCTAAGGCCACAAAGAGTTCGCAGGCTTCGAATACGCCGTCGATAAACTCAAAATCCTCAATGCGATAGGTGTAACCCCGATCAACGTTGATCACACCATCTCGATCAAGGAATACTGCCTTATTCATCAGGAAGACTCGGCTGCAGATTCGCGGTCACGCGGTCAAACATGTCCTGCACCCGTTCGACAGATATCTGATCCATGAGGTTTGAACCCTTGAGCCTATGTCCCCAACGCACCTTTTGCGCTGAGGAGCCACTTTGAATTTTAAGATTTTCCTGATAGACGTCCACCACATTGTCTAGGTTTCCATAAGGTCCTGTGCGCTTTGGGTTTGAATGGGCGTACAAACCGATTACTGGGGTCCCTACCGTTACCGCCATATGGGCAGGCCCAGTATCCGGTGCCATCAGAACATGGCTGTGCTTGAGCACGCACAGAAGTTGCTTCAACGATGTTTTGCCCACTAGGTTGAGAATGCTGCTTTTCGCCTGAAGAACAATAGCCTCAGCCAACTGCCGCTCGGATTGGGCAGGTCCACCTGTGAGTACAGGGCTGTAACCCTTGGCGGCGGCATAGTCTGCTAGGCTCGCATACCCTTCCACAGTCCAATTGCGTTCGGCCTTGCTGGCCGCTGGGGCTATGGTGAAAACTTTTTCCCGTCCCGCTAGCGCCTCTAACGCCCAGTCCTCATCTTGTTCCGAGTAGGGCATTTGCCATAAGGGGCCTGGGTCATTCACGCCAAGAGTGCGCGCGAATTCGGCAAAACCCTCAAGCACATGAGGCTCCTGCTGAGGCTTGATGGTTCGGGAGACAAACCAGCCATGCCCTTCCTTTGCTCGGTCTTTGTCGAAGCCGATTTTCCTATCCGCTGAAACCACTGCGGCAACTAGGTTGGCCCGCAAAGCCACCTGCATATGGAGCAGAACGTCGAAATGTCGACCTTGGAGCCTGCGTCGCAGCGATGTGTAGGCACGAACTCCGGCTTGCTTATCGAAGACAATGAATTCAACCCCGGTCAAGCCTTTCACCAACTCATGCTCAACTTTGCCAATAATCCACGTAATCGTCGCTTGGCGCTGGCGGCGCTGAATTGCCTGAACCGCGCTGACCGCATGACAGACATCGCCGATAGCGGACAATCGGATGACACAAATACTGTTGGGCGTCCCAAATTCCGTCACGGCCATCTTGTCTTTTCATTGCGGAGCAACATTCTGGTTTGCCCCAGTCATAGAGTCAAAATATGTTCTGGGTTACAGTGAATGGAATGACGCGTCCTCAAGCGACTGCAATTGCCGATGACAGGCCTACTGAAAAACCGACCTTGAATATGGGTTCCAAACTTTCGATTCAACGGGTAGACCGCTCCTGCTCCATTTTCCGCTTGTCGGCTACGCCAAAGGCGCTTACCCAACAATGGTTTGATCCTGGCTACTGGGACGCCCAACACAAAACCGTTGATCGACGGTTTGGGCGCAGTACAGCCTATTTTTTTGAGGAAAACGACGTCACCCACGTACTTCGCCACTACTGGCGTGGGGGGGTCATTGGAAAGTTCATTCGGGACAGTTATTTATTCACTGGCATCCGACGTTCAAGGGTCTACCGAGAGCTGGAACTGCTTTCAACACTCGATGAGATGCAGCTACCCATAGGCAAGCCAATTGCCGCAATTCTGACAAGACACGGACTGTTCTACAGGGGCAGCGTCATTACTCAGGCGATTCCGAGTTCATTTAACTTACTCGAGATTTTGCGCCAGCGGGAACTGACAGACACCGAAATCGTGGCCGTCGCCAGAATGTTGGCTAACTTTCACCGCAAGGGGGTCGACCACGCAGACCTTAATATCGGCAATGTTCTGTTGGACACAGACGGCCAGCCCTACTTGGTGGACTTTGACCGCGGTCGTATCCGGAAGCCAAACCCTAGCTGGCAACGGACAAACATCAGGCGCTTGGAGCGCTCCTTCACCAAGCAAAAGCACCTCAACCCAGGACTGCTGTGGACTGTCGATCATTGGCAATTGCTCATGACGACCTACAGAGCCGAAATGGCCGGCTAGTCAAGGAGCGTTAGTCGCTGCTTTGTTTTATTGCGTCGATGATCTTTGATGAAGAGAAGCCATCTAGAAAACTCACGACTTTGACATCGCCCCCACTGGCCAAAACAAATTCTGCACCCGCAATTTCATGTACCTGATAATCGCCGCCTTTTACCAGCACATCTGGCTGCACTTGTTCGATTAAGCGTGCTGGTGTGTCATCGTTTTCCCTATCGCCGAAGGGGATCACCCAGTCAACGCTTTTTAGTGCATTGAGCACTTGAGCCCGAGCGGCCAACCCGTTAATTGGCCGGTCTGCGCCTTTCAACCGAGCAATCGACTCATCATTATTGAGGCCCACCACCAATTTGTCCCCTAGGGCTCGAGCCTCCGCTAGGTACGCCACATGCCCGGCATGCAATATGTCGAAGCACCCGTTGGTAAACACAATCTTCTGTCCATTGGCGCGAGCAACAGCAATCTCTTCACGGACAGTATCCGAGGACAGATCTTTCACGCCACCTTGGTAGGGGACTCGCCCACCTAGCTTAGCCTCAAGATCTCTAGCCGAAACGGTTGCCGCGCCAAGCTTGGTAACAACTATGCCCGCCGCAATATTCGCGATGTCTACAGCCTGTTCAGGCGTAAAACCTGCTCCCAACATCACGGATAGCGTTGCAATGACGGTGTCGCCGGCGCCAGTGACATCCGCCACCTCACGCACCTGAGCCGCATAGTCGAACTTTTCTGTCTGGGTTATCAGCGACATTCCACGCTCCGAGCGCGTCAACAACATGGCATCAATGCCGCTTTCTTGCAGCAATCCGCGGGCGGACTCAGCGATTGAAGACTCTGAATCCGTTAACCCCCCCGCTGCCGCAAACTCCCCCAAATTTGGAGTGACGTAGTGAGCGCCCCTGTAGCGACCCAGATCCAAGTTTTTAGGGTCAACCAAAACCGGTTTACCAGCCTTGCGCGCCAACCCGATCATTTTTTCTACGGCGCCAAGAGAGCCTTTGTTGTAGTCGGAGAACACGACCAGATCGCAGTGGTCCAGAGACGACTCAAGCTGCTCAAGCAGTTGCTCACTGAGCTTGGAATCAAAGGATTCCTCTAGGTCCAGCCGCACCACCTGCTGATGCCGGCTTACCACCCGCATCTTAACGATGGTTGGCTGTAGGTTCTGTTTGACCAACTTAGAGTCAATGCGCTCTTGGGTCAGTAGCTGGGCGATTTTTTCCCCATACTCATCAGCGCCCACCAGCCCGATCAAACTTACCTTGGCGCCCAAGTGAGCAATGTTCCGGGCCACATTTGCCGCACCACCCACTTTATCTTCTAACCGGTTTACCTTGACCACAGGCACCGGTGCCTCAGGTGAAATCCTAGCGGTATCTCCCAGCCAATAACGGTCTAACATGACGTCTCCGACCACCAAGATCCGCAGCTGATGTATTTTTGTTAGTAACGACACGTCCACTTTTTGCCTCCGTTACTCAGAAGCCAGATCGATGGCCTCACAAAGCCAATGACCCAAAAACATGTGCGCTTCCTGAATACGAGCAGTCTCGTTGGATGCAATAATAATGGCTAGCTGGGCTATGTTCTTTACGCTGCCTCCGTCACGGCCCGTCAAAGCAACGGTATAGGCTCCCAGCTCGTTGGCGGCCTGTATTGCCGCGTCTATATTTTCACTGTTCCCGGATGTGGTTAACCCGATCACCACATCTTCGGGCTTAGCCAAACCATGAATCTGACGGGCGAAAACCGTCGCAAATTCATAGTCGTTAGAGTGTGCGGTGAGAATAGACGTGTCGGTTGTAAGCGCGATGGAAGCCAAGGGGCCTCGCTCTGAGCTGTAGCGCACCATAAATTCCGCGGCCAGATGTTGGGCATCTGCGGCGCTACCACCGTTGCCGGCCCAAATCACTTTGCCACCCCGGTTCAATGCTGCCATGCAATGATGAGCCAGTTCCGACATCTGCGCCTGATGCTTAGCGAGGGTAGCGAAGACCCCTTGATGACGTTCTAGGCTCTGGTTAAAACTCGTCTCGAGCCGCTCTGGCTGTAAAGTCAGATCCTGTGTTGCGGAGCGGTGTTCCGAAGGCGGGCTGGACATAAAAACTCCTGACGCAGAATTGAGAATCTCTGCAGCACATTATCCACATGCCACCCTAAAAAACGACGCACACGACATTTAAATTATCGCCGCCAAATCTCCAGCCCCTTGACTGGAACACTCCACCTTGGCCAGCGGACCTAACCGTTTGAGTTTCCGCGAAGGCCTTACTACCATGGCAAACCAGCTTCTCGGCCACACTCGTAGGAAACCTTTTTTGTCAGCCCTGATACCAGCGGACTCATTCAACAAGGCGACCCGTGTGCTGTACATGACGCACCTAGCCATTGGCGACTTTGTGTATCAGGGACCGCACCTAGAGGCGTTGCAGAAAATCTATCCCAACATCCAGCTGGACATCTGGATTGACGACCTTCGAAATCAGAACAAGTCTTGGCACAAGGGGCGCAACACCACGATGTGCCAGTGGCTGGAAGACCAACCCTTCATTCAAGGTATTTATCCCATTGCCGAAAGTACATCACAGCACCAAGAGCTAATCCGACGGGCCCAACAAAGAAACTACGATGTCATCTTTTTTATCGCCACACAGCGGTCGGAAGTTTTTGCCAAGGTTGCGCGCTCTATCTCCAGCACGGCCAAAATCGTCGGTACACAGTCGAAACCGCTGCAAAATCCACTTCAAAAGTGGTGGCACTTCAAACGTATCGACGGGTATTTGAAAGAGCAAAGCGTACCCGCCCAGCACCGAAAACATATCAGCGATTTGCAGGGCTTTCGTTTTCAAACATTGGTGGGAGCCAAATCCGATCGGGCGACTTTAGAAATTTCGCCCCCGGAACCTTGGCGGCAACAGACTCAGGAGCGGCTCAATGGTCTCGACTCGGACGCGACGACCCAGTGGTTGTTGCTCAACCCACTGTCCACCAGCGTCAAAAGAGACCTCAGTTGGCCCAAAACACTCGAACTAATTGAGGCCTTACATCGAGCAAACCCGCGCCGAGGCTTCGTACTAAATTTGCCCCCTGATCAGCTTCAAACTTACGAGAAACGCCTAAAATCAGAGCCGAGGGTGCGTGCAATCACGATTCTGCCCTTTACTGCCAAGGAACATTTCTACGAGTTGCCCGCCATGCTCAGCTGCGTGGATTATGTCATCACGGTTGAAACTGCCATCATGCATCTGGCGGCTAGTGTTGGTACGCGACAAACCGCCCTTGTCAGAGACTCAGCACAACATTGGCAACCCTTGGGTGACAGTCAAGTTGTTGAATGTCAGGGCATCGTGGATTCGGTGGACATTACTGATTTAGCGCAGCGGATTTCTGTGCACATTCGATAAAGAACTGACGATTACTAACGGCGCCGCCAAATTTGGGTAAGATCACTATCCTTAGGCGGCACACGTCAATCGGCACTCTAACGCCAGAATAGCGACACAGACAGGTGTTGATAACTTTGATCAAACACACTTTTGCCCAAGGTAAGCTGTGTCTCCAACCGATAGTTGCGCCAATTTCTGGCGTTGAACAGTTCGACGTTGTAGCCAGTTTCGTAGGCAAACGCCGTGGGCCTCCCGTCAATATCGGAATCGTTATCCACCACCCCAAGTTTGAGCTGCCAAAAATCATTCCGCGATCCGAAATAATCCAGCGACACAGTATGTACCTGAGAAGGCACGCCCTCTCCGAACACACGTTGGTCGCCACCGAAGTGGCCAAATACATTGCCGTAGTTTGTGTTTCCGTATTTGTACATGCCGTTCAAATACCAGGCCGTCTTCCATTTATTGCCCTCGTAGCGCAGGGCCAGGTTTTTGGTCAGCGCAGGAACAAAGAATCCAACCGAGTTGGCCTGATTGCCAAACTTATAATTTGAATTGTTCACTGTATCTTCGCCGGCGTGTTCAAAATAAAACTCGATGGGCTTGCCACGCAAGAACATGTCTAGCTGAGCGGTAATCGACCCTAGCTGATCCCCGGCTTCACGCTCAGGTGCGGCCAAGTTGTCTGCACTCACCGGATCCACAAACGCTCTCAGAAAATCACCAAAACTCAAATTTCGAGGACCACCCCCAAGCTGCAGTATTCGGTTGAATCCTAGCTGCAAGCCCTGAAACGGCTTGATGCTGAAATGAGTGCCGACCAAGTTGGGCTTACCGTCGTGATAGCTGCCTTGCCATCGGATACCGTCTTTCACCTCGTCGAGCTGACTGTAGAACAATTCGAAGTTAGCGTTCCAGTAGTTTTCCAGAGGTTCGCTGAAGGAAAGGCTCACCGAAGGCGAGGGCCGCGCATGGCTGCTGATCAACATAGCGCTGTGATCGAATGGAGACCACCAGTGCTCTTTGTACCCCACATCCAGCTGTAAACGACCGAACCCTGTCGACACAAAGGTGTTGTAATTCACTAAGGTTCCGGACTCAGCCCGATAACTCATACCGACCTGAGCGAGTAGCGTTTGGCTGGGGCGCCAGACGCCATCCACAATGACTTCCGCCCACTCTGACGAAGACAATCCTCGTTGATTTGGCAGCGTTGACGGATTCTCACCATCAACAGCCAGTCGAATACCCGCGCTAGCCAGTTGAGCCTCACTGCGATAGGGCGCTATTCCATCCCAAATGGCGCGATGCAACACCGGGTGCGATACGCGAATTCCCTCTAGCGAGGTCGCTATTTGAGTTATCCGATAGGGCTTCGTCAGGGGCGCAGACGTCGTCAAGGCAAACATTTTGTCCACTTGGCGCTCTAGTCGTAGATCAGCGCCAATGGGTAAGTACGCAGTGGGGGCCGCTGTCGCGTGCACTGAGATAACGACCAGAAAAAAACGCAAAAGACCGTTCAAAGGTCGCAAAAAAACCATATCTGGCGCATCCTTTTTTTACTATTTTGCGGCTCTTGGTTCTGCGATGAGTACCAATGGGCGCCCTAGGCCACCGCATCTGCGTCGGCACACTTTGGGCCGCGAACTTTACTCGGTTTGAGTATAACTAGCGAGGGCACCCCCTCTGTTTGACCGGTGCCGAGCCATTTCTTGCCGCTCACCAGCCGCTCACCAGCTCATAACCAAACTAAAAACCACCGTGCATTTGCTAAGGCCATAAGACAGCGGCTTGCACCACTGTCTCGGTCTAATATTTCAGAAATCTAGAACGAAGCGGTTGCACTGATCCCGAATTGACGGGGTGATCCTAACTGGGTCCAACGGGTGTTTGAATAACCGTCTCTGGGGTCGTTGGGAAAACTAAAGCCCCGCAGGAAATAGTCTTTATCATTTAGATTGCGGCCCCAGAACGAAAGCTCCCAATTGTTGACCTCATAGGCAAGCGCAGCGTTTACCAAAGCATAACTGGGGGACTGCTCCTCATGGCCGTCAGAAAAGTAGTATTCGTCCCGGCCTTCTATATTCAAATTAAGACGCACAGCGTCAAACAACTGATAATCTGCGGCAACATAAAACTGATAAGCGGGCGCTTGGGCTTGATCCCGGCCATCTAAATTTTCGCCATCACCGTTGATGTAGTTTTCAAATTCGGTGTCAAGCAGCCCTAGATTTGCCGTTACCAGCAAACGCTCTGTGGCCCGAAAGGCCAGCTCTACCTCTAAGCCCTGATTGAAGCCCTCGGCGCCGTTACCGGTATAACCAATAAACTCCGCAGACCCATCCGAACGTAGAACTGTTCGAGACGTCGCAATTTGCACGTCACGGCGCTGCATGTGAAAAAGAGCGGCTGATAGCTGTAGACGGTCGTCCAACAACTCGCCCTTAAACCCCAATTCCATATTCCAAAGCACCTCGGGTTCAAACAGCCGCAAATCCGCGTCCAGAGAGCCGTCGGTGTTGAATCCGCCAGCCTTGTACCCCCGAGTCACGCTAGCGTAGAGCAAGCCGCCTGAATCCAAAGTGTGCTCGAGCAGTAACCTGCCGCCTATTAAGTCGTCATCGGGAGCGAACTGAACCCCCTGAGAATCAACATAATCCGACTCGTGTTGTTCCGCCCGGAGTCCCAGGGTCAATCGCCAAGTCGCCGAAAGATTCGTCGCCAGCTCACCGTACAGGGCAATTCGCTCAACACCGTAATTCGAAGTCAGCAGCTGAGGTTCAAAAAAATAATCTCGCACAAAGTCCACGTCTTTATCGAGGGCATAGAGGCCCAGCACCCAATCCACCTTGCCCGCAACCAAACCCTGCCCCGGCGCCGAGAGCAGCCGAAGGTCGACGGTATTCGTTTGAACGTCACGCAGATACAGGTCCGTAGAGCGATAACCGTCGGGATGGAATCCTTCATAGGCCCAATCCTCGTCGTAACCGTAGGCGATATCGCTATCAACCCAGCCGATAGCCACTTGCCCCAGAACGCCATCACTCACTGAACGGCTGGCATTGAAGGCTACGTAAGTGGTCTCTTGCACATCCTGACCCGGCTCATCCGACCGGGTATTGCGGTCGTTATCCAGAGAGAATGCGTCGTAACCGTTATCAACGTCTATGCGACCAGCCGCTAGCTGCCATGATCCACCGGTTTCCCAGTCACCCTGGATTTTGCCCCGCAGGGTGCGTTCATCCCGAGCATTGGTGTCATCTCGATTCAGGTGAACATTGTTGTAGAAACCATCGTCCTGGTACTGCCGCGCACTGAGCCGAAATCCGGTGTTGCCACCTAACGGCCCGCTGATTACCCCGCCCGCGCCTCGGGCACCGTAGTTACCGCCATCAAGCTGTAGCAAGCCGGAAAGGGATTCGGTGACATCTGGCGTCACCACATTGATCAACCCGGCTAGAGCATTAGCCCCATACAGGGTGCCTTGAGGCCCCCGAAGCACTTCAACCTGCTGAATATCATAGAGCGTGGCTGCGCCACCTATACCGCTGAGATCAACACCATCCACTAACAGGCCCACCGACGCATTCAGTGGCTCAACGAATTGACTGCGCTCGCCGATTCCCCGAATCTGGATGAATCTTGCTCGAGATGCCCCGCTAGTGAGGTTGACGTTAGCGGCCTGAGATAACAGCTCGTCCAGATGATTGATGGTCGCCCCGCTAGCTTGGGGGTCTAGCACCGAGACACTGCCGGGAACCTCTGCTGTGGTCAGCGGTCTGAACTCGGCAGTCACCACGACTTCCTCCAAGGCTGCCGCTTGAGTCAAATTACCGCCTAACACGATCAGCGCCGTGAGGCAGACTTGGGCTAAGGCCATGGGAACGAGGAATGATCTGGGGGTATCGACAGCGTGTTTAACCATGTTTGGGCTCCAAAGTTATGGGGTGCCCAAGGCAGGTGACGCAGTATCGAAAGTGACCGGTGGTCAAAATGCATGCTCCTATTCCTACGCCGGTATTAACCGGTTCAGGTTCAAAGGGTCTAGCAGCTAGGTGCTATCTCAGGCTCTCGCCACCCCTTAGGCCCCGCCACCATAGGCTGCGCGATCCCGCCTGTCTAGGGGCGCTGCGGATTTCTCAACGCGAAGCCCCTTTATCCCAGCACACCACATCGAAAACAAAAGACTACTGATCGATGATCTCATCGCAGAAATCAGGCCGCCTCTTCCGCTACACTGCCAACTCAGAGTGCATCGGCTTCAACCGAAAACGAGACATGGCGAAAAAAACCGGTTCAACCCGAAAGACAAGAGCGAAAGCAGCGTCGAACAAAAACACCCAAGGTCAAGAGAGTTGGGGGCGAAGGCTACGGCGCGGGTTATTCAAATTGCTGGTGAAAACGGTACTTTGGGCCTCCTTGGTTACCATCCTCATTAGCGCTGGTTACCTCTACTACCTAGATCGCAACATCAGCAAGACATTTGAAGGTCGTCGGTGGTCTGTACCGGCCCAAGTTTATGCCCAGCCCTTGGAACTCTTTCCCGGCAAACGTCTAACCAACACCCAGTTACAAGAAGAACTCGCGCGATTGGGGTATCGCAAGACTGCTGACCTATCAGCCCCGGGTTCCTACCAACCCATTCCCGGCGGCGTGAATGTTCATCTGCGAAGCTTTGCCTTTATGGAGGCCACGCGCCCATCCACCAGACTTCAGGTCATGTTCGTTGGCCGTCAGATCCAGCGCATGAACAGCAGCGGCAAGCCTCTTGATTTGATTCGGTTAGAACCTGCTGTCATCGGCAGTTTCTTCCCCTCCCATGGTGAAGACCGAGTGATCTTGGCACCAGATCAAGTACCAGACCTACTGGCAAACGGCTTGAAAGCGGTAGAGGACCGAACATTCGACGAACACAAAGGTTTTAGTATCACGGGTATTGCCCGAGCCGCTCTAGTCAACCTTCGCAGCGGTGAGCGGCAACAAGGCGGCAGTACCCTGACCCAGCAACTGGTGAAAAGTTACTTCCTAACCAATGAGCGCACCATCGAACGAAAACTGCGCGAACTGGCCATGGCCATCATTCTGGAAATGCGCTTTTCCAAAGAAGATCTCCTAACTGCTTACATTAACGAGATTTTTCTGGGTCAAAACGGCGCTCGAGCGATTCACGGATTCGGCCTCGGTGCCCAGTACTACTTCAACAAACCCTTGAACGAACTCCCGCCGGATCAAATCGCCACACTGATCAGCATTATCCGAGGCCCGTCCTACTACAACCCCTTCCGACACCCAGAGCGAACCTTGCAGCGACGCAATCGAATTCTGGATACATTTCGAAACGATGGCCTGATCAGCCCGAATGTCCACCAACGAGTCATCGGCAAGCCCCTGGGAGTCGTGGCCAGCCCCAATAGCGGCGGCGCGTACTACCCCGCCTTTATGGATCTCGTGCGCATGGAGTTGAGAGAGCGCTACTCCGCCAAAGATTTGCGCTCCCAAGGTTTAAGAATCTTCACCACGCTCAACCCGCGAACCCAAGAAAATGCCCAGCAAGCAGTAAGTCGAACCTTAGAGTCTGTTGAACGACGGCGTGACCCCTCAAAGCGTGATCTACAGGCTTCCACCGTGGTTGCGGATACGCAAACGGGCGAAGTCCTAGCCCTTGTGGGCGGCAGACGTGGCCGGGTAGACGGCTTTAACCGAGCCTTAAACGCTCAGCGTCCGGTGGGTTCTGTGATCAAACCCCTAATCGTCCTTACTGCTCTGGAGAACGGCTACGACTGGTCCAGCCTCGTCAAAGATGAAGAAATCACGCTGACGCCGCCCAATGGCGACCCTTGGAGCCCGCGGAACTACGACGGCAAAAGCCGTGGGGAACTTCCCATCATCAAAGCCTTGGCACTGTCCCTGAACCTCGCCACCGTAGATCTAGGCAACCGAGTTGGATTGGGCAACGTGCAAAATCGTTTCAGTGACCTACTGGGTTACGCACCGAAAAACCGTTATCCGTCTTTTTTCCTTGGAGCCGAGGCTATGTCACCGCTAAGGCTGCTGGAGCTCTACGGCAGTTTTGCCAGCGGCGGTTTTCGCGTACCCCCAAAAAGCGTCATCGCAGTTTTGGATGAACAAGGCAGAGCCTTGTCCCACTACCCCTTTGAACTGGAACAAACCATTGATCCAGATGTTGCCATGAGCCTAAATCAGGGGCTGGAAGTCGTTATGCGGCGCGGCACAGGGCGATCCTCGCCTTACGCTAAGCAGGGTGTGGCTGGCAAAACCGGCACATCCAACGACAACCGAGACAGTTGGTTCGCAGGCTTTGATAACAGCAAGCTTTCCGTTGTCTGGGTTGGCCGCGACGACAACAAACCCACAGGCTTAACAGGCTCCTCCGGCGCTATGCGCATCTGGAATGCCATGATGGAAGAAGAAGGAGTGGATCCGCTTATCATCTTGCCAAACGAGAACTCCGTCGCAATCGAGTACGACACAGGCCTTCAAGCCACCGATAAATGTGCAGATGTGGTTGTACTACCTATAACTCGCCCAGATACTCTGTCCATTAAGCCCGGTTGCAATATCAAGGTAGGCCTTGGCAAGCGATTACGATCTATTTTTGGTCGCTGATACCGTAGACGTGGGCATCGGTCAGCCTTGAGCAGCCGAGCCATTCAAGGACTGCAAGGTAAAGGACTGCAAGGTGAAAGACTCCAACTCAACGACGACAACCTAGGTCAGTGCATTGATCGGTAGCAGAGCCAACGGCAAATCACCGCGTTGAACACCAACTGAAGATCAAAAGAAGAAATACCAATAGAGACGAAAGGGACAAAAGGTGACGCGAATTGACAGAATCACAAGTGCGCTGAACACCCTCGCCACAGACCAATCAGCCAAAGGAACCAGCGTACTACTCGCGGTTTTTCTGCTCGCCGGCTGCGTCAGCACTGGTGGTAGCGTTCCAGTAAGCGATGGCCGGGGACCTCAACAGCCCGACACCTCGAAACCCGCAGAGAATAACAGCGCCGAAGAACCTCCTCAGCTGGTCATAGCACCACCACGCAGCAGCGGCGCCCAGACGTTGCTGGCCCAAGCCGACGAAGCCTTGACAGCCCAGCGCCCCAGCACCGCCATCGTGCTGCTGGAACGGGCTATTCGCATCGAACCAAGAGAAGCCTCACTGTGGATCAAACTGAGCGAAGTGCACCTGAGTCAGCGCGACGACGTCACGGCATTTCAACACGCGCGCAAAGCCATCGCTCTGGCAGGCAGCGATACAAATAAAGCCGCTGCCGCATGGCTTCAGCTAGCCAAAGTCTACGAAGTCCAAGGAAAAACCAGAGAGGCAACACAAATACGTCAGCGCTACAACCGCGCCAGAGGTTAACGCCCCGCTATTGGAGACTATCCACTATGAAAAACACGGTGACACAAAGACCTTTTCGCTCCTCCTACGTTCACGGGATAAAACTCACTGGCCTACTTTGCGTCACGTTTTTGCTCCAAGGCATCGCGGGCTGCGCGACCAACCCGGTCACAGGCAAAAGCGAGCTGAGCATCATTTCTGAAGCTTGGGAGCTGAAAACCGGGGCACAGCAATACCTACCGGCACGCCAGTCTCAGGGGGGCGACTACGTGGCAGACCCAGGTGTGCAGGCCTATGTACAGGAGATCGGAAACAAGGTGGCCGCAGTAAGTGACCGCTCACTACCCTATGAATTTTCGGTAATTAACGACTCTTCGCCCAACGCGTGGGCGCTGCCCGGCGGCAAAATCGCCATCAACCGGGGCCTGCTGACAGAGTTGGACAGCGAGGCTGAACTGGCCGCGGTACTTGGCCACGAGGTAGTTCATGCCGCCGCAAAGCACAGCGCTAAGTCCGTGCAAAGGGCCGTGCTGCTTCAGGCAGCTGTGGCTGCCACCGGCGTTGCCGCGGCTGATAGCGACTACGGTGAAGTTGCGGTGATTGGAGCAAGCGCAGGAGCAGCCTTGTTGAGTTCCAAATACGGGCGGGATGCCGAGCGCGAATCGGACCTTTACGGTATGAACTACATGAGCCGAGCCGGCTACGATCCTCAAGGTGCGGTGGATTTGCAGCAAACCTTCGTCGATCTGAAAGACAGCCAACAACCGGATTTTCTGCAGGGGTTGTTCGCCAGCCATCCCCCTTCCCAAGAACGGCTACAGGCGAACCGGATCCATGTAGCAAATCTACCGGCGGGTGGTATTCAAGGCCGACAGCGCTACCGCAACGCCATGCAGCGGTTGACCCAAACCAAACCCGGATATGAGGCTTATGACGAAGCAAAGCAGGCGCTGAGCGATAATCGCACGAAGGCAGCTAGGCGATTAGTAAACAAAGCAATTAGTATCGAGCCGAGAGAGGGCCACTTTTTCGCTCTGCTTGGAGATATTGAAGCCCAAGAAAACAAACTGGGTGCCGCTGATACGGCCTTTGATCAGGCCATCGCGTTAAACCCAAACTTCTTCTACCCCCTACTCCGCAGCGGCATGGTGAACGAAAAGCGGGGCCGAACAACCAAAGCCAAGCGCCACCTGAACCGCAGCCTAGAGTTGCTACAAACAGCTCAAGCCTATGGCACTCTCGGCGCCATTGCCGAACGTGAAGGCAATACCCAAGAAGCAGAAGAGCTTTACGCCAAAGCCGCAACCGACGGCGGTGCAACCGGGCAAGCGGCTATGACATCCTTGGTTACCCTGCGCAGCAAGGAACGCCCGGAGAGCGTCCTAGGGCTGCGCTGGGGAATTGATACTGACGGCACCCTAGTGATTGAAGCGACAAACAGAACACCCCGCAGCCTGATGGGCGTAGACCTACAGGTGCGCTTGATTGATGGCCGGGGTATTCCACGCAACTACAACCAACGCATCAGTAGCCTATCGCCGAATCAAGTCAAAACGCTGGCCACTGGACTGCAAGCGGGAGCAAACCAAGTTCAGGTTGTTGTTACCGGTATTCAGAGGGTGGCCGGCGGCTGATGGGGTATGCGACGCTTAAGTCTTCACCGCCCCCTTAGGAAGGCCTCGCAACCGGGCTCTAGCTCACCAGATGAATCGTCACTTGCTGCACGCCGGGTCGATGATTACCCGGATGCAGATGCCATATCGGCAATACGCTGAGTGTCCTGCTGCAGGGTTTTAGCCGCCATAAAGTAATGCCACGCGCACCACAGATTAACCAAGCTAAACACCATCAGCGAATAACGCAGTGACTCGACACCGTGCTCAGCAGCAAAGACGTCGCTCAAGATACCCACACCTTGGGGACCTAGACCCATGCCGATGATGTTCAACAAGAACAAGCAGATCGCCGCGGCCACCGAGCGCATTTGCACCGGCACCAACTGCTGCACCATGGCAAAGGTTGGGGCCAAGTAAAAACCGGCGAAAAAAGCTGGAATGAGATAGACCAACAACGCCGAGGTAAAATCCGTGAGCCAAAAGAAAAGCACCAAGAAGGGCACCAATCCGCCCTTCCCAATCGCAACCACCCAAGCAAGCCAGCGAGGATCCCGCTGGGACAAATAGTCCGCCAAACGCCCCGCGGTAAAGGTACCAAGGCCGCCCACCACACCCGATAACAGGGCTAGGGTGAGGCCTGTTTCACTTTGGCTCAATCCGTGAGAGCGAACAAAGAAAGCCGGAAGCCACAGGGTCATGCCGTAGCCCACAAAACCGGCTAATGCAGAACCAAAGACCACATGACGGGTGGCCGGGGTTTTCAGCATGGTCTTCCAGACCTCTCCTAGCCCGGGGGCATCCGCTCGATCTTGTTTGGCTTCTTCGGATGCGCCTCTTGGCGGTTCAATCAGGGTAAATCGAACCAACAGCGCAATTAAAATTCCGGGTAGACCCACGACAATGAAGGTGGTGCGCCAACCCCAGTGCTCGCTCATCCAGCCGCCGCCCAAGTAGGCAATCAACAGACCGAGGTTGATGCCTAGGGCGAAAATACCCATTGCCGTGGCCCGCTGGCTTTGGGGAAAGAGATCAGAAATCATGGAATGGGACGGTGGACTAGACCCCGCTTCACCAATACCAACGCCTATTCGCGCCAGCGCCAACTGGGTATAGCTGCCGACGAAGGCGCAGAGCACGGTCATGCCGGACCAGATCGTCGTGGCAAGAGCGATGATGTTCCGCCGGTTTGTGCGGTCAGCCAACATAGCGATGGGCATACCAAGGGTCGCGTAAAAAATCGCGAAGGTCAGACCGATTAAAAAACCCATCTGGGTGTCGCTGGCTCCCAACTCCAGTTTTATCGGTTCAAGCAGAATCCCCATGATCTGGCGATCCACATGACTGGAGCAGTAGACCAGGACCAAAATCGCTAAGGCGTACCAGCGGTACCATTGGGTTTTCATCAACGTGTCGATGCGGACTTGCTTCTTGTCCGCAGGGCCATCACCCTGTTTTTCTTCACTCAACATTGGTTGCTCAGACAAAGCATTCTCCTTACACCCTTCTTCTGGACATGACGCTTGTTAATGGCTGGGTTGGGCCGCTCAGGTAACGCTGGCGTACAGAGCTTCCCGGTCTCGTTCAAAGCGCCGACCCGCAAAGAAAAACAATGGTATGGCGACCAGCGACAGTGCGGTAAACGCGAGCAGCGTCATCGTGTACGGTTCTGCAATTCCTTCAGCGATCATCCAATCCACCACGATACCGCCACCGGTAACACCTAGCCCTAAACCGAAAAAGTTTAGCGACAAGATATAAAAAGCCACGACAGTCCCGCGTATCTGGGGAGGCACCAGTTCTTGAACCGTGGCAAAGGTAGGTCCGTAAAAACAGCCCAGTTGAAAATAACCGACGAAGATGCCGAACAAAAAGAACATCGAGGCTGGGTCGGCAACCCGGTAGTACAGGGAAATGGGTGTCAGAACGAGCATAATCCAAAACAAAAACATGGGCCGACCCATGCCAGTTTTACGCAAAAAAACATCCCCACCGACACCGCCAAATAAGTTACCTGCTATGCCGCCGGCAAATGCTAACCAGCCGCTTAACTCGGCGATCTCACTTCGATCAAAACCCCGCTCTTGAACAAACCAAAGCTGCTCAAAGGTTGCGGCCCCAAGAATAAAGTGGAAGGCCACACCACCGAGGACAGTCATCAGCAGTGCCGGCGAGCTTTTAAAAGCTTTCACCAAGGTTGCCAGCATCTCCTTCACGGATGGCCGCTCGATCTCGGCTTCTTGTTTGGCCTGGGCCTCCACTTCGTGACGCCGAGGGGTTTCTTTCATAAAAAACATAATCAGCGCCAACACCAAGCCGATGGCGCCCAGAGCATAGAAACAACCCCGCCAACCGAGCAATGGCTCCAGATAGGCAACAACAAAAAGGCTGGCAGCCACACCAATGGGTACACCCATGTAATAAACACCAGAAGCAAACCCAAGGCGGCTGGACGGAAACCGGTCCGCCAGCAGGGACATGGCCGTGGGTGTCATAATGGACTCACCGACACCAATGAAGAGTCTGGGAATGGCCAAGCTTACAAAGCCCTTGGCCATACCAGAAAGTGCCGTCAGCGCACTCCAGAGCGCCAAGCCTGCAGCAATCAGTCGAGTGCGATTAACGCGGTCGGCCAACACGCCCATAAAGACACCGGCAACCGAGTAGAAAAAAATGAAGATCAAACCTGTGAGAAGCCCGAACTGGGTATTGGTTAACCCCAAGTCAGGCACGATCCAATTTGCGAAGCTGGCGAGCAACTGTCGATCGACGAAGTTCATGACGTTGAGCAACGTCAGAAACATTAAGAATCCATAATCGCGGCCAGACGCGCCCTGTTCGTGTGTCACCATTCCCTTCCCCCCGGTTGGAATGGCTCTAGACTAGGTTAACTGACGAGTTCAATCCAGTGTAATACCCGAGTGTTGGTGCCGCCCCCAAGGTGGGTCTGACAGCCCACATTGGCGGTCGCGATGATGTCCGGCGCTGCAGATTCCAGGGCCTCCAGCTTGGCTTTTCGCAACTGCTGAGACCATTGGGGCTGCAATACAGAATAGGTACCTGCTGAACCGCAGCACAAATGAGCATCCGGTACAGGCACCAATTCATAGCCTGCACCGGTCAACAAGGCCTCCACCACGCCTTCGGACTGCTGGCCATGCTGCAAACTGCAGGGAGAATGCCAAGCCACACGCTTACCGGGGAACTTGGCCTTGAGACTACGCCCCAGCCCCGTCAAATACTCACTAACGTCAACTGTGGCGGCAGCAACCTCGGCCCCGGCTTGGGCATAGTCCGGATCAGCAGCCAACAAGCGCCCATAGTCTTTTAGCGTTACCCCACAACCCGACGCGGTGGAAATCACGGCATCAACTTGGGTTAGTAGCGGATGAATGGCATCCACGTTGTTGCGCACCGCCTTTAGGGTTGCAGCCTCGTCACCTAGGTGCAAATCCAGAGAACCACAGCAACCTTCCTTGGGTGCGGTCAGCACACCAATATCCAGTTCGCCGAGCAACTGCTGCAACCCCTGATTAACTTGCCCTGTGGTCACTTGCTGTGCACACCCTTGCAGCACCAGCACCTGTTTAGACCCCTGAGTGTCCGAAGCTAAACCCGCCGTAACATTATCCGGCACTTGGGCGGCCAACGCCCTTGGCATAGCAAACGTTACAAATTTACCGACTCGGGCTAGCAGGCGCAGACGGCGAGCATGGGGCACCATCCACTGCAGCAGGCGTCGCAGCAGCCCTTGCACGCCGGTTCGCTGGGGGCCGATCTCGACTCGGGCAATGTCCGCTAGCTCACCGTAAGCAACGCCGGAAGGACAGGTGGTTTCGCAAGCTCGGCAGGTCAGACAACGATCCAGGTGCTGGGTGACTCGTTCCGGATTTTGAGCGCCTTCGAACAGCTCTTTGATCAGATAAATGCGACCACGCGGGCCGTCCAACTCGTCCCCACTGAGTTGATACGTGGGACAGGTGGCATTGCAAAAACCGCAGTGCACGCAACTGCGCAAAATCTCATTCGCCCTACGACCACGATCTGTGGCAATAAAATCCGCAGGCAGTTGGGTTTGCATGAGCTAGCTCCCCCCACCAAAAACACTTACGGCCTTGGGCACAAGGCCAAGCGGATTAGCGAACACCCCGTGCGGATCAAATGCCGCCATGAGATGCTCAATAATCTGCTGCTGGGCCGCTTCCAAGGGCATGGCTTCACCCAACGCCCAACACCAACCGCCTACCGCACGACTGTAGGCTCGAACGGCATCCGCTTCGTCGTGATAGAGCCAGCGCAAACCGCCGCCCCACAAGGTCAGCAGGTCCTGCTCCGGGGTGGTTAAAAAACTCGGCATGGGCGCTGCGGGAGGGGTTATCACCCGCCATAGCATTGGCCTCGGTCCGACAGCGGTTTCTGCGGTGGCGCCGTCTGTGCTCGAGGTCTCTCGATGAAAAAAGCGATGCTGGTGATTTTTCAATTGCGACCAGAGGTCTGGCACCGCATCTGTTCGGCTCAATCCTACCGCGGACAGAGACTCGCAGGCCGCTGAAACACCGCTGGCATTGCCAGACAAGCGCAGATACAACACCCCCAAGTACCAACAGCTTGCGGTAATAGGCAGATTGCGGCGTCCCAACTCCGCACACAGGCTGATTGCGGCGTCGGCGGCCATCGCGCCACTGAGGGTCCATTCCTGCTCTGCAAGAGGTTGCACCCGCAAACTGATCACAGACATGACCCCGAGACAGCCCCAGGCACCCGCCTGCAAACGAGACACATCGTAGCCGGCAACATTTTTCATCACCTGCCCGCCGAAGCGGAGGTATTCCCCGGCACCATTAATCAGCTCAACACCAAGCACGGCATCTCGAATCGCGCCAAGCCAAGGGCGCCCCGGGCCGCTAAGACCGCTGGCTACCGCGCCGCCCAGCGTGCCTGATCGGGAGGTATTGGCCGCCAAACAAGGCGGCTCGCTGGCAAGCATTTGTCCGCGCTCGGCCAGGGTTTCCTCAATAACTGCTAGGGGCGTACCCGCACGGGCCGTGATCACCAGCTCTTCCGGCTGATACTGCAACACTCCCTGATGGCTGGTTAGATCCAGCACATCATCACCCCGCGAATTCGCCAGCCAACCGCGTTTACTGCTATGGCCTTGAATCAAGAGCTTCTGGCTGCCTTGGCCCGCGGTCTTGATCTGATCGATAAGATCAGACGCTCCATCGAAAGCCACTAAAAACGCTCCAGCTCTGGAAACGGCAGTCTGCCATTGTGTACGTGCATACCGCCCAACTCACCGCATCGGGTCAGGGTGGGTATGCCTTTGCCGGGGTTCAGCAGCCCCTCAGGATCCATGGCGGTCTTCAGACGAAAAAACTGCTCCAACTCAGCGCTGGTAAATTGCACACACATGGTGTCGAGCTTCTCAACGCCAACCCCGTGTTCACCAGTGATGGTGCCTCCGGCAGCAACGCAGGCCTCAAGTATTTTCGCCCCCATGGCCATGGCCTTATCGGTTTGCCCAGGCTCATTTGCATCAAACAAAACTAGAGGATGCAGGTTGCCATCTGCCGCATGAAATACGTTGGCCACAGCCAATCCGAAGGTTTGAGAAATGCTGTCGATTTCGGTCAACACAGAGGGCAGTGCCTTGCGAGGAATGGTGCCATCCATACACAAGTAATCTGGCGACAGGCGGCCAACCGCAGGAAAGGCCGATTTTCGTCCCTTCCACAGTCGAGCCTGAGTAGAAGCATCGTGGGCCTCATCAATTTGATAGGCGCCGTTCGCACGCAGCAACCTAGTGACCTGTTCGGTAAGCGCGCCCAGTTCGGCAGCGGCGCCGTCTAACTCGATAATTAAAATGGCTTCCGCGTCCAGCGGGTACCCCGCCTTGGCAAAGGCTTCCGCCGCCTGCACTGCCAACTTGTCCATCATCTCCATGCCCGCAGGAATGATGCCCGCACCGATGATCTGGGCAACTGCGTTTCCCGCATCCACGACCTTGGTGAAACCCGCCAGTAGCACGGCCTTAGTTTCCGGGGTCGGCAGCAGGGCTACCGTCACTTGAGTGACGATACCCAGCATGCCCTCGGAGCCGCACAGCAAGGCCAATAGATCTGGGCCTGGGTTGTCATACAAAGCGCCGCCAAGTTCAACGATGCTGCCATCGGCCAGCACCACCCGGGCACCCAGAACGTTATTCACGGTTAAGCCGTATTTCAGGCAGTGCACGCCGCCGGCGTTTTCCGCCACGTTGCCGCCAATACTGCAGGCGATTTGGGAGGAAGGGTCCGGCGCGTAATACAGGCCATGCTGTTGAGCCGCTTGGCTGATGGCCAAATTGCGCACCCCGGGCTGCACAATGGCCACCCGATTTTCAATGTCGATCTGTTCAATGGCCGACATTTTCGACAGCCCCAGCACCACGCCTTGAGCATGCGGGCGAGCCCCCCCAGACAATCCGGTGCCGGCTCCTCGGGCAATCACCGGCACTCCGTGCTCGGCGCAGCAACGCACCACCTCGGCGACTTGGGCTTCGGTTTCCGGCAGCACGACGACCCAAGGCATTTCACGAATGGCGGTTAGCCCGTCGGTTTCGTATGGGCGCAATCCTGCATGGTCGGTAATGACACTGGCCTCCGGCAGCAAGGTTTGTAAGCGTTGCAGAACCGCTTGATGCGAAGCGCTTTGCTCAGGGACCCAGGAGGCGGCGTCGACGTTTGGTTCACGTGTGCTGTTCATGGACCCATTATGCCGCAGCGATGGCTGGTGGAACATGACCTGCATGAGACAAGCCCTGACCAAATCTTCGTGGCACAAAACAGGAATTTAAAACAAAGATGTAACCGTTGAGGGAACCTTTTATAGTGCCAGCTCAACGTCGCAGGCATCTGCTACCGGCTAAATCTAAGCACGACTGTCGAGAAGCACATATTGAGTATTGAACAGCGCTTGAACGAACTGGGCTTTGAACTGCCCCAGCCCATGAACACCGCTGCCCTGCCCTTCGACTTGGTCAGAGCCGACGGAGACCACCTGTATTTGTCCGGCCACGTGCCTACGGACCCAGGCGGCAGCATGTGCGGCCCGTTCGGCAAGGTGGGTGAACAGGTCAGCGCCGAAGAAGCTTATGATATTGCAGCGAACATTGCTCTAGGCCTATGCGCCAGTCTGCATGCCTATTTGGGTGACTTGAATCGAGTAGCAAAGTGGCTGCGCGTTTTCGGAATGGTCAATACCGCACCGGGTTTCAACAAAATTCCCGGCGTGATCAACGGCTGCTCGGATCGGATTTTGCAGATTTTTGGCCCCGATGTTGGCGCCCATGCCAGGTCCGCTGTGGGCATGGCCGAACTGCCCTTTAGCGTTCCCGTAGAAATTGAAGCCGAGGTAAAAATTCAATCATGAATCAACGAATAGTAAACGCACGCATCGTCAACGAAGGTACCATCACAGAAGGCGACCTTGTCGTTGAAGGCGAACGAATCAAGGGTATTAACGTACCGGCGCCGGATGATGCGAAAGTCGTTGACGCCCAAGGCGCCTTCCTAATTCCCGGCATGATCGATGATCAGGTGCACTTCCGGGAGCCTGGCTTTGAGCACAAGGGCAACATTCGCACCGAATCGGCTGCAGCCGTGGCCGGCGGCATCACCAGCTACATGGAGATGCCCAACTGCAACCCACTGACCATTTCTGAGAGCGCCCTGATCGATAAGCGCGAACGCGCTGCCGGCTGCTCCGCCGCCAACTACGGATTTTACTTAGGGGCAACAAACGACAACCTAGAAGCGGTAAAAAGCGTCGATCCCAGCCTGACCTGCGGCGTCAAGATTTTCATGGGCGCCAGTACCGGCAACATGCTGGTAGATGATCGCACCACCCTTGAAGGGATCTTTGCAGCAACGGACCTGCTGGTTGCCACCCACTGCGAAAATACGCCCATGATCTTAGAAGCCGAGGCTGCCGCCGCCGCAAAGTACGGCGAGGACATACCCTTCAGCGAACATCCCAACATTCGCTCAGAAGATGCCTGTTACGCGTCAAGCTCACTGGCCGTGGGTTTAGCAAAGAAGTACGGAACCAAGCTGCACGTCCTGCATCTAACCACTGCCAAAGAGATGGAGCTGTTTGAAACCGGACCCCTTGAAAACAAGCGCATTACCGCCGAAGCCTGCGTACACCACCTGTTTTTTAGCGCCGAAGATTACGAACAGCGCGGCGCCTTCATCAAGTGCAATCCGGCGATCAAGACAGCCGCTGACCGCGCTGCCCTGCTCAAAGCCGTTGCAGAAGATCGAATTGATGTGATCGCCACAGATCATGCCCCTCACACCTTGGACGAAAAAAGCCGCAAATACGCTGGCGCACCAGCAGGCCTGCCCCTAGTGCAACATGCCTTAGTATCACTTATGGAGCGCGTCGCAGACGGGACGTTCAGTATTGAACAAGTTGTGCGGAAGACCTCTCATGCTCCCGCGATTTTGTATCAGGTTGCTGAGCGCGGATTTTTGCGTGAAGGTTATTTCGCCGACTTCACGTTAATCAGTGACAACCCAACTGGCGCGGAAGAGCCAGTGCTGAGCAAGTGCGGCTGGAGCCCCTTTAGCGGCTATGCGTTCAAGCACCGAATTGCTGGCACCTGGGTGAATGGCCACCAACGCTACGATGGTCGGCAGGTATTGGAGGGTCCCTATGGGCAAGCGCTGAGGTACCAACGTTAGCCGCTGGCTGTAGGCTGTGCTGACAATCCTTCCTGTCTCTAAAGAGCCCTGCCTTGCAGCCAGAGCGTGCTGCAAGGAAGAGCCTGTTGGAGTGTTCAATCTCCCGCTGTCACTGAACTTGATTGCCCACTCCCTCGCCGAGGTTCTCCGACAAGAACGACAGCAAGGCTTCGGCAAAGGTTTTGCGGTTATCCTGTCGAGAAAGGTAATGGTCACCCTGAGGTAACTCTAAGGTCTGCACATTTTTTTGCGCTCTCTTCAGAGCCTTAGCCATTTTTCGTGTCTGCCGAGGAGGCACCACACGGTCACGATCAGAATGCACCAGCATCAAAGGCACCTGCACTTCTTTTACGCCATTTATCGGGGAGCCTTGGCGCAGAGCGTCAGCGTCACTCGCCAATTGACCTATATGCCTAGTGTAGTAAGTGCCACCGATATACCGCCTTTCGCCTTTTATCAGAGAAATAAGATCACTCACCCCGTTCAAACTTACCCCGCATTCATACAACCGAGGTTCTTTAACCACACTCATCATGGCCGCATACCCACCAAAAGAGGCGCCGACGATGCACATTCGCGCTGGGTTCGCCATACCGCGATCAACCAACCACGTTGCCCCATCTGTAATGTCATCAATCATGACTGTGGCCCACTGCTTCCTGCCGGCCTGTTCAAAGTCGGCACCGTAACCAGTAGAACCGCGAAAATTCATTTGCAGCACCCCATACCCTTCATTGGCCAGCATCTGTGCAAGCCAGTCAAACCGGCGGAAGTCTCGAGCGTGAGGACCTCCGTGGGGCAGCACGACGAAGGGCAAACCGCGCGCAGACTCTGGGGCAAGCCCTTTAGGGAGCGTAAGATAGGCCGGTATTTCCAATCCGTCTCGGGCTGGGTATCGAAGGGAATACACTTCCGCAAGGTCTGAGGACTGAAGATCCGGATATTGAACACTGATTTCATTGAGCGCTCTTGCCTCGGCGTTATACAAATGCAGCACCCCAGGCACCGTAGGTGAATTAACAATAAAGAGCGCACGAGACAGATCGTCACTAACACCAGCTAAGCTGACCCAGGCATCGGGAAAATGGGCACCAAGGGCAGCGAAAAGTTTTTTCAACAGCGGATCTAAAATCAGCGGCGGCAGACTTTCGTCCTGATAGTGCACTAGGGCAACGTCTTCCCCCCTGAGATCCATTGAAATGTTAGCGATCTCACTGTGATTGGCTGGATACACAAGTTTCTCTGCACCGGTGGACACATCATATTCATACACATGACGCAGCCCCCCGTTGTTCTCGCCACCACTGTCTTGGCTGTTGGGCAACATGAGTATTAAATAAGCGTTCAAATCTCGAGTGGGTAAGGCCAACACTTCAGCCGTTCGGTCGAGAAGTTCACTGGTATCGTGCCAAGTACCTTGAGCATCCTTTAGCTTTAGAACGCCGCTTTCTTGATCAGGGGTAAAACCATAACCCACACGAACATTGCCTAGCTGATCGGCTCGCCAGCCCACCACATCCTTGCGGGCTTTTTGCACAGGCCGACTGGGCAGCTTTGAAGGTGAACCCTTAACCGCGTATACCGAGGGCGACTTGGCATTGCTGCCCTTGGTGCCCTCGATAAGAAATGCACCCTCCCGATCAGGGATTCGACCCAAAAACCGGTCTTGAAGCTGCAAGAAACCAAGGCCCTTTTCCCGCCGAAAAAGAGCGCGAACTTTCCGATTTTCCATGTTCAGTACGACTGCTCTTGTGATCGTTATTGGTGTTCCCCCTAACACCGTGGCTCGAGAGGACCCTACTAAAATCTCGTGACCACTAATCCACAGCGTCTTACGAATCGTCCATAGATCCCCGCTATCGAGCAAAAACGACTCCTCGTCACCTTCCAGCGGTTTTACGAACAGTCCCAGCTTGTCATTGATACGGACCTTGGCGGACATGTATCTACCCGACGGCGACAACCGAGGCTGAGCGAATTGAGGTAGTCGGTAGAACGCACTAGCTGGGGGCTTAGTCCCAGACGCTTCGGGAGCGGAGACGGCCTCGCTAGCGAAAACCGGGCTGGAAAGCAGCACACTAAAGAGCATAGAACTGAAGAGACACCAGCTGGGAAGAACCATACCCAACAAATACCTATACCTACGACCGCACTCGTTAGAAAGCCTAACCCTCACACCCATAGTCTTATCGTTTTCGGTCATCTTCCCCACACTCCAAAGTCTCCATCGACATGGGGTCAAACGTCAGACTTCAGGGGAAATTAGCAAGCACCCTCTCTTTAAGCGGCAGGAAAATCTGGATGAGCGGTGTTATTCCTCCAGACAGTAGGAGGCCTCGTAAATAGCGCACGCTTTTCGGGTACAGCCGGCAGGACCGCCCGGTGCACTTCGTCGGCATTGGTTGCAGCCATCAAAAAACACCAAACAGTTTTCGCTGACTGCATTGTCCGGGGCCGGCGTTTTCGCGCTGCCGCCGCCTTCCACCGCAAAGGCCACCACGACCCCAGAGACCACCTCAGCATTGATACGACCGGGGATAAAATCGTAGGTGACTTGGAGATTGACGCCGTCGCACTTCACCACCCGGAAAGCGTGCTGCCTTTCCTTTGCCAAACTCCGCGCTTGATCCGACGTTAACCCAACGTAGGAATAGGCCACGGAGTCCTGTGACGGTGTGGAACCCGCGCCGGAATGGACACATCCAGCAAGAGCCGCAGCCATGAAAAACAAAAACGGGCATTTTAACGCACCGGTGATGCGGTTGTTTCGGCGCATAACTGTCCTTCCTTGTGCAGAGAATGAGGCTAGGCTTATGCCCAAACGGCGCCAGAGCTCTAGGGCGCTACAAATACCGCTTGGCCATGGAGTCTACTACCGCAAAAAACTCCTGCCGCACTTCAGCAATTATCTCAGCAACGGGCCTAACGGAATCAATACGGCCCGCCACCTGACCAGTGAGGGCAATGCTAGCCTCCATATCACCACCAAAGTACAGGTCTGTCGCGGTACCAAATTCGCCCATCACATTGTCTGTTGAGAATTCTAGCTTGGTAGTTTTGTCGGTTCGGATCGCGCGCAGGGCCGGAGAATGGGCTCGATTCAAAAATACGGTGTCGGTTTCGGCTGCGTTTACGATGGCGTTTTTCCAATTTTCGTGGACCGGTGATTCTGCGGCAGACACCATGCGGGTACCCATTTGAACCGCCTCAGCACCCAGCGCAAAGGCGGCGGCCATGGTGCCTCCGTCCAAAAACCCACCAGCGGCAATGATGGGGACATCGACTTTGGAGCGAACCAGAGGCAGCAACACCATGGACGCCACTTCCTGCGGGTTCTTGAAGCCGCCGCCTTCGCCTCCTTCAACAATCAATCCATCCACGCCGCATTCCACAGCTTTTAGGGCCGCACTCAGGCTGGGTACCACGTGAAAAACGGTTAAGCCTGCAGACTTTAGTTGTTCTGTGTAGCGTTCAGGGTTGCCAGCCGATGTGGTCACAAACTTAACGCCTTGATCGATGATGAAATCTACAATCTCAGGATCCCGTACAAAGGCTTGGGCCACATTAACGCCGAAGGGCTTCTCCGTGAGTTCACGCATCTTCAGGATCTCTTGCCGAATGGCGTCTAGCTCCCCAGAAGACGTTTCGATGATGCCTAGGCCACCGGCGTTAGACACAGCCGAAGCCAGCTGGGATCGGGCAATCCAACCCATGGGCGCCTGAACGATTGGGGTTTCGATGCCGAGCATCTGGGTAATGCGATTGTTAAACTGCATAGAAGCTCCTATCTGTGTTTGTCATTGGGTGGCGCCAGCTCAGGGGCGAAGGCTTGGCCCCATCTAAACCTGAGGCTGAAACGGTGACAGCCCCAGTACGTTACTCGGCACCAAGAGCGGCAATCAGCTCAACAAGCCCATGCAGATCATAGCTTGGCACTGCTTCGCCGATGTTACCGGGGCAGGTATTCCTAGCGGTACAGGTGTTAGGAAAATTCAGCCCATCCTCGGAAAGATCCAGCACATATCCTTGGTTCCTAAAATGTTCGTACTGTGTGAGCACCACCACCACGATGTCTTGCTCGGGCCAAACCAGTACACGCTGACCGTGAAGGCCAATAGCGGACTTAATGTCCTCGCTCACCGGCCTACCTAGCAGGGTCTCGTTCATTGACCACCATTGATAGCCATAAAACCCGACTGGCTCGAAACTGTCCTGAACGTAACTCGCAGGCACGACTTGGGTGCCTTCCCAACGCCCCTCTCTTGCGAACATCAGCCCAAAGCGTAGAAAGTCGTCTGGGCGCATATCGATACAGCAATAGGTCATTGGCTGAGTGCCGGTACTGTCCAGCCACAAACCGACGTTGGCAGCATCAATGCCAATGGGCTCCAGTATTTTTTCCAGCACATAGGTATGGGCATCCTTACCCGTTGCCCGGGCCAACAAAGGCTCGAACAACTGAGAGTTCGCGTTGGAATAATCGTATCGGCTGCCCGGTTCCGAAGTAAGCGTGTTGGCTAGTGCGTGGGCTGTTTGGTCGCCGCTAAAAAATACGTCGGTATTGGACGCTAGCCCCGATCTCATTTGCAGAATTTGCTTCAGGGTAATGTCTTCTTTGTCAGTACCCAAAAACTCGGTTAGCACGCTGCTGGCTTTTTGCTCCACGGACGAAAAAAAACCTTCGCTAATGGCCACGCCCATGGCAGCACTGTAAATACTCTTGGCCACGGACCAACTGGTTCCGTAACTTTGGGCGTCGAACCCGGCGGCATAGCCCTCGCCGATCACGTAACCGTCCTTGCTAACTAACACCGATTGAGTGGCGGCGTCGGCCAGGACATAGTTCAGAATCCCATCTACTTTAGCCTGAGTAATGTCCACACTGGCAGGTGTCGCGCGGCTAAGGCCCCAATGCTCTGCCGGTGCCTGGGGGGGCATTACCGGTGTTTCTGTATCGTCTAACGGCGGGCCGCCACTCCGGTCGCCGCCGCTACCACCGCAAGCAGCAAGGCTGAGAAGCAAAGCACCAAGCAAAAAATTCCCATAGCCATTCATACTTTCGTCCTTTTACTAGCCAAGTTAACAGCCCAATTACCCGTTGATCCCACAGACAGCCGGTAAAGGCAACCTTAAGCGTTGAGTGAAAAGACCTGCCGGCCGCCAACCCAGGTTTCTAGCACCTTAATTTCGCCCAAGGTCTCTGGTGCAACAGTAAGCGGATCCTCTGCAAGCACCACAAAGTCCGCAAACTTGCCCGGCTCCAAACTCCCCACCTCGTGATCTGAGTGACATTGCCAGGCAGCGTCAATGGTCATGGCTCGCAGAGCTGCCGCCGCCGGTACCCGTTCTTCCGGGGACAACAGTTCATCGCTACGCCACATGTTGCGCACGACAGCATTCTCCATGCAGCGAAGAGGATTCATTTCCGTTACTGGATCGTCAGAATGCAGGCTCCAGCGAATGCCTTGGTCCTCACAGGCACCGGTACGATCCAACTTCGACGCTTTTTCCAAACCAAAGATGTCTTCAACAAAGGCCTTACCCCAATAATGCACATGACCGATTAAAAAACTTGGCGACAAACCCAGCTCTGCCATTTTCTCGATCTGCTCGTCGTGCAGAATGCTGCAATGTTCGATACGACAGCGCTTGGCAGCAGGGTCCAAACCCTTGGCTTTGGCCTTGGCAAAGGCATCCAAGGCACGATCAATGGCTGCATCGCCATTGGCGTGAACACAAACAGCCCATCCCTCGCGCAAGCGCCGTTCCACCGCGTCATCCAGCACATCTTTTTCGATGTAGGCCATGCCCTTGGCGTTCTCGCCTTCGGAACCGATGAAGGCTTCACGCTGCAATCCTGTTCGACCCTGGTTAGATCCGTCGGAGACGATCTTCCAACCGGTACGGCGAACCCATTCATCACCCTCACCCCAAGTGAGCTGCACTTCGTCCCAACGGTCGGCCATAGCCTGACTCACGCTATATCGAAAACGGGCTGTCATGCGGCCGCTGTCCCGCATACTTTGATAAACATCCAACTCTTTCACGCCTTGAAACATGCCCGTACCCTGATCACAGAGTGTGGTTATCCCCACCGCATTTGCCTGACCAAGCACACTAAGGCACCCCTCAGCGATGTTGCCGTGCTTAAGCTTACTGTTGTGGCGAACCACCAAGGCCATGGCAGGACCCGCTTTAAGAACCCCATTCGGGTTGCCTTGGCTGTCACGGCCAATCTCGGCCCCCTGAGGATCAGGCGTGCTGGCGTCAATGCCGGCAATGTTCAGCGCGACGGAATTGCAGTAGCCCAAGTGCAAAGAGGTGTTATAGACAAAGACTGGATGATCCGTACTGACCTGATCCAACATAGCGGCGGTCAGGTAATCTGGCCCGGTTTGCAGCGATGGGTCGAATTGACGGCCCACCACCCATTCCCCGGCAGGTGTTGCCTTAGCATCTTTAGCAAGCTGGGCTAGGGCTGCATCGGTGGTTTCGAAACGATTGGGACCGATGTTGGAGAAGTCGTGCATCATAGCCAACGGCGGTAGGTGCATGTGGGGTTCCACAAAGCCTGGCACTACGACTTTGCCATCTAATTCTAGGCGCTCTACACCTTCGGCAGCTTCCGGCGCATCCACGAGGCGACCCAGCCAAGTGATTCGTCCGTCCCGCACAAGCATGGCCTCGGCGATCGGGGCCTGTGCATTCATGGTGATGATATGCGCGCCGGTTACCAACACCGGGGCGGGTGATGGCAAACCTGGCACTTTCGGAAAGCGTCCGGCCTGTTCAGCCAAATCTACGCCGCTTAGGCGCAGGGTTTCCGCGAAGACGTTAGCGCAACAAGGACAGGCGAAGGGGTCAGCGCTGTGATGCTTTGGCACTGAGTGATCTAGCGCACCGGATGCGGCTGATGTATCTACCCATTGGCTCTGAGTGTTGTCGAACATAGATCCCTCCCTGAATCTTAATGCTGAGCATAAGTGGCGCCGATAAAAAAAGGATGCTGTTACCAACATCCCTTTGGGGCTCGCGGCGAGCCTAACCGGCGGCTTCACCCCGCAACGAGGGCAGTTGATAGCCCTTGGACTCAAGGTCCGCACGCACCACTTTTTTATCCATTTTTCCGGTGGACGTCAGCGGAATCGCGTCGACAAACAAGATCTCGTCCGGCAACTGCCACTTAGCAAAGGCGGTCTCACAGTGCTGCAAAATCGTTTGTTCACTGACTTCTTTACCGGCATCCAAAATCACCAAGGCCACAGGGCGCTCGTCCCACTTAGGGTGAGGTTGCGCTACCACGCAGGCCTGAGCCACGCCTTCAACCCCGACAATGTGATTTTCCAGATCTACTGACGAAATCCATTCGCCGCCACTTTTCACCAAATCCTTGGAACGGTCGGCGATGATCAGATACTCCTCGGGATCAATCTTGCCCACGTCACCGGTAATCAACCAACCATCGTGAAATTTATCTGGCTGGGGATTGTTGAAGTATTCCGAGCAAATCCATGGGCCGCGAACCAAAATCTCGCCAACGGTTTCACCGTCGTGAGGCAGGCGGTTGAACTCTTCATCGAAGATGTCCAACTCCAATCCCGGCATCAACTGACCGGCTTTGGCAACATTCTCGAATTGCTCATCTTCACTCAGAGACAGTTGAGAGCGCTTCATAACGCGACGGGACAATGTAGCCAGCGGGGAGGTTTCCGTCATACCCCAGCCTTGAATCATTTCCACATCCAACTCGTCCCAGAACCAGCGAATCAACGAAGGCGGCGGCGAACTGCCACCACAGGTCAGACGCGACAGGGACGACAAATCGTAAGCCCCAGGATTGGCCTCATACAGTCCCTTAACACCCTGCCAGATAGTTGGCACACCGGCAGAGAGAGTGACCTTCTCGCTAGCCATCAACTCAATCAACCGAGCCGGATCCATGAATCGGTGAGGCATGACTTGCTTGCAGCCCAGCATTAATGCAGACCATGGAATCCCCCAGCCCATGGCATGGAACATGGGCACAATGCCACAGACCGTGTCAGCGCCAGACAACCCCATGGAATCGGTCATACACTGGGTCAACGTGTGCAGGTACTGAGAGCGGTGCTCGTACTCCACACCCTTGGGATTACCCGTGGTACCACTGGTGTAGCACAGCCCCATGGGAGAGTTTTCATCGATTTGGGGCCATTCATATTCAGTAGGCTGGCCGTCAATAAAAGCTTCGTAATCTATCGGATCCGGCAGTTCGGTAGTCCAACCTTCAAAGCCCTCTTCGGTAGCTACGACGATTTTACGAACCGTAGGAATTTTACCGTTCAGGTTTTCCAGCAGCGGCAGCACGTCGGCATCGACGATGATGATCTGATCTTCCGCGTGGTTAATGATGTATTCCAAGTCCTTCTCGGATAGACGCACGTTGAGGGTATGCAGCACAGCCCCCATACCGGCGCAGGCGTGATAGGCCTCCAAGTGACGGGACCCGTTCCACATGAAGGTACCTACCCGATCACCGACCTTGATACCAGCCCCGGCCAAAGCATGGGCCAACTGATGAGAGCGATCACGAGTTTCTTTGTAGGTTTGCCGGCGCACGCCGTTTTCAGTCAGAGTGACGATTTCTTCGTTGGGCGCCACTTTGGCACCCCGGTCCAGAATTTTGGACATTAATAAAGGCGTGTGTTGCATCGCCATGGCAGCTCTCTCCTCCGAGTTTGGATTGCATCAAAAAAACAGCCAGAGTCTATCACCCAGATCTGAGGTGATATAGCCATAGGCCTGCCATCGCCGGTCAGACAGGCCCACCAAAAGGCTCAATCACCTACACATCGTCAAAGTGGGTTATGCTGGGTGGCTTAACCAAACCGAACGAGCATCGGCAAGGAACCCTTAACAGGCACTCTGCTCCCCGAATTTTTGGAGGCACCATCAACAGCAACCGAACCAAGCAAAGCCCGGAAAACCGGCTGTTTTATGGTTGGATCGTCGTCATCGTCTCCGCACTATTGGGCTTCCTTGGCACCGGCTTTTATTCCTACTCTCGAGGCTTATTCCTGCCGCATTTAGCGAACACCTTAGACGATGGAAATCGTTTCAGTATCTCCATGGGGTTCTCGTGTGCGGTTATTACCGGGGCGTTGGTAGCACCCTACCTAGGCAAGTACTTGGACTATGGTTCGCCGAAAAAAATTATGCTCGGTGGCGTAGGCCTAGTGTCAGCCTCCTACTTGATGCTCGCCTATGTTTCCAACCTTCTGCAGTTCTACTTTGTCGTCAGCGTATGCATGGGACTTGGCATGGCCACCATGGGCGGACAAGTTTGGCATCGCTCGGTTATTAACTGGTTTGACCACTGGCGGGGCCGAGCCATCGCCTTCGCCGTTATGGGAGCGTCAATCTCCGGCATCGTCATGCCACCCTTGGTTAACGCCATGATCGACGCCATCGACTGGCGTAACGCCTATCTGGTTTTCGGCGCAACCACAGCAATCGCCCTGTTCCCGGCGGTGTATCTATTCATGCGCGACCGTCCCGAGGAAATCGGCGAAGTTCGTGATGGCCAAACCTACGTTGATGCCAACCCCGACGAAATGATCACTGTTGAAGAAGACAATGTGGTTTGGACCACCAAGGGCCTGCTAAAACACAAAGGTTTTTGGGCTATCAGCGTGATATTTGGCTCCATGTTCTGTGTCTTTGCTGCGGTGATGTTGCACCTGTTTTCGCATTTGAAAGACATCGGCTTAGACGGCGGTGAAGCGGCCCAAGTACTGTCGCTTACTGCACTACTTGCCGCTCTGGGCAAACCGGTAGTGGGCTGGCTGTCAGATTTTTTAGGCGCACGGGTCAGCATTTGGCTGGCGCTGATTTGTCAGGGATTGGCTCTGCTGTTGTTCAGCGTCGCCAGCACCACCAGCGCCGCAGTGATCGCCGGAGCACTCTACGGCTTTGGCTATTCAGGCATGTCTCCTCTACGCACCTTTGCCATCTCGAGCACCCTTGGTAGCCGATCCTTCGGCACTGCGGCGGGACTGCTGCGTTTCGTTGAAATGCCATGGGCTTTGTTAGCATCACCGATCGCGGGTCTGATCTACGACCAAACCGGCAGCTACAAAATCGCCTTTATGGTCCTCGCTGGCTTGATGCTCTTTTGCTGCTTGGGACCCTTTTTCATCGCCGTTGGCGGGCGGCGGGACCGGTTACGACGGAAGGCTGAAGCTTCCGCCAAATAGTCAGCACTGCAGTTATAACGCCATTGACACTGTGATCCAGTTCTCGAATTCCATCCTTCCAAGTCCTTTTTAAAGCCAGCCCTCTCGAAACCTGTAATAACGCCACAGCTGAAACGTATATCCCTGCAACGGTTGCTAACCAAGGCTCGGGCACCTACATGGCAGACAGTACGGCTTTCGAAATTCTCTATCAGGAGTACTACCCCAGAGTTTTCGCTCTGTGCCGTTTTTTGCTGCCGTCCAATGACTGTGCAGAAGACGCCGCTCAAGAAACCTTTACACGGGCCTATAAGGCCTTTGAGCAGTACACGCCGACGCGTCCGTTCTGGCAATGGATCGCCTCCATCGCCCACCGTCACTGCGTTGATCAACTGCGCCTGCGAGGCCGGTGGCATGCCTTGGAGGACGATGGGCAACCCGCCATCGACCAGCTAAAAGCACCTGATCCGGTGAGCGTGGATGCGCTGATTACCCTTGAAGACCACCAACGGCTGCGAGACGCCATCGAGAACCTGCCGGAAAAATATCGCGTGCCGCTGGTATTGGCCTATCTGTCAAACCTGAGCTATGACGACATTGCAGAGTTGTTAGACATCAAACGAAGCCACGTGGGGGTACTGCTGCTGCGCGGAAAACAGCGGCTGCGCCATGAACTGAAATCCAACACTGCTGGAGGGCTGGAATGAATCACCCCACCGAACTGACCTTGATGCTCTTCGCCGAGGAAGCCTTGGACGGTGATGCGGATCAAACCACGCGAGGGCTGGTAGCTGAACACCTAGCCTCCTGCGATGCCTGCCAGCAGGCGGTAAACCAGTTGAGGCTGGAAAACCGAGCAATTACCGGAGCTTTGGACTTAGTCCATGAGCACTTGCCCCAACCCCTGGACGGTTTCCAAAAACCCGCCCGCTTCAAGAGCGTCACTCTAGCCACCCTTTCTGCAGCTTTCACCGCTTGGTTGGTGCAGTGGTCTTGGAAGTCACTGTTTGAGGGGCTGATTTTTGGCGGCATCGGTTGGGCGGTGTCCACGTGGATGCCAAGCGCTTACTCGCTCGGCAACCAAGTCTTTTTAATTTTTCAAGAAAAGGGAGCTGATATGTTGACTGACTATATGGCCTTTATTGTTGCGTTTATCGCCTTGCTTACCATGTTGGGCTTGCGTGGGGTATGGCGCAAACCCGGCATCTTGCCAGGGCTGATTCTGACCTTAGGCGCGGGCACAACCCTGCTGGGCCTGCCCCCTGCAGGCCACGCACTGCAGATTATTCAAGAAGAAAAACCGGTGATCATTGAGGCGGCTCAAACCGTTGATGACACCCTGATCATTACCGCACGAGACGTCACCGTTCACGGCAATATCAACGGCAATTTGTTGGTCGCCGGCGAGGATATAGAAATCACGGGCAGGGTTTTCGGCAACCTGCTTACCTTTGCCGACGACGTGCAGATTTCAGGCAGCATTGACGGCATGACCGTCGCAGCGGCCGATTCTTTGGAATTCACCAGCGCCACGGTCTTGGGCGACCTATGGCTGGCGGCAGATTCCATCGACGTTGACGCCAACACAGACATTGGCGGCAACCTCACCAGCGCCAGTAGTTCCTTAGAGTTCGCTGGCAAAGTTGGCAAAGACCTTGTCGCTGCCGCGGAGAGACTCTCTGTCTCTGGCGAAGTTGGCCAAGACATTCGAGCCACCGCCAAACACATTGATATCGCCGACGCTGCAGTGGTTGGGGGCGATATTACCTACCACACCCAAGACGAGGACGGGTTGACCCTTGGAACCCAAACCACCGTCGAGGGCGAAGTTGACTACAAGGGCCGGCCCAAGGACATCGACTTTGGCAACCATTTTGGCAGCCACGACTTTTACCTTTGGGGGCTGCTGTGGTTTCTGGCCGCCTTTATCGTTGGCTGGTTGGCGCTAACGTTGTTTCCGAAACTTCAGGATGCGCAGCTGGGTCAAGGCAAAGAAGGGTTGAAAACCGCCGGAGTCGGCTTTTTGGTTCTGGTGAGCGTGCCGGTGATGTCCATTATTGTCGCCATAACGCTGGTTGGCCTGCCCCTGTCTTTAATCGCAACAGCGGCTTGGCTGGTGGCGTGGTATTTGGCAAAAATCGTGTTGGCGCACCTGATCGGCCGCTCTATTTTTGAGCGCCGCCACGATGCCCCTAGCTTAGTATTATCGCTGTTCGTTGGGCTTGTTATTGTCACTGCCGCAGTGAACCTGCCGCTGATTGGGGGCACATTGAACTTGATCGCGACGGTTGTGGGACTGGGCCTGCTGGTTCAACTTTGGTTGAATCGGTCATCAACGCCAGCGGAACAGTCCAGCTAGCCGATGAAGAGTAGATTGCTTCGCTGGCGGCACGCTGCACGAGGAACATTCTTCCGCGATCCGTCACGAGGAGAAGGACCGACTCTTGCGCAGCAATCTATCCCTCTTATTCAGGCATCACGCCCAATACGCCCTGTGCAACCAGCCCGTCAATCTGGGCGGGGCTATATCCAAGTTCCGCCAGAATTTCAGTGCTGTGCTCTCCCAGTCCCGGAGCATGGCGCTGGATGCCCGATGGGGTTTGGTCGAACTTTGCCGCTGGGCGCGGCTGTCGGATGCGACCCGCAATAGGATGATCGTATTCGTGGATCAGATCGTTGGCCTGAATCTGGGGATGAGTGATCACTTCTTCTCGGGTCAACACCGGGGCCGACGGTACGCCTTCCGCGTCCAGTCGCTCTAACCAATAGGCCGAGGTATTGGTGGCAAGCACTTCCCCTGTTAAAGAAAGCCGTTCGGTAGCATTCACCGCCCGATCATTGACAGTTAGAAACCGAGGATCCTCCAGCCACTCTGGATGCCCTAGCGCCGTACACATGCCCTGCCACTCTTTGTCGCTCATGGCCCCTGCGGTGATATAGCCGTCTTGAGTTTTGAAAATCAGATCAGGTGAAAGCTGTGCGCGGGCATTCTTAACTTCCTTGCCCACTAAGGTGAATCCACCCATTCCCTCGGGCCACAGGTAAGCCACCATGGTGTCCAGCATGGCCAGCCGGATATGCTGGCCCTTGCCCGTGCGCTCCCGCGAAAACAGTGCCGCAGTTATGGCCTGTGCCGCGGTCACTGCCGTCGTCTTATCCGGGATGATGGTGCGAATCATTTTCGGGCGACCGGTTTCGCCGTCGGTTTGAATGGCGGCCAAACCGGACAGCGCTTGAATAACTGGGTCATATACGCGTTGATGAGCGTAGGGACCGGTATCGCCAAAACCGCTGATGGATACATAGATGATGTCTTCTTTCAGACCGCGCACGACGTCTTCGCCAAAGCCCATGCGCTCGATGGCGCCGGGGCGAAAGTTCTGCACCATGACATCGGCTGTTTGCAGCAGTTTTTTCAGCGCCTCAACCCCCTCGGGAGTTTTTAGGTCCACTGCCAGCCCTCGCTTGGATCGGTTTGAAGAGATGAAGGTGGACGTAATGCCCGAGCGGGTAGCTCCGGCGCCTCTGACCAAGTCACCGTCCAAGGCCTCCACCTTAATCACGTCTGCCCCTTGGTCTGCCAGCATCATGGTGGCAACTGGGCCCGAGATCATGCTGGTGAGATCGACAACCCGAATACCGCTTAACGGCCCGGCATTTCCCGCACCCAAATTTTGCTCCGACGCCATAGCCTTTCCTTATATGCCGGTTATCGTTTTTCTTGATCTGCTAGCGGTCCTTAAACCTGCTCGGCCCGAGCCTTGGCCCACTTATAATCTGCCTTGCCATTGGGCGCTCGGCGCACCTGTTCCACCAACAGCACTTGCCTCGGCAGTTTGTAGCCCGCCAGGTGATCGGCGGTAAATTCAATAATGTCTTCTTCACTGGCGACCGTATTTTCCCGCAGGGATGTTACTGCCACCACTCGTTCGCCAAAGCGTTCATCGGGCAAGCCCACCACCAAACAGTCTTCTACTGAGCCGTGCCGTTTCACCGCCTCTTCTACTTCCTCGGGAAAGACCTTTTCGCCACCGGTGTTAATGCAGGCGCTGCCTCTGCCGAGCAAGGTAATGGTGCCGTCGGCTTCCACCGTGGCGTAATCGCCGGGGAAGCTGTAGCGCACGCCGTCGACTTCGCGGAAAGTAGCTGCGGACTTTTCCGGATCTTTGTAATACCCCAGTGGCACAAAGGCCGACGTGGCAATTTTGCCCATCTCACCGGAACCCGGTTCCACAAAACGACCGTCGTCGGTAATTACCGCCACGCCTTCGTTAAGCTCGAATTTCGCGGTATTTGGCGTGCTGTCGCGAGTGGTAACGGAGCTACCCATACCACCTTCGGTGGATCCCATGACATCGGCCAGCACCATGTCATGATGCCTTAACAAACCCTGTTTGATTTCCTGACTCCACATCACACCGCTGGACGAAATCTGTTTTAACGACTCGATTCGATAAGGGGTTCCACGCTTTTCAGCCTCGTCCAAGGCCCCAAGAATGGGTCGGGCGAAAGCATCCCCCACAATGACCATGTCCGTTACTCGATGATCTTCCACTAAAGTCAGCAATGCGTCGGGGTTCAATCCCAGCTTGGACGTGGTGACCACGGTCCCCCCTAGCATCATGGTGGCGAAGCTACCCAGCCACACACCGGTGCCATGCATCAGCGGACAGGCCGGTAGCGAGACCGGCGGCTCGGCGATTTGATCTAAGAAGTCGCCATAGGCGGCTAGGTTAGCTGGCGGCTCCAGCTCCCGACCGGCTGCTCCCATGGCAAGCAAGAAACCCGCGAAAGCACCCACCGGATACATCACCCCCTTGGGCATCCCAGTGGTACCGCCGGTATATAGCATGTACACGCTTTCCGGATCTTGAGTTCGACGCGGCAGCGGCGGATTGGAGCGAATGGCGCGCTCATAGTCTTCGGCCCCTTTCAGCAAGGCTTCGGTACCGTCATCAATCTGCACAAAGACCTTTACCTTCGGTAGCCGGTCTCGGATCTCCCAAATACGCATGGCGTAACAGGACTGAAAGAACACGGCCTCGGCGTCGCTATTGTCCAGCAGATAAACCAACTCATCGGATTTGTAGCGGTAGTTCACGTTGATGGGGCAACCGCCAATTTTGAAAATGCCGAATTGGGCTTCTTGATACTCGTTGCTGTTATGCAGGTACAAACCGGCCTTGGAATCTGGCCCTAAACCATAAGACTCCAGCAGACTGGCTATGCACGATGCCCGGTGCTCGAAATCTTTCCAGCTAAGCGGTTTGTTGTCTGAGATGGTGGCGATGCGATTTGGATATTTGTCGGCGACCTGTTCCCACGCCGACGCGAAATGAAAGTCCATGGTTCCCTCCCCGGATCCTTGCAGTGTAATGCGCTCTGCTGCTGCGGGCACGACCTTGGCGCATTGGTTTGACGCATCTCACGAGCCAGCAGCGACTGGAGATATTGGCGGAATTTACCGGAGAGGTCTAATGCAGGCATGAGCGATAAGGTGGCCTACTCATCCACGGAATCCACGCCGGTCAGTTTCATCTTAAGCGGCAGTCGGCCCAGCTTGGTTTTAATCAGTGCGGGCAAATAACCCAGCTCCGGGATCAGCCAGTAACTAACCCGCCGGTGAATACTCCCCGGCGTTGCTTCGAAGGGTTCCGATTCCACCTGTATGGTTTCGTAGGCCTTGCCCCCAACCCGATGCTTTTTGCCGCGCTCGACAACCCGCACTCGATAGCGCCCGACGGTGTCATCAATGTAGTTCAACAGCAGCGGCGTATCTTGAGCCGCATCGGCAAAGTGACAGCCCATGACAAAAAACTGGGAGAGCTTGTCCACGTAGTAACCGGTAGTGGCTTGATCGCCGATGGGGTGTTCCAGTTCTTGAAAGACAGGGGTCGTCTGATTGGGGCGCTGTAACTCACCTTGATAACGGGCCACACGGTTATCCCAATCGTATTCAATGGCGTCATTGAACTTCCAGCCCGGGCTAAACCCTCTGTTGTGGTAGCGTTTGGGCAAATAATTGCAATCGCTAAACGATAGCTCGCTGCGGTGCCAATTGCTGAGAATCCAGTTTTCTATTTCGCTTTTCATCACCACATGATCTTGATCGAAGACCACATCGACGGTGCCGTCAAACCACGTGGGCAGGCCCAAGACATAAACCCTAAATTGCAGCGACACATCCGAAGCTGGTACGGGTTCTGCCAGCACCGGGCGAGTAAGAACGTAAAGACTCAACAGCACTACGCCGAGAATACCGCGTCTAACCAGCCACTTACTTAAGCTAATCGCCATCATCGTCGGGCGGATCTGTGGGTAAGTTGCCGTCACTTTCTTTTTTCTGTTCTTGAGCCGCTTGGGCTTCCTGCCAGCGCGCGAAGGCCGCCAACTCGCCGGCGATTTGTGCCGCCACGTAACTAATGACCGCGGCATCGTCCACCAAGCCCCAGCCGAATAGAAAATCCGGCACTGCGTCGAAGGGCACCACAAAGTAGGCTACCGCCGCCGCCACCACGACCATGGTCTGGGAGGAAACATCACGGTACTCGCCAGAAACGTAGGCTTTTAGTAACGCTACCAGCCGTTGCAGATGCTCTTTGACTTCCGCCAATGGCCCGCCCTCGGCCCGGCCTAACTTAGTAACGGCCTGACTGAGAACTTCACGCAACAACCGTGGATTTTTCAGGAGCTTGGCGCCCCGACGCAAAAACCTCGCGAACCCACGGGGTGGTTTAGCCATGCTGACGCCGCTCTTCATTCGCTAGCCCTGTATCCACAGCTTGTTGCCCGCCGCCCGGGCTCCGAACGAAGGCTAGCATCCAACGGGTAAAGAGCTGGGCGTCTGTGGGCGTTGTTAGGCTCTCAATCCCCGCTTGGTATACGTCCTCTCCCAATAGTTCTCGACGCACTCCCATAAGCGCTTCGGAGTATTGGATATTGAGTTCTGGGTGACCCTGAATGGTCAGCACCTCGTCACCTAGGGTAAATCCCGATACCGGACAAAAATCACTGCTAGCAAAAACCTGAGCGCCATCGGGCAACCGCTGCACCTGATCTTTGTGGCTGGACACCAAGTGCAGTTGATCCGGCACCTGATCCCCATCGCCCATCCAAGCCAGCTTTTGCACCAAGGTGCTGGTTTGCACGCCCACTGCCCAGCCCACCGGGGCCGGTGCCACCAAGCCGCCAAAAAAATGGGCTATTAGTTGATGCCCAAAGCAGATGCCCAGTATTTTCTTCTTCGCGTCGATGGCTCGAGCCACGAATTCAGCGAGTTCTCGGATCCAAGGGAGGTCGTCGTAAACGCTGAGCTTACATCCCGTTATCAAATAGGCGTCACAGTCTAGAGTCGCTGGCAGTGACCGTTGAACATCGTAGGTTGTGATTCGAATGCTCGGATCCTCGGCTGTGAACAGTCCGCCGAACATTTCGGGATAGTCGCCAAATCGTTCCTGTAGCCCGTCTAGCACCGAGTCCGTCTGTAAAATACCCAAGTGAAGCGTCATATAAGATGAACCTTCATAATTTGAACCAACTCCTGCGTTTGGGTTTACACAATCTCAAAATAGCGGTCGAGCTGCCAACTATTGACGTGGCGATGATACTCCCGCGCCTCCCAGTGCCGACTCATGGCAAAGTGCGAAACGAAGGCCTCGCCAAAACAGCGTTTCGCGGCTTCGCTGGCTAAAAACCGGTCTGCGGAGCGCCCCAAATCCTCGGCAAAGTGGTAGCTTGCGGGCAAATGCTCTTCTGCCTCATAGGCGTTGCCCGCTACAGGGTCGTTAGGCTCCAATCGCTCTTCCAGCCCAATTTCCATGGCCGCCAACGCGGCCGCCTCAACTAAGTAAGGGTTTGCGTCGGCACCGCCCACTCGAACTTCGATTCGCTGGCTGTTGTGATCGCCAGGAATCACCCGAATACCCGCCGTACGGTTCTCGATACCCCACGTTGCCGCGGTGGGTGCCCAAGCGCCTTTGACCAGGCGCGTGTAGCTGTTAACCGTTGGTGCCAACATGACCAAAAACTCCGGTAAGTAGCGCTGAAGCCCCGCGACCGCCTGCCGCATCTGATCTGAAATGCCACGGTCTCGAGTAGGGTCAAAGAAAATGTTGTCGCCGTCAGCGTTACTCAAGCTCAGATGCAGATGTCCGCTCTGGCCCGGATAATCCATAGACCACTTGGCCATGAAGGTGGCCATCATGTCCCGCCGTTGGAAATAGCCTTTGGCCATGGTTTTAAAAATGGAGGCTCGATCCGCCGCTTGTAGGCCCTCGGTGGCCGCCAAGGCACCTTCCCAGACACCCGGACCCGTCTCGCAATGCAGCCCCTCCAATTCGCAGTCGATGTCTGCGCAATAATTCATAAAGGCGGTGAACTCTTTGCCCAAAGCCGATGTTCGCAGCACCGAGTAACCAAAATTGCCTGGACTGATGGGTGTCAGGTCGCGATAACCTTTCTCGCGCACGCTGTGGGGCGTTTCATTAAAGATAAAAAATTCGTATTCAAAACCTGCTCGAGCACTGAGGCCCTTGGCACCGAGTCGCTCCAGCACTTGGCGCAGCCGGCTACGTGGGCAAAGGCCATGGTCACTGCCGTCCCGCTCCACAAACTCGGCCACGAAGTAGGGGCAATCTTCTTCGGCTAGCCAGCGTTCGGTGTCGACTAAAAGCCGAAAACCGGTATCAGGGAAGCCGCTATGCCAACCCGTGTAGTCACCGCCTTCGTATAGCTGATCGTCCATATCCCAGCCAAACACACAGTCACAAAAACCACCTTGCTTTGATAGCAAGCCGGCGAACTTTTGCAGTCCAACGTATTTACCGCGGATCACGCCATCAATATCCGTCAGGCCCAACTTTACCTGCCGAACGCCCAGCTCTTGGTAACGCGCTAGGGTTTCTTGCAGCCGCTGGGCGGCCGGAGGCTGAGAATTTTGCGCTTTATCGCTCATGGTTTTTTACTCCTGACGATCTCTGGTTAACGGCAACGTGGCGTCGCATCTTCCGCATCCTAACCAGAGGCCCCGCAATTAGCGAGACGCTTAGCCGCACGGGCTTCTCGGTAACGCCTAACAGTATTTTGTTACTAAAATTCCCAGCGCTGCCACCCAGCCATTTATGCGCCAAATTTGTGCACAAAATAGGGTTTTCCCTGTGGATAACTTTGAGGATAACTTGCGCGGGAAATGTGCGCGGTTTTAGCTTCTGTCGACAAGAAATCTTGGAACCTAAGATGGAAATCAAGGTTTCTATATATTTATCAATGACTTATAGAGATTTTATCGTGCGGACTGCTAAAGAGTGCTCGCATCTTGGCGCTAACAGTTTTTATGTTTTCGCTTGTGCATAAACTCGGCGACAAAAGTTAGTGCACACTAACAATAGAGCGCCCATTTTTTCGAGCCATCACGTAAAAAGGCACTGTTTTTGACACGAATGCCAATTGTTAGGCCGGCTTATTTCACCCTGATTAGTGCATCGCATTGAACAGTTTGCGACGGTATTTGGTAGCCAACTCGTTTCCCTTACCCAGCACCTCAAAGATACGAATCATGGTCAGACGACCGATATCATCTCTGAATTCTCGGTTTTCTCTGAGGATATCCAAGCACAGGATCAGAGCCGCTTCGTAATTCGCCGCCACCACTTGCACAACTGCCAGCGCGTAACGGGATTCAAGGTCATCAGGATTCGCTTCAACGCTAGCTTGGAGGTTATCCAGCCCATCCATACCAGCCGCTTCTTCGACGAATTCCAGCCTATTTTGCGGCCGGCTACGCCCATCTGTGTCTTCCGGAATTGACGCCAGCACGGTGCGAGCATCGTCTAAGTCGCCCTTGCGCACCAGCACGTCGGCCAACTCTACCCGCAAGGATTGGTTATTAGGTTCCTCCTGAATGCTTTGCTGCAAGACTGTCGCGGCACCAGCAAAGTCGCCTGCTGCCATCAGCTGATCCAGATCGCCCTGCATGGCTTCTACGGAAGACTGGGTCAGCCCATCTAAAACCGTTCGCAGCTGGGCCTCGTCGACCATGCCATCGAGTTGCTCAGCGATGGCACCTTGGTGGATAACCCGAATACTCGGCAAGCCCTGCACCTGTAGTCTGGGTGCCAGGCTCTGATCTTGCGCCACATCCGAGAGGGCCAAGGTCGCCTTACCGGCATAGTCAGCCAACACCTGCTCAACCAAGGTTTTAACCTGCACCGATTGGGGCACCTGATCGGCCCAAAACAACAGCACCACAGGCTGTTGAGCTGAGGCATCAACAACGTCTGTTTGAAAGTTCTCCATGGTGACATTTGTCGCTGACATGTATTGGCCTCCCTTTGGCGATACGTATTTTTGATCTATCTTTTTGCGCCCCTGCGTAGCCGCGGGCTTTGGCATGGCGACGGTGTTCAACGCCGGGCGAAATTCTACATCACCTTATCGAAGGAAATCTGGCGAGTAATGGGCGGTTCGCCTACCCACGCTTGGCCTTCCTTTTGGCTGGCAAGACTGAGGCTCGCCAGACGCGCACGCAGAGGCGCAAACAAACGCTCCACAATAGCCACGTCGTTGTTCTGCTCACTGATGTGGCCTATCACCACATGCAAAGACTCGTTGGCGATGTGTTCTAACAGCTCCAACGCTTGGGTATTAGACAGATGCCCTAGATCACCACCAACCCGCCGCTTCAGGGCCGGGGGATAGCTGCCACGTTGCAACATGGCTCGATCGTGATTGGCTTCCAGCAGTAGATAGTCGCAGCCTGTGAACTGAGCAACCACATGCTGGGTTATGCTGCCTAAATCCGACAGCACACCAATCTTCGTCTGATTGCACTGAAGCACAAACTGGGTAGGCTCCCGAGCATCATGGGGTACCACCACGGGATTAATCGTTACGCCGGCAATATCAAAGGGCACGTCGCCGTCAAAAGTTTGGCAACTGAAATCCTTGGGGCCATTTTTCAGGGTCCCATAGGACGCATAGACGGGAATGCCGTAGCGATGCGACAGGGCCGTCACACCGGCAATGTGATCACTGTGCTCGTGGCTGACCAAAATCGCGGTCACGTCTCCCGGACTTAACTGGAGTCGCGCCAGCCGCTGCTCTGTTTGCTTCAGATTAAAGCCGCAATCGACTAAAAACACCGCGCCGCCAATGGACACCAAGGTACCATTACCGCGACTACCGCTACCCAGTGATGCTACTGCCACGGGGCGGTTACCGTAGGTTTCCTGCGGCGGTCCGCACTAGGTAGCAAACTCGCGAATTACGACCAATATCTCTTGGGCTCGATCTGCATCTGCCAGCAGTTGACCGTTTTGCAGAACATAGACCTTAATTGCCCGCCCCTTATCCGTAGCGACCGGTTCGCTCATCAGCAAGGTGTACTCTCGCTCGCTGCGGCTGCCGCAGCTAAACGTCACCCGGCAAAGGAACCCGCCGCCTTTTCCGCCAGTCAGCACTTCTCTTGGGACGGTGATATCGAATCGTCCCGCGTCGCTGTCTTGATCGTCGATCAGGATACCGGCGTTGTTCAAGGACTGCGTCACCGAAGCGACCGTACGGGCCTTGTCCAAATAAAAACTCAGTTCAGGAATGCCATTGTCATTACGCAACAGCTCCGTCTTAGGCTGACTGCCAATCTGCAGGGCAACCTTTGAAACCGTGCTTTCGGACACCCTTGCCGCGACAAAGGCGCCAATCTGCTGGAGCAAGGCTTTCTCCGCCGCCAACAAGTCCGAGTTCGCCTCTTGCACCCGAATCAGATCCGCGGGAATGTCACCGCCAAGGCTGTCGTTATCGTGGCGCAAATGCACTTCTGTCGACGCTGGCTGTAAACCCTGTTCTACACGGATCAAGAAACGGTCTTTACCCGTGCTCAAACCGGCCTCTTCTCGTGCGGTATTTACAAGCGTCCGCACCACATCTCGCGCGGGGCGATCGGAGGTTTCCAACCAGCCCGTGTTCAAACGCCCTAGGCCGGGCCGATCATCAACCAATACAACGCCATTATCCGCAAAAAATTGCTTCATTTTTGGCCATGCCGTTGTCGGTGGTTCTGGAATCACCAGCCAGTTACGCTGACCTAGTCGCTGCATACGCACCTCATCCCGGTTATCGGCCGAGTACAGGGCATCAGGTAGTGGCGGACGGTCTGGATAGAAGGAGGCATTTTGCAGAGTACTGGTATCTAAATCTGGAACAACCTGATCTAAATCGATGGCCTGCATATCTTCAGGCACTCGCAGTGGTGGCTGGGGCCGCAAATCCACGTAGGTTTCTTCGGGTTTGTCCGGGCCGTCCAAAAATGGAACAGACGGCAAAATGCCGCAGGCACCGAGGCTCAACGCTGACAAAATCACGGTGATCTTTTTCATAAGCTGCTTCCCGCGGTCTCGATACGTTGACGCACTTCTTGATGATGCTCGGGGCTGAGCGGAATCAAAGGTAAGCGAATACCACCGGGCATACGGCCCATGTCCGCCAAGGCCCACTTGGCCGGAGTTGGGCTGGATTCGACAAAGACGATTTCGTGAACAGGCTGAAGCTGCCGGTCCAGGGCTACCGCCCGATCTTTGTCGCCGTTCAAATAAGCAGCGCAGAAAGCCGACATCTGAGCCGGCAGTACGTTGGCAGTCACAGAAATCGTGCCAACCGCCCCCAGTTCCATCATCTGTAGTGTCTGGGCGTCTTCGCCGGACAGGACGAAAAAGTCGTCATTGCCCTGACCCGCGATGGCCTGAAAAATTTCGCCGACGCGATTTGCGTCACCACAAGCTTCTTTAATACCCACAACACCCTCAACCGCCGCTAGGCGGCCGACTGTTGCTGGAGCTAAGTCACAACCCGTTCGGGGTGGCACGTTGTATAAAACGATGGGGACAGATGTCGCGTCGGCAATGGCCTGAAAATGACGGAACAACCCCTCTTGGGTTGGTCGATTGTAGTAAGGCGTGACCAGCAAGCAGGCATCCGCACCGGCGGCTTCCGCCTCTTGAGTCTGGTGTATGGCTTCTGCAGTGGCATTGCTGCCGGTACCGGCAACAACCGGAATGCGGCCATTAACCCGATCCACAGTGCGCTTAATGACCTGTAAATGTTCTTCGGTATCCAGTGTGGCCGACTCACCGGTCGTGCCCATGGGCACGATGCCATGAGTACCACTACTGACATGCCACTCGATCAATTCATCCAGCGCATCCCAGGCCACCTCGCCACTTTCGTGCATGGGTGTAACCAGAGCGACAATGCTCCCTGTCAACATATCAATGGCCTGCCTATTTACTAAGAGCGAAATGTTACGCAGGCCACTGTCAGGTCACAAGCACAGTCTGCCCGTGTTACGTGATTCATCGCTAATCTTGAATCGTTAGCGCCTTACGCAAGACAAAGTCCAAGTAAGCGGTATGGGCTTGAGTCACGCCACTGAAATCGCGAAAACTTCGGGCAGCCATCTTGGCCGATAGCTTATCGCCCAAGGTTTTTACTTGGGCATAAATCAACGCCTTAACCGGATGACTTATCTCAACTTTATTAAGAGCAGTTACCAAAGCCTGCACGTACTCGGTTTGAAGATTCTGCCGGTAACTGTTCACCTCACCGGTCAGATCTGCAGCAAAAATCCCGTCCGTGAGAGTTTGCAGCATTTCATAGGTCGTGAACTGCCCCCCATAAACTTGGCTGTCGGTCAGGCGCTGTAAGGTATTGGGGTGGAGCAGATGATCCAGCACACTCTTCTGGGCACGAAGCAGTGCTTTGTGGATCTTTGGGTCCTCGGTTTTACCGTAGAAGTCGAAACCTCGCCGCTGGGGCTGCAAGCGCGCAAACAGCTCTTCTGAGTCACCCAGTACATTCGGTGCAAACAAATAGTCGTTCAAGGTCGACATCGCTCGCCGCTGCAGGTCTGCCGGCACAGGCTTGTAGGGAACATGCTGATCGTTGACGGGCTGCCGGTTTAAATGAATGCCGCCCACATAGCGCGACACCACACGACCGGAACGCTGGTACTGACTCATCAGCACCGCAAAGGCATTGACTAACCCTTGGTAAGTCTCACCTTGATACTGCTCCGGGAGCCGCGCCTGCACCAAGCGCAATTGATCAAGGCGCATTTGCGCGTAGCCAATGGCATCACTACTTAAATCGTAAATATTAATGTTCGGGTCAATGCCGTTAGTCGAGCTGCGCATATCGTCAGCATCGTTACCGTATGCCAATTGGGGTTCTGCGGAGCGTTGCAGCAGCGTTTTGAGTGTCTCTGGCGTGTACTGGCCGTAACCGAATTGCAGCGCCCATTCGTCATAAAGCCCCGGCCGCTTTTGATAGAACCAAGTTTGGGTTTTGCCGTCCGGAGCCACATTTACGGCCTCGTAGTCCATCACCGAAGCGGACAGCCCCTTGGCCTCCACCGCCGCCAGATCGAAAACATCGGGCTGCAGCTGGCTGGCCCGCATGTTGTGGGTGAGTCCTAGGGTGTGACCGATTTCGTGGAGAATCAAAAAGTAAATGCTGTCCCGAATTAGCTGTTCTGAAAGTTTCTGCTGAGTCTGTGGGTCGGCACCACTGAGCATAGCCTGCTGGGCGAAAATGACGTCTGCCTGCATGCCCTGAGCTGCGGCGCAATACTCTGCACCGGCCAGCCCGGAAGATGCATCGTCTGGCTGCAGCAAATCTTGAACGCGCAGGCGATTGGTCAAGAAGGCGAACTCCAGCATGATGTCTGCCCCAAGAATCTGACCCGTACGGGGATTGGTAAAGGACGGGCCATAGCCACCGAACGGCGGCCTTGCAGACGCGGTCCAACGCAGCACGTTGTAGCGAATGTCACCGGCGTCCCACTGGGCATCGTCAGGCTGTTGTTTCACCACAATGGCGTTGCTGAAGCCCGCCGCCTCAAAGGCCGTATTCCAGCTCAATGCGGCCTGGGTGATCAGCTCGCGGAACTCAAGGGGGGTGGTGTTTTCCAGCCACCACGTGATCGGCTCCACGGGATCCGACACCGCCTGATCCGGATTCTTTTTGACCAAATGCCAACGGTTAATCACATCGCGGTAGGGGGCAGAGTCACGACTGGTGAGATCAGTGATGCGGTCACTAAAAAAACCTACCCGGTAGTCATCTCGCCTTGGTTGATAATCGTTTTCCGGCATTCGAATGAAACTGTGCTGAACACTCACCGTCATCGCCCGGGCATCGGTCACATCATCACCACCGGTCACCTCTGGCGCCGATACTTCGTATACAAGGTCGGAGCGAACCAGCGCATTTTCCGGATAACTCGCCAGCCGCGACACCCTAGATCGTTTCGCACTAAGCTTGCCCAGAGTAAGCGCCTTCTTAGCAGCATTTTCTGGAGATTTTGGCGGCTTGATTTGAACCAGGGCTTCACCCAACAAAACCGAACCAAAATCCACCAGCACCGCGCCATCGCCCCCTTCGGCGATGCTGTCTTGGGCAACAATATCCATCACGGCAAGCACCGCGTCCGGCGCATTGGCCCCCGCCGCCCGACTCAAGGGACTGTCTGGGTTGTAATAAAACCGGGTATTGGGCTGAACAACCTCTACCCGGTCGAAGTGACGCCTGAGCATTAACACTTTGTTGTCCCGGTACTGGCCTCGAAACAAACCCGTTTCAACGACGCCATCCGTCACCGTCGCGGTATAGACGAACTCAGTATCCAAAAGACTGGTTGGGATCCGTAAATAGACCGCACCATCGCGACTTCCCCGGTACAAATCAAAGAAGCCAGCATGGCGCATACTGTCTTCGGTAAAGGACTCAATGCTCGGTAGCGGCGGCTCGTCGTCCCCTTGCTTGGCGCCCTCGGCGTTCTTCGCCTCGTTTGATTGCTGTGCTGCCGATTGTTCGGACTGTTCTTGAGCGGCGGCTACTGCCTGCCCCTGATTAGAGGACTCGGAGCTTGAGGGCGCGGTGAGATTGGCGCAGCCTGAGAGCGAGACAGCCGACAAGGATCCCAAACACCACATCAGTACGTTGATCTTTAAACGCAAAACATAAACTCCAATTGTAGGGTTCCAATCCGGTCACCAACCGCTGGTTCGCAGCTGCAGAAGGATCGAACCAGTACTACCGGGCACTCGTGGATTCATGGGCAGAGCGGCCCAGGGTTAAGACTCTTGAGCCGGCTCAGGTTCCGCTGACACTGAGTTGATTTGACCCCGAGGCCAAGCCACATAAATTGCCTTGATCAAAGTCGCTAACGGAATGGCAAAAAAGACGCCCCAAAGACCCCACAAACCGCCAAAGGCCAGTACCGAAACAATGATCGTAATTGGGTGTAAATCCACAGCTTCTGAGAACAGCAGAGGCACAAGCACATTACCGTCGAGAAACTGAATCACTGCGTAGGCCAGCATGACCCAGCCCAGTTCTAATGACCAACCGAACTGCAGAACCGCGATAACAAAAACCGGCAAGGTCACAATGGCTGCGCCAATAAAGGGTATCAGCACCGATATGCCCACCAGAACACCGAGCAGGGCCGCATAGTTCAAACCAAAGAACAAAAAAGTGATGAAGCTCACACTGCCCACCAAAAATATCTCGACGACCTTGCCGCGCACGTAATTGCCAAGCTGGGCATTCATCTCTTCACCTACCGCGTCTAGCAAAGGGCGCTCTGATGGCAGCAGCGACAGAAGATGACCAATCAAGGCTTCTTTGTCCTTTAGCAGGAAAAACACGGAAATAGGCACTAGCACCAGATAAATGAGCAGACCAAATAGCGAGAACACTTGAGAAAAAGCACTCTCCAGCAAGAAAGCGCTTAAGTTGCCCAGCTCTTTGGAGCTTTCATTAACGACGCCTAGAATCTGCTCTTCAGTGATGAACTCGGGAAAGCGCTCAGCAAGGCTAGACAACCCATCACGCAGAATCCCGACTAAGGACGGCGCCAGCGCCAGCAAACTGGCCGCTTGCTGCCAAATCAGGGGCACCACCAACAGCACGATCGCAAACACCGAGCCAATCAACACGACCATGGCAACGCAAATAGCGAGCAGTCGAGGACAACCAAGTCTCTCCAAACGCTCCACCAAGCCTTGCAGTAAAAAAGCGATCACAAGCCCTGTAAGCACCGGGGCCAGCGCTCCGGCTAGGCTGTAGAGCACCACCATGATGACCAGCAGGGCGGCGATCAAGAATATGGCGTCAGGCCGAGAAAAATAGCGGTTGAACCAGCCACCAATCACATCGAGAAAATTCATGATTTTTTCCGAATCGTGTAGGCGTAAACAGTCCCATCAACAGACCAGTCCAATAACTCATGGCCACTTTGCTGGGCAAACACCTGAAAATCCCGCTCGGAACCTGGATCCGTGGCCAGCACGCCCAAGGTTTGGGCTGGTGCCATTCGGTTTAGGGCTTGCTTCGCCTTCAACAACGGCATTGGGCACATCAAACCCTGCAGATCCAAAAACTGATCCACCTGTTGCTCTAAATTTTTCATGCCTCAAATGTATCACAGGCCTCCATCGCTTGTGTGCCCGCTGATTCAAAGAGGTTAGATCGAAAGACTTTTGAGGGCTGTCGAGCCGCAGGAAATCGCATATTCCATCCGCACATCATTCGCGTACTATCTGGCTATGTCCTACGCCATACCATTCAGAGCTAGTCCACGGCTCGCCTTGATCGCTGCCTCGTTATGCGTAGCCGTTACGGTAATGATCGGCCTCAGTGGCAGTGCCAAAGCGTCGAATCCTAGGGACCTACCCAGCCTAGGCGATGGCGCCTCCAGTATCGTCTCGCCCCAGATGGAAGCGCAAATTGGATCCATCTTTTTGAAGCAGCTTAATGCGTCACTGCCCCTATCTGACGACGTCCTGATTCAATACTACGTCGAACAACACATTAGCTATTTGGCCCAGTTCTCGGAAATGCGCCAGCCAATGCAGGCGGTGGCAGTGGTCGACAATCCAGAAATCAACGCCTTTGCCGCGCCCGGAGGCATCATCGGCATTAATTTAGGATTACTCATTTACGCCAGAGACGTAGCCGAATATTCCTCAGTCATCGCGCACGAGATGGCCCACCTCAGTCAACGTCATTTCGCCCGGGGCATTCAAGCCCAACAAGCTAACTCGGTGCCGGCCTTGATCGGCCTGCTCAGTGCCGTCTTAGTCGCAGCCGCTGGCGGCGGCGACGCGGGCCTCGCCGCACTGACCACCGCTCAAGCAGTTAGCCAGTCCAATCAACTGCGTTTTAGCCGAGCCAGAGAACAAGAAGCGGACCGAATCGGCTTAAGCACACTGGTTCGGGCCGACATTGACCCGAATGCTATGGCTCGAATGTTTGAGCGCATGCAGCAAGCTTATCGCTTCACCAAACGTCCCCCAGAATTTCTGCTGACTCACCCGCTTTCGGAAACACGAATCAGCGACGCCCGCAACCAAGCCCGAAACGCAGGCACAGCGAAACCAATAGACCCCCGCTCGGCCCTTGCCTATCAAATAGCGCGTATCAGAGCCCAACAAAACTACAGCACAAACCCCGGACTGGATGTAGTGACCTATCGCAAGGCGCTTCAAGATAAACCCATGGATTTGGCCAGCGAGTACGGTCTCGCCCTAGCGCTGAGCCGCAAGGGTGAACACGAGGAAGCCATAGAAAGGGTTCGGAGAATCTACCAAAGCGATACTGGCAACGTGCTGTATATCAGCGCTCTGGCAGAAACCCTGACAGCAGCAGATCAAGTAGAAGAAGCCGAAGAACATCTCCTAAAGGCTCTAGCCCTCTACCCGGACAGTTACCCCTTAACCATGCTGCTCGCGCAAGCAAAGACCAAGGGCGAGCGGTACACCGAGGCGGAGGCCCTGTACCAGCGCATGTCGAAGTTGCGCCCTAAGGACACCCAGATCTGGTTTGAGCTTGCCGAAACAGCAGGATTGGCCGGTAACGTAACGGAAGTCCACCTAGCACGGGCCGAGTACTTTTATCTCAATGGCGCGTCTCACCGGGCCATACAGCATCTGGAATACGCAAAGAACTTGATCGCCGGGGGCAATCGCCAGCTCCACGCCAAACTGACCCAGCGCATACAAGACCTTCGAACCGAAATACGAGCTCAACAGGGCTGAAGGTCTTGGCTAGCCGCTAGCCCGCTTGAAAGGCCAGCATACGATCCAGTGGCAGCTTAGCCCGTAGGCCCAACTCTGGATCCACCAAAATCTCGCAGCTCGCCCTGTAGGCATCGTCATGCAACACCCGATCCAGAGCGCGCAGTTGGTTCATCGCCATCCAAGGACAATGGGCACAAGATCGGCAGGTAGCACCGTCTCCGGCAGTTGGTGCCTCGATAAAGGTTTTACCCGGATTTTGCTGCCGCAGCTTATGGAAGATCCCGCGGTCCGTGGCGACAATAAACGTATCGTTAGGCATGCGCTGGGCCGCGTCCACGATGGCCTTGGTGGAGCCAACCACGTCGGCGCCTTGAATCACAGATGCGGGGGACTCTGGGTGCACCAGCACGCCGGCATCTGGATAAACCTTGCGCAAATCATCCAAGGCCTTGGACTTAAATTCTTCATGGACCACGCAAGCCCCGCTCCAAAGCAGCATGTCCGCTTGGGTTTGCTCCTGAATGTAGGCTCCCAAGTGCTTGTCCGGCGCCCACAGTATTTTTTCACCGCGAGCCTTTAAGCTGCTGACGATGTCCAATGCGCAGCTACTGGTGACCACCCAGTCCGCCAACGCCTTAACCCGAGCTGAGGTATTGGCGTAAACCACAACCGTTCGATCTGGGTGCTCGGCGGTGAACTGAGCAAAGGCGTCCGGGGGACAACCCAGATCTAGGGAGCATTCCGCTTCTAACGTAGGCATAAAAACGCGCTTCTCTGGGGACAGAATTTTCGCTGTTTCGCCCATAAAACGCACACCGGCAACCACCAGGCTGGAAGCTTCGTGATCCCGGCCAAAGCGGGCCATTTCCAAAGAATCGGAGACACACCCGCCAGTTTGTTCCGCAAGATCCTGAATGTCGCCATCCACATAGTAGTGGGCCACCAAGGCCATACCCTTGCTTTGCAGAGTGTCGGCGATGCGAGATTTCAAGCGTTCCCGTTCCCCATCGTCCAATGTCAGACTGCCCACTAATGGCACCTGCTCAGGGGCGAGAGAGTAATCGGGAAGACTGGTTGAATTGCTGCTCACTGTAATCACCGTTGTGAATTTAGGTGACGATCATAAGTCCAACCTTGGGCTGTCACAAATCCGCCATTTGTGGCCTGATTTAGCCTAAGGGAAACTTCACAGCTATCGGCACGCGCGAGCCTTATCCATGCCCAAACCCAACGTTCTTTTTTTGATCTCGCCCCATTCCAGCGCAGTAGCACCGGAACATGCCGGTAATGACAACGCCCAGACGTTGCCTGCCGCCTTCAAAGCCCAAGGCTGGCAGGTACGTCACGGACAACATCGTTCCCTGCACCGGCGCTCTGGGGCACTGTTTCTGGAAAGCACGCCTTTAGACACCTTTGATCTGGTTTGGCCCATAGGATTTGGGCCCCGCAACGGCTTTTTAGACTGGCTGCAACTGCTGGATGAGTTGCCCGCACGTCGGGTGATCAATGCCCCTGCCAGCATGATCCTACGGCACGGCAAGGCCGCTTGGTTGGCCCTTGGACCCGAGAGCCATATCGCTTCGGAGCCAGAAACATTGATAGCAGCCATGGCTGAGGAATCCGGCGACTGGGTGCTCAAGCCTTTGGCTGGGAGTTTTGGCCGGGACGTCTCGCGCCTGCACAGTGACGACACCGACACCCTCCTAAGCAGGATGGCGCAGCGACCGGGCGCGTACTGGGTGCTGCAGCGGTTTCTGCCCAACATTGCAAAGGGCGAAACCCGAACCCTAGTCGTGGGTGGAGAGATAATTGGCAGCTACCTGCGCCTCCCCACGAACCAGCTGCACGCAAACCTTGCACAACATGGCTCCGCCCAGCCCACCACGCTCAGTGAACGACAAAAACAAATTATTGGAGAAATTGCCCAAGACCTGATGGCGGAACATATTGGCTTTGCCGCCATCGACTTAGTAGATGACGTTCTGATGGAGGTCAATGTGGCGAATCCAGGTGGCTTAGGTACTTTGAACCAACTCTATGGCAAAGACTTTGGGCCGGCATTGGTTCGAGCCGTCACCCAATTTATTCAGTCGTGGCAAACGAGGTCTTAGCGCGTTCCGCCATCAACACGAATCACCGTGCCCGTGGTGAAGCTGGCACCGGGCCCAGCCAAATACAGAGCCGCGCCGACAATTTCGTCCGGCTCACCGCCACGCTTCAACGCGTGCTGGGCCTTGGCCTGTTTTTCAAATGCCTGCATGTCCCAAGCCTTGGAAATGTCAGTTAAAAAGGGCCCTGCGGCGATACCGTTCACCCGCACATTGGAACCAAAGGCAAAAGCGAAAGAGCGCGTCAACGCGTTCAGACCAGACTTGGCAGCACCATAGGGTTCCGAATTTGGCGACGGCTGCAGCGAGGCAATGCTGCTTATGTTGACGATACTGCCGCCCTCGCCCGCTGCCATACGTTCGCCCACTAAGGCCATCAAACGGAACGGGCCTTTCAAGTTAACGCCAACAACTTTGTCAAAAAGCTCCTCGGTGATGGACGACAGGGATTCATACAGCGGCGACATGCCCGCGTTATTGATCAAAATGTCAATTTTCCCAAACCGTTGATAAGCAGCGTCCACCAAGGCATCGATTTCACCCCAATGACCCACATGACATCCGTAGGCCATGGCCTGACGACCAAGGGCCTGGATTTCAGCTGCCACAGCCTCGCAGGCATCGGCCTTGCGACTGGTGATAATGACGTCGGCACCCCGCTCTGCCAGGGCCAGAGCCATTTCACGACCCAGCCCCCGGCTACCGCCAGTGACCAAGGCAACCTTGCCGGTAAAGTCCAATAACTTGTCCATGTCTGTCTCCTCAATCCTTCGCCAAGCCCGCTACACTAGCACCCCACACCGCAGGGTTTAAGCCATTCGACGCTTTTGCCGCCGGCAAGTACGAGGCACAGGCATCCAATGTTCCGAGGCTGTGCCCGATGGTAGTATCGGTTGAAAATCGACATCGGTCGTAAATCAAATCTACAGGGGAGAGAAATTATGGGAATGCTCGAAGGCAAGGTCGCGTTAGTTACAGGTGCAGGCGGCGGCTTAGGCCGTGCCCACGCACTGCTGTTGGCAGCCGAAGGTGCCAAGGTTGTCGTCAATGATTTGGGTGGCGCCCGGGACGGAACCGGCGCGAGCACCTCCATGGCGGACGGCGTTGTTGACGAAATCAACGCTGCCGGCGGTAAGGCCGTTGCCCACTATGGGTCTGTCACCAGCCGGGAAGACGCTCAAGGCATGGTCGATGCGGCGGTAGAAGCCTTCGGCAAGCTGGACATCCTAATCGCCAACGCCGGCATCTTGCGTGATAAGTCCTTTAAGAACATGACTGACGACATGTGGGATGTGGTGATGGACGTACACCTGCGCGGCACCTATCTAACGACCAAGGTTGCCTTCGACCGTATGCTGGAACAAGGCACAGGCGGCCGCATCATTATGACCAGTTCTACCTCAGGGCTGCTGGGCAACTTTGGCCAAACAAACTATGGAGCTGCCAAGGCCGGCATCGCCGGCTTTATGCGCTGCTTATGGCTGGAAGGCGTCAAATACGGCATCACCGTCAATGTGCTGGCACCCACGGCCACCTCGCGCTTAACCACGGACATTCTTCCAGAAGAGGTCCAAGACAGTTTTCCGCCCGAGGCGGTATCGCCTCCAGTGGTTTGGCTGTGCACCGACGAGGCCAAGGACATCAGCGGCCGCCAGTGGCTGGTCGCCGGTAACAACGTATCGCTGTTGAGCTGGCAGGTAACCCCCATCGCACAGGCCAGCGCCGATGCGGAACCCTGGGCGGTAGCGGATATTGGCGAGAAAATACTGGCCAGCAAAGAAGCTTGGCCACCGGTTAACCCCCTACGTGGTGGCTAGACCCGTTACTAATATCTGCGTAAGAGGATTGAAATGAACTTTGGATTTACAGAAGAACAGAACTTGCTGAAAGAGCAGGTTCAACGGTTTATGAAAGAGGCTTGTCCGCTAACACGGGTCAGAGAGATCGCCAGCGAAAGCATGCCTTTCGACCAGACCTTATGGCAGCAGGCGGCCGAGTTGGGCTGGCTGGGCCTAACAATTCCTGAAGCTCACGGAGGGCTAGGGCTCAAATGGATTGATCTGATCGTGGTACTGGAAGCCGCCGCCGAAGGGCTGTGCCCACTGCCCATCGCCTCTCAGGCACTGGCAAGCACGGCAATACTGGCATGCGCGTCAGAGGAGCAGAAGTCGAGCTGGCTACCTGCCATGGCCTCTGGCGAAGCCGTGGTAACCATTGGCCTGTACGACGAGGCAAACTGGATCGACCCCAAAGCCATTACGGCTACCGCCACGGCGAGAACGGGTGGCTACACTCTGCACGGCAAGAAGCCCTTTGTGAACGACGCCGCCGCAGCCCACTACATGTTGCTGGCTGTGCAAGGTCCTGACGGCCTGGCCCTGGCGGCGCTGAGCAAGAAGCAGGTCACCATTACACCTCAACCCACCATCGACACCACAAAGCCCATGGCCAGCGTAGACATCGACGGAGTTGAAATCAGCGAAGAGGATTTGCTGCCCCTCAGCCCTGAACAACTAGCCTTCTTAACCGACTGCGGCGCGGTAGCCACCACCGCCGAGATGGTAGGCGCTGGCGCGGCCATTCTGGAAATGACCAGCGGTTATGCCAAGGAACGCATCCAATTCGGCAAACCCATAGGTCAATACCAAGGCGTGAAACACCGCTTAGCCGATATGTTCGTCGACTTAGAAAGCTATCGGTCACTGTGTTACTTCGCAGCATGGACCGTAGACGATGATCCCGCAGAACTGGCCAAGGCCGTTTCTATGGCCAAGGGCTATGCGTCAGATGCCTTCGCGCAAATCGGCATCGACGGCGTCGGCCTGCACGGCGCCATCGGCTTTACCGCTGATTACGACGCCCAGCTTTATCTCAAGCGTTCGAAATGGGCGCGGCCAATGTACGGCGACTCGGATTACCACATGGACAGAATTGCAACTTTAGGAGGTCTTTAATGGACTTTGACTACACCCCACAGGAACAGTCGTTTCGACAAGAGGTACGCGATTTTCTTGCTGACAATCTGCCGCCGAAAGAAAAGCGTGACAAAAATTTCCTAGGCACATGGCTAGAAAAAGTGCGCGCCAAGGGCTGGGTTGGTTTCGCATGGCCCAAGGAATTTGGCGGCAGCAACGGCGGCCTAATCGAACAAGCCATTTTGAAAGAAGAGATGTCTCTTGCTAAGGCACCGCCCTTGGGCACCTCGATGATGGGTCTGGCCTGGGTCGGCCCCGGCATCATGGAGTACGGTACCGAAGAACAAAAAAAGAAGTTCATACCGGACATCCTGGACAGCAAGGTGACCTGGTGCACGGGTTATTCTGAGCCAAACCACGGCTCTGACTTAGCAGCCATCCAATGCAAGGCCGAACTCAACGGCGACCATTATGTGGTTAACGGTCAAAAGATCTGGACCACTGGCGCCCCATGGTCTCAGTGGATCATTCTGCTGACCCGGACCGACTTCAATGTGGCCTCCAAGCACGATGGCATTACCTGCTTCTTGGTACCAATGGATGCGCCAGGGGTGGAAGTTCGACCCATTCAAAACATGGCCGGCGACAAGCACTTCGCCGAAATCTTCTTTACCGATGTTCAAGTACCCGTGGAAAACCGCTTAGGCGCTGAGGGCGAAGGCTGGAAGGTGACGGTGTCGGCCCTTGCCAACGAACGCTCCAGCATCGGTGAAGTAACGCAGCTTCAAGCCAAGTTGGATGATCTAAAAACGCTGGTCAAAAACAGCTCACGCCAGGGTAAGCCCGCCAGCGAAGACCCCAAGGTCCGGCGAACGGTAGCGAAATTTGAGATGAAAATTTCCGCCATGAAGTACAACGGCCTGCGCTACCTGACGAAGCAGATTAAGGGCGAGCCGCTGACCTCCGAAACCTCAGTGAACAAGCTGCATCGCGCCAGCTTAGAAATCGAGATGGACGACTTCGCCATTGAGCTTTCGGGGCAGGCAGGACTTCAGCTCAAGGGCGGCGAAGAGGCCGTAGACAACGGCACATGGTCCAAGGGCGCACTGAACTGGCCGAATGTGGTGATTGGCGGCGGCACGCCGAACATTCAGCGCAACATTATTGCCGAGCGCATCCTAGGGCAGCCTAAGGATTAGCGATGACGGGCTGCCGCTATCTGGTTATTCCGGATGGCGGCAACCCAAGCTTGTGCTAGACAGCGCGCAACGCCCCGCCTAACGTCTGCTGACCATGCTCGCCGCAGAAGTCATCCCCCTGCCAAACACGCTGGCCACCCACAAACACACCATCGACCACGCCATCAGACCGGTTCACCAACTGATGACAGTCAAAAACGTCCCGATACTGGTATTGCACGCTGGCTTCACCGTCGTAGCTGGCCAACTGCTGCGGATTCAGCAGCACCATGTCCGCACGGTTGCCTACCCGCAGACTGCCCACACCGGATAATCCAAAAAAGTCCGCCGGCTCGCTGGTAAGCCGGGATAACATGTGACTGAAGCAGGCTTCGGACTCTTCAAGGCCAATCTTCAGCGCCCGCAGGTTGCCGTCAAAAAACGCCATATTGGTGACGTGGGCGCCGCTGTCATTGAACCCGGGAAGCAGCTTGGGGTGCAGCAGCAAGCGTTTGATGACCTCTGGGTCTTTATTGGCAGCCACATAACACCAGTGCAGGTCCGTATCGAAGTGGCGAAGCAGTCCAAGGAAGAACTCACCATCGTCGCGAATCGCCTTACCCAAAGCCTCGAAAGCCGCTTTTTCCTCAACGTCGTCGATCATGTCGGCGTTCACACACCAGCTTTTATAGCGGTGATAAATCCATGCCATGGTCTGACCCGGCCAAGCCGCGATGCTGGACCGATATATCTGCATGTCATTTAAGTCTCGGGTCAGGAACTCTTTTTCCAGACGTAGCATGCGCCGCAGGTGACCCATGTTGAATCCGCTCTTACCCCGAGACCACATGGCTCGAAAGGCTTCCACAAATTCCGGATCCGACAATATCTTGCGACGGCCCTCGACATCTTCGAGTTCCGTTTCGATCAATCGCCGCATCAGCGGATCGGCTTCGGCAAGCGGGCTGACAGCGCCTTCGGAATAAACCTTGAACGGTGCACTCAGACACTGCAGCCGGAATTTCCCCTGCAGCGCGTTGCTGTTGAGCAGGTTGCTGAACAACAAACCTCGCGACAAATTGCTGCGATTGTTCACGCTGTCGATGGCGGCTAGGGCGGTTACCTTCAATGGCTTGCCGTACAAACGGCCACTGCTGAGCATAAATAAGCGCGCCGTTAGCCCGCCATCGTCAGTAGCTGGCGTCATTTGCCACACCCGGTCGTGCTTGCGCACCACATCGGTTAGGCGCTTGTATTCGGCAAACTCCGCATATTGGGTGGGAATCCGTTTGCTCAAATTTGGCTCATTGGCCAAAAAGTGCAGGGGCAAACCGTCTGTGGACAAGCCCAGGTACCCCTCCTGCATGGCCTCATCCAAAATGCCCGCCATACGATCAAGCTCCGCCGGTGTTGGCTGGCGGCTGACGCTGTCTTGCAGCCCCATCACCTCGATTCGCAACATAGAGTGGGGCAGGAACGGCGCCATATTTGCGGCTAGAGGAAGCTCATCCAGGTGGCGGAGGTAATCGGCAGGTTTCGACCAGGTCGCTTTGTCTGCGGCCTTAGACAATACCGTTTTGGGTATGTTCTCCACCCGGGCAAAACAGTCGACGATGGGGTCTTGATTGGCATCCAGCGCAGATTGGCGTTGATTGCCGAAGGCCAGGCCGATACTGCAATTTCCTACCACGACGCTGGTGGTGCCATGGCGAACCACCTCGGGCAAACCCGGATCCAGTTCAGCCTCTAAGTCTTCGTGGGTGTGTATATCCAGCAGCCCTGGCACCAGCCATTGGCCATCGGCCTCATAAATCTCCTCGCTTTCCTTGGAGGGCAAACGACCACCCAGCGCAGCTATTTTGCCGTCCTTTACCGCCACATCGCCGACCCGACCGGCTTCGCCGTGACCGTCGAAGACCTTGGCGTTACGAACAATCAGATCCCACTGCATATCTCTTACCTGTCTATTTAAACCGGTGAACTAGTTTGCTGAGGCTTCTGCCTTTGGAGCTTTGTCTTGCGCCATATCTCTTACCGCCGGCGACCAGACCATGGCCAAGCCGATTAGCACGGCAAAAGCGCTACCGCTCACCACTAACGCCGCTCCAACGCCGTAACCTTCAGCGATCCAACTGATGGGGAACACACCCAAGGGCATGAGCCCATGAAACATCATGTCGATGCTCATAATACGCCCCCGCATATGCGAGTCCACCGAGTGTTGAATGAGTCCACGATTAAGCGACATATTCCATGCGCTGATCAGGCCGATTAGCGCTATCGCCATAAGCGCCGCGGCAAGATTTACACTGAAACCGAAACAGGCGGTAGCGATAGCCCAGCCCAAGCTGCTGACGAGCAACCAAAACCCTTTACGCCGCATGTCGCCCATGGCGGCCATCATCATGGAGCCAATAATCGCTCCGCCGCCCATGGCGGATACCAAAATGCCCAAACTGTCCGCGTGTCCGCCCAACACATCCTGATTGAACGCCGGTAGCAAGGTATTGAGCGGCATTCCGAATAAAAACGGAATAATCGACAGCAGCAACAGGGCGAAAATACGCGGGTGGGCAAATACGTAGGCGAGTCCCTCACGCATTTCTTGATAGGTACCACTACGCTGCTCTTGAGTTGATACGCCGGGACGATCCACCAACAGCGTAGTCAGAGCCGAGGTGAGGTATAAGCCAGCAATCACGGTATAGACGATGCCCACACCATAGGCCGACTGCTTGTCACCACCGGCTAACCATGCAATCAGCAACCCCGCCAGCGCCGGACCAACAATGCGAGACAGATTCCAGCCGGTGGTATTCAGGGCCATGGCTGTGAATATCAGGGGCTGGGGGATCAGCTCGGGCACGAAAGCCTGCCGCGCCGGCATGGACAGGGCCAGCACCGTGCCGTTAAAGAAACCGAACCAAATGAAGTCCCAAAAGACCACGTTGCCGGAAAAAATGATCCATGCCATGACTAGGGTTGCGGCGGCGTTTAGGGTTTGGGCGAACACAATGAGGCGACGCTTGGGCAACCGGTCAGCCAGCACCCCACCGTAGAGGGAAAACAATACCGATGGCAGCATAAAGGATAGGGTCACCCAAGCTAGATCCATCGCCGACGAAGTGAGGTCATAAACAAACCAGCCGCGGGCTATGATCTGCATATTCATAGCAAAGGACGACCCAAGACTGCCGATCCAAAGCCAACGGAAATTTGGCACCGCCAACACGGAGTAGATGTCTCGACTTGCCATCTTCGCCAACTTCCTTGGGTAAAGATCTCACTATATCCCAGGCCATGTCGCGAACTGGTCAAGGCGATGGGCCATATTAATTTCGCTCATGCCGCTCTGACGAAGATGCAAAGACAATTCATTTGCGGCCCACTATAGTGAGTCAACTCAATCAAAAGACACGCCGCCATGCCATTTAACGCACCTTCTGAAGCGCTTAAGCCTTGGTTCATCGCCATTACCCTCTGCGTCGTTGGGGCCGCATCACATCTGCTGCCCCACCCAGCAGGCATGTCCACCATCGGCGCTATTGGTTTACTGGCTGCGGCCTATCTGCCTCGGCACCTGTTACCCCTGCCCGTTATTGCCAGTGTTGCCGCAGCCGATGCGGTTATCGGCGCCTACAGCACCGCGGCTATGGCGCTAGTTTATATCGCACACATCGCCTGCGCCGCTGGGGTTACGCCACTGCTACGAAAGATTGGCCTGTTGCAGGTTGGCGGTGCCGCTGTTGCCAGCGCCGTTATTTTTTACTTGATCAGCAATGCTGCCCCAATGGCGACAGGGTTTTATCCAAACACGCTGGCAGGCTGGCTTAGCTGCTATGCGGCGGGGATTCCTTTTTTGCTGCGAAGCATCGCAGCCAATCTATTTTTTGTAGCCGTTGCCTTTGGCAGTATCCGCGGCGTATTGTTGATGCTTCGGCGTTGGGCACCACTGCCTAATTGAAGGGTTGCTAAGAAAAAACACCCGTTTCCACTTTCTTAAAAAATATCGCTACTTGAGAACCATTTTCCGAAAAATGGGATACCGAGGACTTCCCTACCGACTTTGGCCCCCTGATTGATGCCCTTCACTAAAGCGCCGGCAAGTCTACCCTCACTGCTGCAGCACGGCTGTCGTCCTGCGCTATATCTTTGGATACTGACTTCGTCGATGAACGGTTGTTTTTAGGGACAAACGGTAGCTTTGCGCCCTCTTGATCGCACAAATATGTGCGAATATTATGACCATGAAAGGCAAACAGCTAATCAAGAAACTTCAAGCGCTAGGTGTCGAAATCGAAACAGGGCGAGGCAAAGGTGGCCACGTGCAAGCTCGCTTCAACGGCAAAAAAACTGTGATTAAAACTCACGGCGCAACAGACCTGAGCAAAAACTACGTAAACCTTGTTTGCAAACAATTAGGCGTTAACCAAGAGGACTTGTAATGCTATTTCAATATCCGGTAACACTAGAACAGGATGAAGACGGCGTAATTGGTCGCTTTATTGATGTCCCAGAGGCCATCACTTTCGGTGACGACGAAGAACATGTTCTACACGAAGCCCAGGATGCACTGGTCGTTGCTTTGGCAATGTATGTTGATGACCGGCAGGCAATTCCCAGTGGATCAAAACCAAGACGTGGCCAGCCTGTGGTCTGTTTAAACCCACTCGTCGCGGCAAAGGCGGCACTGCATAACGCACTCATCGAGTCAAAAACCAGTAATGTTAAGCTGGCTTCTATGATGGGCCTGCGCGAAAACCAAGTACGGCGAATGCTGGACCTCGATCACCAATCGCACATTCGCCCAATTGAGCAAGGCTTACGGTTGCTTGGTTACGAACTAATTATGCAAGTCTCTAAAGTTGCCTAGCCCTACCGCTCAATCTTTGAGATGGTCTTTTCCATTGAGTCACACAATGCTTGGAACAGCATGACCAAGCTGCTGTTCAGAACCGTTGCCTTTGGCAGTATCCGCAGCTTATTGTTGGTGCTTCGGCGTTGGGCACCACTGCCTAACTGATTAACAAGATGTGAGAGGAGAGACACATGCAGGATATGAATTACGACGGACTTGGCATCACCATCGAGAACTACGTCGCCGTGGTGGAAATCCAGCGTGGACCGAACAACTTCTTCGACACTCAGATGATTCGCGACCTGGCCGATGCCTTCGGTAAGTTCGAGGCCAGCGATGATGTGCGGGCCGTGGTTCTGTGCAGCGAGGGCAAGCATTTTTGCGCCGGCAATAACTTCGGCAGTTCTTCCGGTAACGACGAACGCGCCGAGCGAAAAGCCAGCGATGGCAACCCGCTGTACGCCGAAGCGGTCAAATTATTCGATACCAACATCCCCGTTGTCGCCGCGGTACAGGGCGCCGCGGTGGGTGGTGGCTTTGGTCTGGCCGTGATGCCGGACTTTCGGGTGGTCAGCCCAGAAACCCGGCTCACCGCCAACTTTGTCAAACTGGGATTTCACCCCGGCTTTGGCCTAACCCACACCTTGGCACGACTGATCGGTCAGCAGAAAGCCCACCTTCTGTTCCTTACCGGCCGTCGTATCACCGGCACCGAGGCCTATGAAATGGGTCTTGCCGACGTGCTAACGGATAAAGAAAACTTGCGGGCAGAAGCCATTAAGCTGGCTGCAGAAATCGCTGAAAACGCACCGCTGGCCGTGGCCTCGGTACGCGCTACCATGCGCGCGGGTTTGTCCGGCGCTGTAAAGACCCAAACAGATCACGAGTTTTTAGAACAGCACCGGCTACAACAAACCGAAGACTTTCGCGAAGGCATCAAGTCTGTGGCCGAACGCCGTCCGGGTAACTTTATTGGGCGATAGCTCCCTCTTTGGCGCGCCGGGCATCCAGCTCGGTGCGTATCACCTCGTAAGCCTCTTCATCGAGTTTGAAACGGCTGAATAAAATCGCGCCGATGGTGTAGCAGACCAGCGGGAACAGCCCATACAAACTGACCATGGCCAACTTCACCTGCATGGTTTGTTCTTGGTTGGGCACGAAGCCGGCAAAATCCAGCACGAAACCGGTTAATAGCAGCATGACGCCCAGGGCGCTCTTGTACACAAAGTTCCATGCGGCAAAGTAGGAACCTTCTTTGCGCTCACCGGTTTGGTACTCATCGAAATCAATCACATCACCTTGTACCGACGGTCCCAGCGTACCGCCGCAGCCATTGGCCAGACCCGCAAAAAATGCGAGCACGAGAATTACCACCAGACGTTGATCCAAGGTATCCAAAAACGGCAGCACAAACATGCCGCCAAAAGACACCCCTGTCATGACCATGCCTGCCATCCATACTTTAATTTTGCCGTAGCGCTTAGACAGCGGAATCCACATGGGCACAAAAAGCGACGACGGGATCATGTAGGCCAAAATAATCAGCGGCGCCATGGCTGGAGCACCCACCACATATTGGGATATGTAAAGGGTCAGCGCAGCTATGGCGGCGCTGCCGACGTTTTCGATAAAGGTCACAGTAATCAGCAGCCGAGCGTGGGGATTCCCCCAAATGTCTCGAAACGCCTGCAGGGGTCCGCCCTGCTGGCGGTTTTGAAACTCCGGTCGCTCGCGCAGGACCACGACGGCGTAGATCACCAGTACCACCATAATGGCGATGGCTACAAAGGCCAGATCCCGAGCCAGCAGCCGCACATTGCCATCTGGGGAAAACTCCTCGTTGATGAGCAAGTACATGGCGCCCAAGGACAAAATCGAGCCTAGAATGTAAAAAATGTGGCGCACCCCAAACAGTCGGCTGCGTTCGTGGTAGTCCGTGGAAAGTTCGGCTCCCAACGCCATATGGGGCACAAAAAACAGGGTCATTGCAGAATAGAACCCAATAATGGCAACGGTCATCCATATCGTCAGATCGGTTCCTTCCATGGAGAAAGGCGGCGCAAATACCGCATAAAAACCCAATGAAATGGGCAGGCAGCTAGCCAAAATCCACGTTCGGCGACGACCTAGCCGGAAGGTTGTACGATCACTGAGATAGCCCGCCAAGGGATCCGATATGGCATCCCAGATGCGCGACAAGCTGAAGATAGCACCCATCACCGCCGGGGCGATGAGCAGCACATCTGTGGAAAACTTCATCACGTATAGGCTGAGTATCAGGTACATGTACCCTGCCCCGATTGCCGGAGCGCCAAAGGCTAAAGTGGTAGACCAAGACACTTTGTCTGTGGAACTACTCACGAGGATTGCCGCTTAGATGACATCATGAAGCATGGCCCGCGACGTGGAGACCTACGCATTTTTAATGGTCAATCCACCATCCACGGGCAACGCAGCGCCAGTCATAAAGCTTGACGAGGGCAGGCAAAAGTTCAGGGTGCCATGGGCCACTTCTTCTGCTTCGGCATAGCGCTTCAAAGCCACTCGGCGCCGAGCAAAAATCTGCTTGTGCTCGTCAGGAATCACTGCGGTCATTCTGGTTTTGATGGGACCCGGGCAAATGCAATTGACGGTTATGCCCTCGCCACCCAGTTCCACGGCCAAAGACCGGGTTAATCCAACCACCCCATGTTTTGCTGCTGTGTACGGACTACCGCCCTTGGTGGCCCCTAACCCTTCGGTGGACGCGATGTTAACGATGCGGGGGTTCGCAGACTGCCGCAGGTAGGGTAAGGCGATTCGAATGGTGCGCTGCTGCGCGGTGAGCAGCACCGCTAATGATTTATCCCAAGCGTCGTCGTAACCGTCTCGATCAATGGGCGCCGGAATGGAAATACCGGCGTTGTTGATGAGCAAATCAATGCCGCCAAAGTGGTCGGCGATATCGCCAAAAACTCGGCCGATGGCATCGCCATCGGCTAAATCCAGCGTCCAGGCCTTAGCTGTTTTGCCAGCGGCCGCTATCTCTGCAACCACGTCGTTGACCCGGGCTTCGTTGATGTCCAAGGCGGCAACTTTGGCGCCTTGATCTGCAAACAACTTAGCTGTTGCCGCGCCCATGCCACTACCCGCTCCAGTAACGATGGCCACCAAGCCCTCAATCGACCGGCTTAACTGCGTCAGCGACATATCCTTCCCCTTTATTGTCATCGGTTTGGGGGCGACTCGGAGAACCCGAGGCGACCCTGCCGTTATTGTTTTGGCTTGTTGCCTTATTTTTGTGTTTATCGGTCCCGTCAGTGCGTTCTTTTATCGATCCCGACCAACCGTTCCGCTAAACCAACCTCTCTGGATCCCGAGCTTACCAAGGATGAAGGGTTACGGGCATGGTTGCATAACCGCGCACAAAGCTGGATTGAACCCGCTCTACCTCGCCGACTACTTCGACAAAACGAAAGCGCTGCATGATCTCTTCCCACAGCACCCGAAGCTGCATCTCGGCCAGTCGGTTACCCATGCAGCGGTGCAGGCCAAACCCAAAGGACAAATGGTGACGTGCGTTGGGCCGGTCTATCCAAAAGCGGTCCGGATCCGGTATCACCCGCTCGTCGCGGTTGCCCGAGACATACCACATGGCGACCTTGTCGCCTGCGCGCATCTGCTGACCGCGAAATTCCAGATCACGGGTCACCGTTCGACGCATAAATGCTAGCGGCGTTTGCCAGCGAATAATTTCTGAGACCATGTTGGGAATTAAGCTGTGATCGGCTCGCAGCTTTTCGTACTCATCTGGGTTTTGATTCAGTGCCAGCACCCCACCGGAGATGGAATTCCGGGTGGTGTCGTTGCCACCCACAATCAGCAAAATCAAATTACCCAAAAATTCCATCGGCGGCATGTTCTGGGTGTCTTTGCCGTGAGCCAGCATGGACAGCAGGTCAATCTTCGGCGGCTCGTTGCTGCGCTTTTGGCGCAGATCGGTGAAGTACTCCAAACACTCCATCAACGCGGCCCGCCGATCGGCTTCCGGTGTTGGTCCACCGGCTAACTCACCCGAGGTTGCCATATCCGACCAATAGGTCAGCTTGTATCGATCCTCGAACGGAAAGTCGAAAATCGTCGCAAGCATCTGGGTAGTCAGTTCAATAGAGACTAAGTCCACCCAGTTGAAGGTTTCGCCGACGGGCAAGGATTCTAAAATCGCTGCCGCGCGCTGGCGTATCAGCGATTCCATCTGTTTCAGGTTCATCGGCGCAACCACCCCCTGCACGGTCTGGCGTTGCTGATCGTGTTTTGGCGGATCCATACCGATAAAGTTTGGGGTAGAAAAGTCTTCCGGCCGATCGGTCAGGGTGATGCCCAAGTCTGACGAAAAATCCTGCCAGTTCTTTTCAATTTCCATGATGTCGGCAAAGCGGGTTATCGACCAATACGGCCCGAACATGCTGTCTTTGCAGTAGTGCACTGGCGCTTCGTCACGCATGCGGGCAAAAAATTCCCAATGCTGGTTGCTCTGCATCAGTCCAGCGCTGCTGACATCGAAATCTTCAATGGCGGTATTGTGGGCATCATATGCCTGTGTGGCGGTGGCTTGTGACATGTTGTCTCCTCCTGTTCTGCATCCCTCGGGAAAAAACATACACTGAGTTCGAGGCTTGAGCGAGTGGACAAAAGTCGATTTTTGTTCGTGTTGCGCAACCAAGCACATTACTCTTAGGCCCCTCAGACCACCCAGATGGCAACCAATGCAGCACCTAGTTTTTAATAATGCCTTCACCAATGACCTGCCCGGCGATGCGCAAGTGGGCAGTGCCCGTCGGCAACTTCGCAATGCGCTGTTTTCTCGGGTAGAACCAACGCCGGTTCAAGCGCCCTATTTGATGCATTTTTCCGAATCGGTAGCGGCCGGGCTAGGGCTTTCCAAAGCACAATGTCAGAGCGAGGACTTTGTACAGATCTTCGCCGGAAACCGTCTGCTACCGGGCATGGATCCCCACGCCACCTGTTATGGCGGCCACCAATTCGGCAACTGGGCCGGGCAGCTTGGGGATGGTCGTGCCATTAACCTAGGCGAGGTGGAAACCGACAGCGGTCACCTGATGCTGCAGCTCAAGGGGGCTGGCGAAACACCTTATTCGCGAACCGCCGATGGCCTAGCGGTACTGCGTTCGTCCCTGCGCGAGTACGTCTGCTCTGAGGCCATGTATCACCTTGGGGTGCCTACGACCCGTGCACTGTCGCTGATGGGCACTGGCGAACAAGTAATGCGGGACATGCTGTACGACGGTCACCCGGCCCTAGAGCCCGGTGCCGTTGTCTGTCGAGTCAGCTCTTCCTTCGTGCGTTTTGGGCACTTTCAAATGCTCACCGCCCGACAGGAAACCGATCTGCTGGCTACCTTCACCGACTTCGTCATCCGCCGTGAATTCCCCGCCATTGCAGCGGCCCATCAGGACGCCAAGGGTCGCTACTTAGCGTTCTTCGACGAGGTTTGCCAACGCACCGCCGCGCTAATGGTGCACTGGATGCGAGTAGGCTTTGTTCACGGCGTGATGAATACCGACAACCTGTCCATCTTAGGCGAAACCATAGACTACGGACCCTACGGCTGGCTGGAGGGCTTTGACCCGGACTGGACACCGAACACTACCGATGCCGGTCAGCGCCGTTACCGGTACGGCCAACAACCCGCTGTCGCTCAGTGGAATCTTTTGCAGCTGGCCAACGCCCTGTACCCGCTGATCGAAGAGACCAAACCTCTTGAAGATATTCTCGGGGGATTCGCCAGCACCTATGAACAACAATGGCAGCAAATGATGGCCAGCAAATTGGGGCTAAGTGAGTTCGATGATGACCTGACCAATCGCTTACTTAAACTGCTGACAGAAACAGAAACCGACATGACTCTGTTTTTTCGACATCTGGCGGATGTGCAAAACGCCGAAACCGATGCGGACCGATTGAGTGACGCCTACTACACGCCAGACCAAATTTCTCAGGACACTCTTCAGCAAACCCAGCAGTGGCTCCAAGACTACCTGAATCTAGCGCAGCGGCAGGGCCGCAGCCACCAGCAGCGTGCGGACAGCATGAATGCCACTAATCCGCTGTATGTGCCCCGCAACTATCTCGCCCAGCTTGCCATCGACGAGGCAGAAAGGGGGGACTTTCAGCGCCTGAGCCAATGGATGCAGGTGCTAGAGCAGCCTTACCAGCGGCAGGAAGGGATGGAGCCATTCGCCGCCAAGCGACCTGAGTGGGCCAGGAATCGAAGCGGGTGCTCCATGCTGTCGTGCAGTTCTTAGAGATTAACGCCCAAGCTTGCCGGGCGTTACCGCGTCTGTGAGGAGCGCTTTAAAAGAAATGGTGGGTCGTCTGGGACTCGAACCCAGGACCAACAGGTTAAAAGCCCGGTGCTCTACCAACTGAGCTAACGACCCATAGCTTTAAAGCGGTGCGCATTGTAGTCACCTGTGTAGGGTGAAACAAGAGTTTATGCGGCAGGTTTGTACAGATGTGTCACTGATAGCGGGTGGGATCTGGGACTTTGGCGCTGACAAACCCTTGTTGCCGCAGAAAACAGGAATCACACACGCCGCAGGCTGCACCTGAATCGTCTGCCTGATAGCACGAAACCGTCAACGAATAGTCAACACCCAGCTCCACGCCTCGCTGAATGATCTCCGCCTTGGTTAAGTCGATTAAGGGCGCGTGGATCGTAAGACGGTGATCTTCAACGCCAGCGCGAGTCGCAAGGTTCGCCATGACTTCAAAGGACTCGATAAAGGCCGGGCGGCAGTCGGGGTAGCCCGAGTAGTCCACGGCGTTGACGCCAAGAAAAATGTCTTGAGCATCCAGCACTTCACTCCAGGCTAAGGCGAGGGATAAGAACACGGTATTGCGAGCCGGAACGTAAGTTATGGGGATGTCACTTTCAACCGACTCCTGATTCGCTTCGGGAACGTCAATGTTCTCGTCTGTTAGCGCCGAGCCGCCAAACTGACTGAGATCGATGGTGACGATTCGGTGTTCGGCAACGCCGGCTTCCGCGGCCACCTGTCGTGCCGCATTTAACTCAGCACTATGACGCTGGCCATAATCAAAACTCACGGCATAGCAGGCATAGCCTGCGGCCCTGGCAATGGCCAGCACCGTTGCGGAATCCAAACCACCCGAAACCAGAACAACTGCTTTTTTCATAATTCCCTTTTTGACAGGTGAGCGGCTGCAAATCCCGCCTTTCCAGAGCAGATCAAATCTGTCTAATAACCGGGCACATCGCCCCAGAGTAACTTGTGCATTTGCATTTGCATGCGCACTGGCAGGCGGTCGGCCACAATCCAGTCTGCAAGCTCGCGAGGCGGTAGCTCATGGTGGCTGGGAGAGAAAAGCACATCGCCAACCCGATTGTAGAGACCGTGTTCATCGCACCGCATACGCGCCCAGTCGTAGTCGGCTCGGCTGCAAAGCACAAATTTGATTTGATCCTGAGGATTCAAGTGAGCCAGATTTTCCCAAAGATTACGGTGGGACTCATTGGAACCCGGAGTTTTAAGATCCAGCACTTTCACCACATCCGCAGGCACATCGGCGACGCTCAGCGCGCCGCTGGTCTCGAGAGAAACCGATTTACCCGCATCCACCAACTTTTGCATAAGGGCAATGGCATTGGGTTGGGCAAGGGGTTCACCGCCAGTAACGGTGACATGGGGGACGCTCAGCTCGTCCACCGTGCCAAGAATTGCGTCCAGATCCATCGTTTTGCCGCCGGAGAACGCATACTCGCTGTCACAATACTGACACCGTAGAGGGCAACCTGTGAGGCGCACGAAGATCGTCGGGCGACCAACGGTGTTCGCCTCGCCCTGCAAGGACAAAAAGATTTCAGTAATTCGCAGCGTCGACATGGTGCTATAGCCTAGAAGCGGCTGGCAGATTCACTCCATCTCAGCCAAGTATCGCGCTGCCAATGAGCCAGCGGAACTTTGAGGGTGCTCTTTTTGTACCTGTTCTAGATATCGGCGCGCTTCTTGCTCATCGCCCAACTGGTAGTAAATCACCCCTAACTTATACAGCGAATCTGGCACCTTTTGGTGGTCAGGGTACAGCCGCACGACCTGTACAAAGTTCTGACGGGCTGTCTCTCGCTCGCCAGTGACCAGCTTCAGTTCGCCAAGCCAGTAAAATGCATTAGGCGTGAACTGGCCGTTGGGATAATCAACAATCAAATCCTGTAACGCTCGCGTGGAGTCTTCAAAGCGCTTCGCGCGCATCCATTCGATGGCCTGCCCGTAGGCTTCGCGTTCATTGGCGGGCTTGGTTTCATTGTTCGCGCTCTGTTGCGGCAGCGTCACCGCCGGCACCGAGGATTCTGAGGCGCTCACACCGCTTTGATCCGACATTGCTGGCCCATTATCGGCAACCGCCGTGGGCCCGGGCGACGGACGATTAGGGTTCAGGGCGAGAATACGCCGATCCAGATCAACATATTGCTCGCGCTGATCTTGTTGGAGTTTTTTGATGATGTAGGCCTGCTCTTCTACCAAGCCACTGAGTTCACGAAGCTGTTGCTGTAGCACCTGAACCTGATAAAGCAGCGGAGCGTCACTTGGGCGGGTGCTAGCGACCCCCGACGGTTGGCCTGCACTGGCCCACAGATCGGCCTCCTCTGCTTCGCTGTATGTTCGGGCATCCAGTTCCGCTGCAGCGCGCAAGAGGGAATCCTCAACCGGTATGGCTGCAAAACTGATGTTGGCAGCGAAGACCAAGGGAAACCCAGCGACCCGGGCAACTTGTTTTATCAACAAAGCTCCAGGGGCTTTACGCGCCCTGCGTTCCTTGGCCTTTCTTCTAATCATCGCTATCCAACTAATCCAAATCGCTTAGCGGTAGGACACTACGGCTCGACGGTTCAAGGCCCAAGCACGGCTGGTATTGGCAGGATCCGCCAATTGCTCTTCACCGTAGCTCACTTCTTCAATCTGGCGTGCGCTAACACCAGCGGCGATTAAAATGGCGCTGATGGACTGAGCGCGACGCTCGCCTAACGCCAAGTTGTATTCCCGAGTACCGCGCTGGTCGCAATGTCCGGCTATGACCACACGACGGCTTGGGTTCGCAGCCAAGATTTGGGCATGTACCTCAAGTGCTGCGAAATCCGCAGGGCTTACGACAGATTGGTCGAAATCAAAATAAAACGTTCTGGAAACAGGGTTGCCCGCAGCGTCTATTGGGGTGCGGTTATCTGCTGCAAAGCCGGCAACGGCTTCTTCTATCTCGACTTCGACTACTTCAACCACTTCGACGACATCTTCGGCAGGTTGTTGTTCAACCGGCTCGGTGGCAGTACTGGCACATCCTGCAATGATCATCGTGCTGATTAGTACACCCAGCAGGTTATTTAGTTTTTCTTGCATGTGCATCCCTAACTCCTAATGTGTTGTAACAAAGCAAAATTCCTACATCCGCAAGTCTAACCAAAAAAACGGCGCATGCCTGCGTCCGATAGCGGAAAAATCACCGTTCCGCTCAGCAATCTCAACGCTGCTCGGCCTATGGCCCCAAAGGCACTACAACATCCGGCAAAAAAGGTGACCAAGCAGGCTCTCGCACGTCCCCGGCCGAAGACGGCAGCCGGTACTTCACCCGGCCATCCACCGAGACCGCAGCCAAAATCCCCTTATTCTGATCTTGGGTTGCGTAGATTAGCATGGCGCCATTCGGTGCCAGTGACGGCGACTCGTCCAGCTGGGATTCGGTTAACACCAGCAAGCGGTCCTCCTGAAGGTCCTGCCACGCGATGTGGAAGACACCGTTGCGTCGATGCACAAAGACGAGGTGCCGACCATCTGGTAGCAGACGTGCACGGGCGTTGTAATCGCCCACAAAGGTCAGTCGCTCCAAGAAATTCGTGGCTAATTCAACCTGATAGATTTGTGGGCGACCACCTCGGTCGGAGGTAAAAATCAGGTATCGGCCATCGGGTGACCAGGATGGCTCGGTATCAATGGCGGGATGTCGAGTAATACGCCGCAGCTTGCGGGTTTCCAAGTTCATCACAAATATCTCGGGATCACCGCTGCGGGACAGCACCATGGCCAGTTGTTTGCCATCAGGCGAGAAAACCGGCGAGCCATTAATGCCGCGAAAACTCGTCAATCGTTGACGATTGGGACCGTCGACGTCTTGCAAAATGATGCTCGGACGGCCGGTTTCAAAGGACACATAGGCAACCCGAGTCCCATCCGGTGACCAACTGGCCGAAAGGATGGGCTGGCTTGAACTGTACAGGGTTCGCGGTCGCTGACCATCGACATCGGCAACCTGCAGTCGATAGCGAGCCTGAGCCGTGCCGGCACCTTCTGCCAGCACGTAAAGTATTTTGGTGCTGAACGCGCCACGCACGCCGGTTACTTCGGCGTAAATCAGGTCGGCAATTTTATGACCGGCATCGCGCCACTGATCCAAGTCCACAGAAAAACTGGCGGTTTGCAGCTCCGCCTGCGTGGCCACATCGAATAGCTGGTAACGAATCTGCACTCGCCCAAGCGCGTCGGTGTTGGCGCTGCCGATGACCAGATAGGCCGTTTGCAAAATCCGCCAGTCCCGGAAAAACACCTCATTGCGCCTGCTGGGATAGGACAACATATTTTCTGTCGCCACCGGATCAAACTGACCGCTGCGCGCCAAGTCAAAACCAATCAGCTTGGCTGGATTTTGCTGCTCGGCGAGATCTTCACTCAGCGCAAACGGCACCACGGCAATCCGAATGGGGTTATCAACCCCTTGGTCGATGATGATCGTGTCCAGATCCGCTTGAGCGGGGCCAGCGAGAACCGACGCAACCAAACACATGATGCCTGGCAACAAGGCCCCAACCTGTAAAAAACGTGTATTCAACAATTGTGGCATGAGAGAACTTTTTTACTCTGCGGCTTATTACGTGCCGCTACCGTAACAGATCCTCTGGACGGAAGAGAAAGTAGAAACGTCGGAAATTCGCTTCGAAAACCGAATTATCTTCAGGCACAACGAATCGCCGTGCCCGCCGTATGGCTTGTTCTGCCGAACGATCAAAAGCCGCACTGCCTGAGCCATCGACTAGGGTGACGGACAGTAGTTCTCCGGTGGGAATCAGCTCCACCAAAAAACGCACCTGCATACCGTTGCGCGCACTGGGCGGTCGGCTCCAGTTCTTGCGCACAAGATCGTAGATGCCGGCCTGAAAGGTTTGCACTTGCTCTTGGACGTCGTTGTCTTGAATCTGCTCTGCCTCGGCATCCAAGGACTGCTGCAACGAGTCGTCAGCCAAATCCCCCAAAGCCGCTAGACGCTCACGCCGACGCTGAGCCTCCAATTCTTTTTGGCGCTGCTTTTGACGCTGGGCCTCGGCCCGATCTTTGGTGGCCTGCGCCGCTTGTCTGGCTTGTTCTGCTGCCCGCCGTTCTTCGGCTAACCGATTTTTCTCGGCGGCGCGGGACTTGTTCGACACTGGCGCTGTTGGCGCCGGTTTCGCCGGTGCAGGCGGTCTTTTTTTCGGCGCTGGAGGCTCCACCACCATGAGGGTGGCATTCACCACCTTGGGGGTAATGACCTGGGCAATGTCTTCACTGGCGGTAAATCCTCTGACAAAAATCAGGCCCACCCCAGCGTGAAACAACAGCGCGGCGAGCAGCGGCAGTGCGTAGGAGCGAATCAAGGCCACGAAGCGCTACCCTTCAAGATCCGGCGGGTCGGTAATAAGGCCTACACCGCTGGCGCCGGCCTGCTGCAGCACTGTCATCACCCGAACCACATCTCCATAGGGCAGCGAGGCATCTGCCTTGACATAAACCGGTACGTCAGTCCTCGCACGCAGCACCTTACCTGCCTGTTCACCCAGCGAAAAAATTGTCACTCGGGTACCGTCTTCTTCGTTCTTAGTGCGACTGGCCAGGCCGATGTTCAAAAACAGCGCCCCGTCCTTGCGAATGGAGACCACTAACGGGTCTGGCTCTTGAGTATCAATGGCCTTAGAAGGTGCCTTTGGCAGCTCTACTTGGACCCCCTGGGTAAGCAAGGGCGCGGTGGCCATAAAAATCACCAACAACACCAACATCACGTCGATGTATGGCACCACGTTGATCTCTGACATGGGCTTGCGGCGCTGGCTCATGCAGACCTCCTGTTTTGCGAAACGACCCGTGTTTGGTGTTGATGGGTTAACGCGATCACGGCATTAATCGCTTTCTCTGCGGGCATGAGCCGCCCGGTGCAAAATCGCCGTCACTTCGTCACAGAAGCCTTCATAGCGTTTCATTAAACCGTCTACGTTGGCGGAAAACCGGTTATAGCCGATTACTGCGGGAATGGCAGCAAACAGACCCATGGCCGTAGCGATCAGCGCTTCGGAAATACCTGGCGCTACAGAGGCGAGGGTTGCTTGGGTCATATTCGCCAAGGAGCGAAAGGAATTCATGATGCCCCAAACGGTTCCAAACAAACCTACGTAGGGGCTGGTGGAGCCTACCGTGGCCAGAAAAGGCAAATGGGTTTCTAAACGCGCCTCTTCCCGCAGCAGGGCCACACGCATGGCCCGCTGAGCACCTTGCATGATGGCTTCAGCGTCCACCCCAGGCTGCTCGGAAAGGCGATTAAATTCACGGAAGCCAGCAACAAAAATGCCTTCGATGCCGTTGAGATGCTCCTCCTCAGACAGCTCTTGGTATAAACCGCGCAGATCTATGCCAGACCAAAAGTGATCCTCAAATTGATCGATCTCTTGCTTAGCTCGGCGCAAAACGTTCCAGCGCTGGAAAATCATCATCCAACTCACCACCGAAGCGAGAACGAGCAGTCCCATAACCCCCTGTACCAAGGCGCTGGCGTTGGCGATCAGTTCGTAAACGGATAACGGTTCATTCATGGTCAATCCCTATACGTGGCCCCGTACCAATGGGTGGCGGCCTATTATCAGTCCTCTGGCGATTTGGTTTCGCCTTGGTCAGTAAAATTCATCGCTCCCTGAGACAATGGCGATTTTTGATCTGCGAGCTGGGTACTTTGTTCAGGCACGGCCAAACCAAAGTGTAAGTAGGTTTTCGCCGTAGCCACCCGCCCTCTTGGGGTGCGCATCAAATAACCCTGCTGGATTAGATACGGCTCTAGAACATCTTCAATGGTCCCGCGCTCCTCGCTAATCGACGCAGCCAAGGCATCTAGACCTACCGGTCCGCCGTCAAAACGATCTAGGATAGCCAGCAGCAAACGCCTGTCCATGGCGTCGAAACCTTGTTTATCGACGTTCAATAAGTTCAGCGCCTCATCGGCTAGCTCTGCCGTTACCACGCCATCACCCCTAACCTCGGCAACATCCCGAACCCGTCTAAGCAGACGATTGCTGATGCGTGGTGTGCCCCTTGAACGTCGTGATATTTCCAGCGCGCCCTCGGGCTGAATGGGCAGCGACAGCTTATTGGCAGATCGAGTCACAATTTCAGACAGCTCGTCTACGCTGTAGAACTCAAGTCTTTGAACGATTCCAAATCGGTCACGCAGCGGGCTGGTAAGCAGACCAGCTCGGGTTGTCGCTCCCACAAGCGTGAAGGGCTGAAGTTCGAGCTTCAGTGATCGAGCCGCTGGGCCTTCGCCGATCATGATGTCCAGCTGAAAGTCTTCCATGGCTGGATACAGTATTTCCTCAACCACCGGACTCAGCCGATGGATCTCATCGATAAACAGCACATCCCCTGCGTCCAGATTCGACAGCATGGCAGCCAGATCCCCGGCTTTTTCCAGCACCGGTCCGGATGTGGACTTCAATGAAGCCCCCATCTCTCGGGCAAGGATATTGGCTAGCGTTGTTTTCCCCAATCCCGGTGGTCCAAAGATCAACGTGTGATCCAGCGCTTCGCCACGTTTTTTAGCCGCTTCCACGAAGATGGTCATTTGCTCTTTTACCGCCGATTGGCCGATGTACTCGGCTAAAAGAGCCGGGCGCAGAGCACGATCAAAGCCAGCTTCGCTGCTGTCTTGGGTTGGGGAAATAAATCGATCGGGTTCGATAGCCATTATGTGCCTCTTGCCATGCTACGCAGTACCCAAGTCACCAACTGCTCGGTATCCACGCTGCCCTTATCGCTGAGCGCGTGCTGGGCCTGTTGCACTGCATCGGCTGCTTGGTTGGGCTTGTATCCTAGGGCGATCAACGCATCCTCTGCCTCACGACCCGCTGCGGGATCCGCTGAGGATGGTATCGCCGCGGCCGCTGCCATGCCGTCAGGTAGAAGCGTTTCTAGCCGAGACTTTAACTCCACCATCAGCCTTTCGGCAGTTTTTTTACCCACGCCAGGCACCTTGGTCAGAATACCGACTTCGTTCGCCTGCACGGCCCTGAACAAGGTCGCCGGCGCGATGGATGAAATCAACGCCAAGGCCATTTTCGGGCCTACGCCGTTAATGCGAATAAACGCGCGAAACAAGTCCCGCTCTCGCTGATCTGTAAATCCAAACAGCAGTTGGGCTTCTTCTCGCACAACAAAGTGAGTAAATAGAGTCAGCGGCTCACCAGACTGAGGGCTTTGCGCCAACACACCGGCACTCACCTCGACTTCGTAGCCGACGCCGGCCACATCAAGCAAAAGTTGGTTGCCTTCGATGAGAATCAGGTGCCCTGTGAGCCTACCAATCAATATCTGTGCCTTTAGGTTTCGCTGAGCGAAGCAGTATTGACGTGGCACAGGGCAATCGCAAGAGCATCCGCTGCATCGGCCTGTGGAATCCCAGGCAAGCTAAGTAAAATACGCACCATATGGGCTACTTGCTCTTTATTGGCCCGGCCCGTACCCACCGTCGCCTGCTTCACCTGCCGCGCCGCGTATTCATACACTGGAAGCTCTTGGGCCACAGCTGCTGCTATTGCGACCCCGCGAGCTTGACCCAGCTTTAACGCGGAAGCCGCATTCTTTGCCATAAATACCGACTCCACAGCAAATTCTGCTGGTTCAAATTCGGTAATGATCTGGCTGACGCCCCGATAGATGGTGCCTAGGCGCTGGGGTAACTCGCCGTCCTTAGCATTAATGCAACCGCTGGCCACGTAGTGGACTTTACGGTTGGCGATTTCGATGACCCCATAGCCGGTTAGGCGAGACCCCGGGTCGATCCCAAGAATCCGATATGCGGGCCGACCCATTCGACTCAGCCCCAGTCTGCGAGGAGGCTATTCGTAGGCATCGTCAGGAAATTCGCCATTACTGTAGACCTCTTGAACGTCGTCTAGATCTTCCAGCGCGTCAATCAAGGTCAGCACTTTGCGGGCCTGTTCGGTATCACAGGGACTGGTTGTCGAGGCCAGCATGGTCACTTCCGAGTGATCCGGCTCAAAGCCTGCTTCGGTTAACTGACTCACTACCTGATTCAAGGTCTCCCATGGCGTGGTCACGGTGATCGCCCCTTCGTCATCACCTTCTATGTCTTCGGCGCCGGCTTCCAAGGCCACATCCATCAGAGCTTCTTCGTCCGCACCCGGCGCAAAGTTGATGACGCCTTGGCGCGTAAATAGGTAGGCCACGGAGCCATCTGTCCCTAAATTGCCGCCATACTTATTGAAGGCATGTCGGACTTCGGCAACGGTTCGATTGCGATTATCGGTCATGGCTTCCACCAGCACGGCGACCCCGCCATTGGCGTAACCCTCATACACTAGCTCTTCAACGTCGTTGCCTTCGCCACCACCGGCACCGCGCGCCACTGCCCGCTCGATGGTGTCCTTGGGCATGTTGGCGCCGAGGGCTTTGTCTACAGCAGCCCGAAGACGGGGGTTATCATCCACCACGCCCCCGCCGAGGCGAGCTGCCACGGTAATTTCACGAATCAGCTTGGTATAAAGCTTGCCGCGCTTTTTATCCTGGGCCGCCTTTCGGTGCTTGATGTTGGCCCACTTACTGTGTCCTGCCATACCTGTCTCCGCCTCTATTGGCGCGGCCACTGCTGAGCCGCGCGCTCTTTTAGTCCATCTCTTGGTGCTTGGGTTACTCGCTTGTCTGTTCGGTCGGTGGCTCTGGCCCCACGTTGACTGGACCGCGCAGCCGGATATGCAAATCCTTAAGCTGCTGATCTTCCACCGCACCTGGGGCTGCCATCATGACGCAGGCGGCGCTTTGAGTCTTGGGGAAGGCAATGACATCACGAATTGCCTGAGTGTTGGTCATGAGCATGACCAAACGATCCAGACCTAGCGCGATACCTCCATGGGGAGGACAACCGTACTGCAGGGCGTCTAGCAAGAAACTGAACTTAGATTGCCCAGTTTCGTCCATGCGCAGGACATCGAATACTGCCTTTTGCATGTCGTTATCGTGTATTCGAAGAGAACCACCACCCAACTCATAGCCGTTCAGAACCACGTCGTAAGCCGCCGCTTGTGCAGCGGCCGGGTTCGCAAGCAGCTCTTCTGGGGTGCATGTGGGTCGGGTAAAGGGGTGATGCTCAGCACTAAAGGAGCCATCTCGATCCTCGGCGAACATCGGCCAGTCCACTACCCAGCAAGGACGATACTGGTCTTCCAACAAACCCAGATCGCTGCCTAGCTCGCCACGCAATGCTCCCATGGCATCGTTAACAACCTTGGCACTGTCGGCCCCGAAGAACACCAAATCACCGCTTTCAGCGCCCACTCGCTCCAACACGGCGGTAACCACATCTTCGGGAATAAACTTCAGGATGGGTGATTGCAAACCCTCTGCTCCGGCACTGAGGTCATTGACCTTGATATAGGCCAAACCCTTAGCGCCATAGCGACCGACAAAACTGGTGTAATCGTCTATTACTTTACGCGAGAGGGACGCTGCGCCGGGAGCACGCAGGGCAACTACTCGACCCTTAGGATCATTGGCGGGGCCGTTAAAGACTTTGAACTCCACCCCGGTAAACAAGTCGGCCACGTCGACCAATCGCAGTGGGTTTCGCAGATCGGGACGATCACTGCCAAAGTCTTTCATGGACTCGGCCCAGCTGAGCACTGGAAACTCCGGTAATGTCACATCGAGTACCGTGGAGAAAAGATGTCGAAGCATGCCCTCGGTCAAAGCCATGATATCGGCCTGACTGACAAAGGAAGCCTCTATGTCGATCTGGGTGAATTCTGGTTGCCGGTCTGCGCGTAAGTCCTCATCCCGGTAACAGCGAGCGATTTGATAATACTTGTCCAGACCAGACATCATCAGCAGCTGTTTATACACTTGGGGCGACTGGGGTAAGGCAAAGAACTCCCCTGGATGGGTTCGGCTGGGTACCAGATAGTCCCGAGCACCCTCTGGAGTCGCCCGGCTCAGAGTCGGCGTTTCAACATCCCAAAAACCGTTTTCTTCTAAATAGCTGCGTACAGCGCTGGTGATTTTCGCCCGGGCCTGCAGCCGCTGCTGCATCTCAGGCCGACGTAAATCCATGTAGCGATATCGCAAGCGTACGTCTTCCCCGGCATCCGAGTGTTCGTCCAACTGGAATGGCGGGGTCTTGGCAGCATTTAAAATGACCAACTCTTTGCCTAACACTTCTATTTCGCCAGTAGGCATGTCGGCATTGATGGTGCCCTCCGGGCGGGGACGAACCTTACCCTTGGCTCGCAGCACATATTCATTGCGAACCGAATCTGCGAGGGCGAAGCTCTTTTCCTCGTCGGGGTCAAAAACCACCTGCAAGACTCCTGTACGGTCGCGGATATCGAGGAAAATGACCCCCCCATGATCTCGTCGGCGATGGACCCAACCGTATATTTCTACTTCTTCGCCGGAATCAGCGGCCCTTAAATCGCCGCAATAGTGGCTGCGCATGGCGTTACCTTGTTCTGTTTTAATGATCGTGTGTTGATGCTGTTTGTTCGCTGGGTCACCCATGGCGACTGGCTCTTCTCGCCCAAGCCAGCGTGTTGCGTTAACTGTGATATCGCGCACTAACCGCCGGAATCACTGCTTGCGCCGCTGCTGGAACTACTCGAACCGCTATCGCCGCCGGACACATTTTTCTTTTTACCGGACTTAAAGTCCGTCTCATACCACCCTCCGCCCTTTAAGCGGAACCCAGCTGCCGATATCCGCTTCTTCAGCGCATCCTGAGAACAAGCCGGGCAATTGAGTAAAGGATCCTCGCTGATCTTCTGGACCGCTTCCATTTCATGACCGCAATTGGTGCAACGATATTCGTATATGGGCATCTGACTTTCTTTTGGCGTTGTTGTCGAGCATTTGAGGCCGCGCATGATCTAAAAAAAAGCAGCAAAAATACAGTGATTTAGCGCCTTTTTTGTTGCGAGTCAGTATTTGTTCCGTTATAAATCCGCCGTCGATTCCTTGGAATTGATGCGAAAACCTTTGTGTGAACATATGTGTCAGAGCGTTTTCAAATCTACGATCGGGCTGGGGCGGAATAAGCAGCTTTGCCGTTTGTTCGATCGAGGAGGGTTGTTCATGAAAATAGAGTGGCGTTTGCAAACACCCTTTGCCAAACGAACAAACTATTTTTATCAGCGGCCGGCCGGATTTGGGATTGATTCTGAAACAGCAGAAAAGGCAGGCAAATGCCTACCTAGATGCTCATGGCCGGATAGGGGTTGTCGTGAACTGAGAGAGAGACGCGGTAAAACCCCGTGCAGACAAGGGCGAAAAACCCTTGGTAAGCAACGAGTGGAATTACGCTGTTTAATTCAGAAATAAAGGATCAGTAAAACTATGGCTACTCAAAAGAAAGCTCCGGCAAAAAAAGCGGCTGCAAAAAAAGCCCCTGCCAAGAAAGCAGCAGCAAAGAAAGCTCCCGCTAAAAAAGCTCCTGCTAAGAAAGCAGCTGCCAAAAAAGCAGCAGCTCCCGTAAAGAAAGCCCCTGGCATCAAAACCAAGATGACCAAGACGGCTATCCTCAACGAAATTGCCACGAACACTAACTTGTCCCGAGCTCAAGTCAGCTCTGTTATGGATGAGCTGGAGTCCGTGATTGAACGCCACATTCGTAAGCGCTCGGCCGGTGAATTCACTTTGCCCGGTTTGCTTAAGATCAAGGCGGCAAAGCGACCTGCGACGAAAAAGCGCATGGGCCGCAACCCAGCCACTGGCGAAGAGATCGTTATTCCCGCGAAGCCTGCAACCACTCGGGTACGCGTAACGGCTCTGAAAAAGCTAAAGGATATGATCGTCTGATTGATCTTCCTGACGCGCTAAGCCGGCTTCACGCCGGCTTTTTTGTGCCTGAAGCTCAGCTGAGTTTGCAACGGCGCTTGTAGTCAGCAGGTGCCTTTGTGTCTAATGCAGCCTTCACAAGACAAGTCCAAACACTATGCGCCAATCTGCCCTGCTGCTACCGACACTCAAAGAAGATCCTGCTGACGCCGATGTCATCAGTCATCGCCTAATGCTGCGGGCGGGTTTGATCCGTCAACTGGCCAGTGGCCTCTACACTTGGCTGCCACTGGGCCTGAAAGTACTGCGAAAGGTCGAACGCATCATACGAGAGGAAATGGACCGCAGCGGCGGACAAGAGGTCTCCATGCCCGTTGTGCAACCCGCAGAGCTTTGGATAGAGACTGGACGATGGCAGAAGATGGGCGACGAAATGCTGCGCATGCAGGATCGCCACGATCGAGACTTTTGCCTTGGCCCCACCCATGAAGAGGTGATAACCGATTTGTTTCGGCGCGAGATCCAAAGCTACAAACAGCTACCGGTAAATTTTTACCAAATTCAAACCAAGTTCCGGGACGAACGTCGCCCCCGATTTGGCGTCATGCGGGCGAGGGAATTCACCATGAAAGACGCCTATTCCTTTCATTTGGATCAGGCAAGCTTCGACGCCACCTACGACGAGATGTACCGATGCTATGAGCGAATCCTCACCCGCATGGAGCTAAAGTTTCGTGCGGTCCAAGCGGACACCGGCAATATTGGTGGCGACACCTCTCACGAGTTCCACGTGTTGGCCAATTCCGGCGAAGACACCATCGCATACAGCGATTCGGGGACCTACGCGGCCAATTTGGAAAAAGCTGCAGCCCAAAGACCAGGACCTGCCTTGCCCGGCACCCAGACTATGAGTCGGATAGATACGCCAAATGCGAAAACCATAGAAGCGGTGGCCTCGCTCCTTGGCCTGCCTGTGGAGCAAAATCTGAAAACTCTGATTGTTGAGGCGGACCCGGATGATACGGACAATCCCAGCAGGCTGGTGGCCATTATCTTGCGCGGCGATCACGAGTTAAACGAAATCAAAGCCGCCAAGCTGCCCGGCGTCAAGGCACCTTTGGCGTTTGCCCAAGAGGAAGCCATTACTCAGGCGATGGGAGCGAGCATCGGTTCCTTGGGTCCAGTAAATTGCGCCATCCCCATGTTCGTAGATCCCAGCGCTGCAGCGGTCGCGGATTTCGTTTGCGGCGCTAACGAAGACGGGGTGCACCTGCAGGGTGTGAACTGGCAGCGGGACGTTGTTCTTAATGATCAGCAGATCGTTGACGTACGCAACGTGGTAGAGGGAGACACAGCGCCTGACGGCCACGGCCAGATTCAATTTCTGCGCGGCATTGAAGTCGGACACATATTCCAGCTTGGCAAATCCTATAGCGCGTCTATGCAGGCCACAGTACTGGATCAAGATGGCAACAACGTAACACCGACCATGGGTTGCTACGGGATGGGGGTTACCCGGTTGGTCGCCGCTGTCATTGAGCAAAACCACGACGACAACGGCATTACGTGGCCGACTCCATTAGCCCCCTTTCAGTTGCACATCATTGCCTTAAACGGGCACAAGTCCGATGCAGTAAAAGAGGCATCCGAAGCCCTATACGCTGAAGCTCTGGCCGCAGGCATCGACACCCTGCTCGATGACCGGGCTGAGAGGCCGGGGGTTAAATTCGCCGAAGCGGATCTTGTTGGCATTCCCCACCGGGTAGTGATCGGCGATCGTGGCCTCAAAAACGGCGCCGTTGAATATCGGTTGCGCAGTGACGCAGAAGCAACGGAAATACCCCTGCAGGATGTGCTATCAAAAATTGGCTAGGTTCCGAGCCAGCCAAATGTTCGTGACTACAGGCTGGCTAGCGGAGTTGCCGGCCCTGCTTTGGCGCTTAGCAGGGATTCAGCGGTTTGCGGCCCGACCAAGACTCGGTGTAGCTCTCCGTCTGGCGAAATCAGAACCGTCATGGGCAGAACCGTCGCCTCGTCATAACCCAGCAACCGCTGGGGATCATCGATAAGGGTTGGGAACTCGATACCCAATGTGTCGATGGACTCCTGAAGCTCCGCCCCCTGCAAATAATCGTAGTTCACACCCAAGACCCTGAATCCATCAGCGGATTCGTTCAAATGATTCAGTTCAGGCACTTCATCGCGGCAAGGCCCACACCAGTCAGCCCAGTAGTTGATCAGCACCCATTGCCCACGCCAAAGCTCGGGGCTGGTGATATTGCCATCCGCCAAACGTAGCGGATTTTTAGGGCCGGAATCGGCACAGCCCAGCAGACCGAAACCCAGAACCACGCAAAGGGCACTACTCAAGCGTCGAAATTTCAGAGCGTTAAACATGACTCTCTTTTTAACCGCAAAAAAATAAGCTGAATATTCGGCCCAGTCGCGTCTTCTTCATGTGAATCCCACGTTCGGGTGCATATACTGTTTGCATTACTTGTGTGAAACCGTTTAAGCGAAGTGCATATGGCAACCTACACCATCTATCACAATCCACGCTGCTCAAAGTCTCGTCAAACTCTCGCGTTACTGCAGGAACATGGGGTATCGCCCCAAGTGATCGAGTATCTGAAAACCCCGCCATCACAGGATGAATTAAAGGAGTTGCAGCAAAAGCTGAATCTCCCCATCGCTCACATGCTGCGGACAAAAGAGAAAGAGTTCTCCCAAGCCGGCTTGAATGCGCCCGGCGTCTCGGACGACATCATACGCAAAGCCTTGGCAGAACACCCGATTTTGCTCGAACGACCCATCGTCACCTGTGGCGACAAAGCGGTTATCGGCAGACCACCAGAAAACGTGTTGGCCCTACTATGAGCAATCCATACGTTCTCATCCTGTACTACTCCCGTACCCAGGGAACCCAGAACTTGGCCCTACAGATGGCTCGGGGCGTGGACCGGGTTGCCGGTATCGAAGCAAAAATTCGAACCGTCCCACCGGTTAGCGCGGTCAGTGAACGTACAGCTCCCACCGTCCCCGACGATGGGGCAATATTCTGCACCAAGGATGACTTGGTGAATTGCAGCGGCCTTGCCCTTGGCAGCGCGACACGCTTTGGCAACATGGCAGCGCCACTCAAATATTTTTTGGATACCACAGCAGACCTGTGGGCGGGACATCAACTGGTGGGGAAGCCCGCCAGCGTCTTTTGTTCAACGGGCTCCCTCCATGGGGGTCAGGAAACAACCCTACTCACCATGATGGTGCCATTGCTTCACCACGGCATGTTGATTCAGGGACTGCCCTACAGCGTGCCCGAACTGAACCATACTCAAACAGGTGGTACACCCTACGGTGTCACCCATGTTCAAGGCCAAGATGACCCCAGCGCTTTGTCCGAGGCAGAAACCGCCATGGCCCAGAGCGCTGGACAACAGTTGGCGGAAACCGCGCTGCGACTCAACACAAGCGAGAAAAGCTGATGCAAGGATGGTTGTTTTTGACCTTTGTGGTAGTGGGTTCCTTGGTCGGCATTACAGGCATGCGCCTGTTCTTTTTCGACCCACTGCCCACCACGGCCCTGAATGTGACATGGTTTGTACTGCAAATTACACCCCTGCTGCTAACCCTGCCCAGTGCTATGCGAGGCAAGCTGAAAGGTATGTTCTTTCTGTGCTTAGTGAGCACTTTGTATCTGGTTCAGGGCGTGTTGAACGTATTTGACCCCAACCTGTTCTACTGGGGCGTTGCCGAGGTGTTTTTCGCCCTGGCTTTGTGTGGGATCACCGCCTTGTACGTTCGCAAGCTCAGAGAATACAACGCCGCCAACGAAGTTGACGGCGACACCGAGCGCGACTGATTGGCTTGGAGCGGGATCTCGACATTGAAACGCGAGTAACCATCAGGGGCTGATCCTGCCTTAGTTCGTGACCGACTTTATTGGGCAGCCTTGGATCAGTGAATGATCCGGGGTTGTTCGACTACTACCACAGCTTCCGCCTCTTCCACTTCCTGGACCAGATAGCGGCGGGTAGAGATACCACCCGAAGAGATCTCCGGCAATCGGCGCAAGAAGGCTTCTACGTGGGGTGTCGTTAGGTGCTCCATCAAGGCATCCATGGTCTGCCACTCCTGAAACAACACCAACGTATCGGCATCGGTAGTGCCGCGATAAAACTCGTAAGTAATACACCCATCTTCGCTGAGTGCTGCCGCCGTTAGCTCTTTCGCCATGCTCAGCGCTTGTTCAAACTTTCCGGATTTTATGGGAATACTGCCCTGCATTATGATCATGCTGAACTAAAGACTCCTTTATGTTGGAACAATTCTTGCGGCGGCCCCAGTGAGAATTAACGTCCCGGTACCAGCTTGAGGTGATTGCTTTTACGGTCAGATCAACTCAACCATCCACTTCGCGATAGCGTATCACGCAACTCATCGACGATGCCGGGATCATCAATAGTGGAAGGTACAGTGTACTCTTGCCCATCAATCATTTTACGAATCACCTGACGCAAAATTTTCCCTGATCGCGTCTTGGGCAAACGGGGCACGATGATGGCCCGCTTAAAATTGGCGATGGGGCCAACTGCGGCCCGAACCGCCTGTACCAGTTCTGACTCCAAGGCTCCTTCATCTTGATTGACGCCGTCCTTCATTAGCAACAAGCCGACGGGCACTTGGCCTTTTTCTGGGTCCGCTATGCCAACCACTGCACACTCTGCGATAGCGGGATGGTCGGCTACCACTTCTTCTATTCGTCCTGTGGAGAGCCTGTGTCCCGCCACATTGATCACATCGTCGGTGCGACCCATAACAAACACGTAACCGTCCTCATCCCGATAGCCGCCATCGCCGGTTAAATAGAATCCGGGATACTCACTCCAATAGCTGTCTTCAAATCGCTGGTGATCTTTCCAGACCGTCGGAAACGCACTAGGTGGCAGAGGGGCTTTGATGACGATAGCACCCTCTTGATTCGGCCCTACCTCTTGGCCGTCAGCATCCAACACGCGCAGGTCCCACCCGGGCGCCGGTAAGGTGCAAGAGCCGGCTTTTGATTCAAGCAGTTCAATGCCCGCCATGTTGGCGCAAATTGACCAGCCGGTTTCGGTTTGCCACCAGTGATCAATGACTGGCACATCCAAGTGTTCTTTCAACCAATGGTAGGTGGGCGGATCTAGACGTTCCCCGGCCACGAACTGATATTTCAAGCTGGAAATATCGTACTGCTGCAACAACTGACAATCCGGGTCTTCTTTACGCATAGCACGAAAGGCCGTTGGCGCCACAAAAAAACTCTTCACCCGGTGTTCGGCAAGCACTCGCCAAAAGGCGCCGGCGTCCGGTGTTTTTATGGGCTTGCCCTCGTACAAAATCGTGGTGCATCCAGCAAATAGTGGCCCATAGACAATGTATGAGTGACCGACAACCCAGCCCACATCTGAGGCCGCCCAGTACACGTCACCGATGCCTACGCCGTACACTGCCCCCATGCTGTAGGTTAGCGCCACCGCGTGACCTCCATTGTCGCGCACAATACCCTTGGGCTTGCCGGTGGTTCCGGACGTATACAGAACATACAGAGGGTCTGTGGCAGCAACCGGCACACAGCCCACAGGCGACGCGGCACTTTCCCACGCCTGCCAATCCACATCTCTTGGGGCTGACAATACCGCTTCACATTGGGGCCGTTGCAGCATGACCACATGATCTGGCTTGTGCTCCGCCAAATCGATGGCATCGTTCAAAAGCGGTTGGTAGGGAATCACTCGATCCACTTCGATACCGCAGGAAGCCGCCAAAATCACCTTGGGGTTGGCATCGTCGATACGCATGGCCAGTTCTTTCGGCGCGAAGCCGCCAAATACGACAGAGTGGATAGCGCCAATACGGGCACATGCCAACATGGCTGCTGCGGTTTCCGGCACCATGGGCATGTAGATCACGACTACGTCGCCCTTTGATACACCGAGATCCGCCAGGCCTCCGGCGATGACGGCGGTTTTAGCCAATAGTTCTGAATAGCTGTATTTTTCTACGGTGCCCGTAACCGGCGAATCGTAGATCAAAGCCGTTTGATCGCCCCGCCCTTGCTCCACATGTTGATCAAGGGCTACAAAACAGGAGTTCATAACGCCATCAGAAAACCACCGCCAGACGCCATTTTCGTCTTGATCTAAGATGGTTTCGGGCGATTTCATCCATGGAATGTTCGCTGCTTGCTCTGCCCAAAAGCTCTGAGGCTCCGTTAGCGATCGTGCGTAGACCTGAGCGTACTCGTCCGAGTGATAGGTGTTTGTCATGTGCCCTCCAAAATTCCCTCATAACCGAATCGAGTGCGAATCAACCAAACCGGTAGAAACAAAAAACCGTCAACCTGCCGAGCAGGCTGACGGTATGATGATACCCGACCATGGATTTTCGTCCCACGCCTCTGGCGCAGGACCAGCGGCTATTGCTGGGTGTACCGCTTTATTTGCGCCGGCTTCGGGCAGCGCGAGATCAGATCTTTGTAGGCCTTGGTGCGCTTGCCTATACGCTTGTGCTCGCAGTAAAAATCCACTGCTCGCTGCCATGCCTCTACCCGGCCATGACGCGTAATCGACACCGTCGTATTGACAATCTTCTCTCGAACTCGTGACATGACGCCCACTTGAAAAACCGGCGTTAGTGTTCCGCTTTTCTCGCGCTTCATACGGCACAGAATGCCTTTGATCTGACCACTCTCATCGAGCTGGATCTCGCGGTCATTTTTGTCGCGCTGTTTTTGCTGCAGAGCCTTCAGCTCCGCGTCTCTCGCATCGGCGACGGCCTTAACCTCGTTTTTTCTTGCACCCCGCAGGCGTTTGCTGTTCTCTTTTAGCGAGAAGTACTCTTGATAAGTCTTACCTTCGATCTGCCGCCGAACCCGATACCCGTAAAATCTTGGGTTGTCTAACAACTCTACACTCATAGGGAACACTTCCTTTCGCGTTTATTATTATTGGGGTCCGCACCCGAACCTTTTATGGCGACCCTTGCTCAAAGCCCTGTCCGTCATTTAACCGCAATTTTGCGGCATTTTCACGAGGCATCTTGAACCTCAAATGCGGTTAACCGGCAACCACGCCCCGCTCAGTCAAACTGGCAATTTCTTGAGCTGACATGCCAAAGTCGGCCAGCACTGCTGCGGTATCCTCGCCGGGCACTCTTGGCGCGGTAATAGCGGCTGCCTGAGTTCGAGAAAACCTCGGTGCCGGCGACTGCTGCAGCATGCCTGCAACGGTCTGATACGAATCTCTTGCTTTGTTGTGCGGGTGCTCTGCGGCGTCAATCAGATTCAGCACCGGTGCGAAGCACACATCGCTGCCTTCCATAATTTCGCACCATTGCGCTTGGGTTTTAGTTAAGAAAACCTCCGTCAGCTTGGCCTTCAGCTCACCCCAGCGGCCTCGATCCATCTGGGGCTGAAAGTAATCCGGATCCAAGCCCGCTTTCTCCATCAGCAGCGCATAGAACTGCGGCTCGATTGAACCGATAGAAATATACTCACCATCTGCGGTCTCGTAGGTATCGTAGAAGTGAGCACCTCCATCCAATAAGTTGGTACCACGGTCTGTGGCAAAGGCACCAACTGCGGACATGGAATAGAACATGGCCATCAGCGCCGCTGTACCATCCACCATGGCGGCATCAATCACCTGCCCTTGATTCGATTTGGTAACCTCCAGCAATCCGCAAACCATGCCGTAAGCAAGCAACATGCCGCCACCGCCAAAATCACCCACAAGATTGAGGGGTGGTACCGGGCGCTCACCCGGTCGTCCAATGGCGTGCAGAGCGCCTGCCAAGGATATGTAGTTAATGTCATGGCCTGCGGCTTGCGCCATGGGGCCGTCTTGACCCCAACCGGTCATCCTGCCGTAAACGAGCTTGGGATTACGCGCTTGGCACTGCTCTGGCCCCAAGCCCAAGCGTTCAGTCACCCCGGGACGAAATCCTTCAATCAGACCGTCGGCTTTCTCAACCAAGCGCAACACGGCCTCAACCCCTTCCGGACTCTTCAAGTCAACGGCGATGGAGCGACGGTTCCGAGTCAGAACATCTTTCGGGGCCTCGGTGGCTTGGGCTGCACCAATGCGCTCGACGCGAATCACCTCGGCACCCATATCTGCCAGCATCATTCCGCAAAACGGTCCAGGCCCAATACCTGCAAGTTCGATGATTTTAAATCCGTTCAGTGGCCCCATAACTGACTCCCCTCTTCATGTTTATGTGCGTTAAATTCAAAAGCCTGATCTTACTGACCACTGGCGCTTTCAGCTACCAAGATCAGCCGGCGAGATTTCTTTGCCAGTTCAGCCTATAAGGAAAATGCAATAAGCTGGCTACATGCGATCAACTAGTGATGTTGCAAGATACGACGGCATGCGAAAAATCATTCACTGCGACTGCGACAGTTTTTACGCCTCGGTGGAAATGCGCGACGATCCCAGCCTAAGAGAGCTGCCTATTGCTGTAGGTGGCAGCGCCAGCAGGCGCGGCGTCATTGCCACCTGCAACTACGCAGCACGCAAATATGGCCTGCATTCCGCCATGCCCATGGCACAAGCCTTGCGCCTATGCCCAGATTTGGTGGTAGTACCCACCAATATGGAAAAATACCGGGTGGAAAGCCGGCGGGTGCAGAGCATCTTTTACGACTACACCGACTTAGTGGAGCCGCTGTCTTTGGATGAAGCCTTCCTCGACGTCAGCCATTGTACAAAGCATCAAGGGAGTGCAACCCGCATTGCCACCGAGATACGCGACCGGGTTCGGGCCGAAGTGGGCATCACCATTTCAGCGGGTATCGCCCCAAACAAATTTCTTGCCAAAATCGCATCTGACTGGGACAAACCCGACGGCCAATTCACCGTTACCCCGGCGGATATCGACGCCTTCATGGTGGATCTGCCGGTAGAAAAAATCTTCGGTGTCGGGTCGGTGACCGCGAAAAAAATGAGCGCCATGGGCATTAGCACCTGTGGCGATCTGCAAGGCATTAGCGCCACGGAATTGGCCAAGCGCTTCGGAAAATTCGGCACCCGGCTGCATCAATTGTGTCGTGGCAAAGACGAGCGGCCGGTAAGCATTAACCGAACCCGCAAGTCCATCAGCACCGAACGTACCTTTGCCGACGACCTGCCCACCATGGCCGCATGCCAAAGCCAACTTAGTGTCCTATTTGAAGATCTGCAGCAACGCATCACCAAGGCCAACTGCCAGCACCGGATCAAGAGTCGCACTCTAAAGCTGCGCTTTCAGGGTTTTGATACCACTACCGTGGCCAGTACCGGACAGGCGATAACCCAAGAGACCTACCAAGGCTTGTTGACCACGGCATGGGAGCGGCAGCAAAAACCGGTTCGATTAATCGGTTTGGGGGTACAGCTACGCGAGTTGGACAACCCGGATCAAACCGATCTGTTTGGCGGGGAATAGCCTAGACCGTAGTTGGGTGGCTCAACTAGCGAATTGAATATCGGCAAACCGCGCATAGAGCTCACTATTGCCAACCAACTCGTCGTGGGTGCCGCTGCCTATAAGACGTCCCTCATCAAAAACGAAGATGCGATCCGCCTGCCGCACCGTAGATAGCCGATGCGCAATCACCAAGATGGTCATCTCGCCTTTAAGAGCCTCCACGCTCTGGCGAATACTCTGCTCACTCTCAGCATCCAAGGCGCTGGTCGCCTCGTCCAAAAGCAAAAAGGCGGGTTCCGCGATGAGCGCACGCGCAATCGCCAAACGCTGTCGCTGGCCTCCAGAGAGGCCTACACCGTCTTCGCCTAAATGCGTATCCAAACCGTCAGGCAGGGCGTCTACAAAGGACTGGGCATTAGCCAAACTAAGGGCACGGGCCACTTGCTCCGGCGTCGCATCCGGTCGGGCGTAGGTCAGATTGTCGCGTACGGAACCGGAGAACATTGCCGGTGTCTGGGGCACGAACCCGAAGGCATTGCGCAAGGCGTTTAGACTCAGATCCCGAGTATTGACTCCGCCCAAGGCAATCTGGCCAGAGGTGACGTCGTAAAATCGCTGCAGCAAATCAAAAAAAGTACTTTTGCCGGCTCCAGACGGCCCGACCAATGCGACCATCTCACCTGGGGCCACATGAAAGGACAAGTCGTGCAGCACCATCTGATCAGGGCGACTGGGATAGTGAAAGGCCACATTCTCCACGGACAAATCCAACTGCTGCCAAGGCGCCACCACATCCACCGGGCCGTCGGCGATTTCACTGGGGGACTCCAGCAGCTCTACCAAACGCTCTGTGGCACCGGCCGCCCGCTGCAAATCGCTCCACACCTCGGAAATAGCGCCAACGGAACCGGCCACAATAAAGGCGTAAAAGATAAAGGCGGCCAAGTCACCCGGAGTGGTGCGGCCAGAAAGCACGTCTTGGCCGCCGACCCAAATCAAGGTGGCAACCGCACCAAAGACCAAAAGCATCACCACGGCCACCAGCACAGCACGCAGCCACACACGTTTCAGAGCGACACTAAGCGCGCGCTCCACCACCCTTCCGAACTCGGCGATATCCAAAGCCTGATGATTAAAGGCCTGCACAATTTTTATATGACGGAAACTCTCGCTGACATGACTGCCCACATCGGCCAGCCGATCCTGACTGCTGCGGGACAGCGCACGCACTCGGCGACCAAAAAAGATCACTGGCAGCACGACGAAGGGCACGCTGGCCAGCACAATCAGCGACAGCTTGGCGTTGGTGACGAAGAGCAGGGCCATGCCACCGAAGAACATCAAGATGTTGCGTAGCGCAATGGACACCGAAGACCCGATCACCGTTTGCAGCAGCGTAGTGTCCGTGGTCACTCTGGACTGAATTTCGCTGGGCGCATTGGTCTCAAAGAAACTGGGATGCATGTGCACCAGGTGATTGAATACCGCCAGACGAATATCCGCACTGACTCGTTCGCCGACCCAAGAGACGAAGTAGAAACGCACGAATGTGCCCGCGGTGAGAACCACGATGAAGGCAACAAACAGACTCAGGGACTGATTTAGCAATGCCACTTCGCCACTGGCAAAGCCGCTATCAATCACCAAACGGATTCCTTGGCCCAGCGATAGGGTCGCACTGGCGGTCACGATCAGCGCGATGCTAGCTATGACCACCTGTGGAATGTAGGGCCGCAGAAACGAAAACGCCGGGCGAAGCCGGCGCAAATTCTTGGAGCTGGGTCTTTCTTCTTCTTGCATCCCGCCATTATGGCGCGTTGTGTCGTTCGATGCATGATTGAGAACAAATTTAGCTTAAACTCAGTATCGATCGCAGCGCAAGAACCCGGGCTGTTCACAGTGACGATCGGATGGCTTGCTCAGCCGATTCCATTCGGATTTGTTCCGTAATTCGAATTGACGTTTCCAGATCAGATACGTACTCCAGCGTCTTTCCAACCCACGAGTTGCTAACGGTCTCTGAGGCGAGTTGTTGCTGAGCTTGTGAGATCGCGTGTCTAACCTTTTCGAGATTATCCGGATCCGGCACCTCTAATAGCACCCGCGCTTTCATAGCGTAAAATACTGATGGGATGTGGGCATCAGCACGCTGATCCATCGACTCCAATACTTCGAGATAGTCTTCAAACCGCCCAAGATCCACCGCTGCATTCCAAACTTCAGCTAACAAGATGTGCGGCGTGGTGCTTCTGACGACTTGCGGCACCAACCTCATCAGTTCTTTATAGGATTTTTCGACGTCGTCGGGCGTGCCAGAGTCAATTAACCCTGAATACATAGCTGCCTGAATAGACGTATCCAAAGGCCTGCGACGGTTGGCCTCTTTGATGAGCAGCAAAGACAGGTGCCTATTTTTCATCCTCGCCGCCATCTGTGATGCATTGAACAGCAGATCAGGATCGAAATTTCGCTCATTTGACTTTTGCAGGAACAACTCCAATGTGGTTAAAGCCTCCAAGCGCCATGAATCAAAACCGGGCAAAGACGGATTCTCCGCGTACTCATCCTCTTCGTTAGACAGTCTATGAACAGTGGGTTCTATGTCGATCGTGTCATCAACATCTCTTAAGTAGCCAAGATTTCTCAGCGCGTCCTCATAGTCGCTGGTTAATTTCCTGTATGCCGCATTAGCCTTGCGAAGATCATCCACGGCGTTCTTGTAAGCAAGCACTTTTGACTCATCCTGAGCGAACTGCAGCGCGACTTTTTCTTCAACCTTGTTTTCTATGTCGGAAAACTGCGTAACACCAAACAATCCAAGAAATACCGATAAGCCGACCAAGACATAAATCAGTATACGGATCAGATTTTCGATCGGTTGCCTTGCCGCATGCTCCATTGAAATAGCATCAACCCGAGCCTCCAACTCTTTCCAGTCTTTATCATCCATAACGGCTGCTCCTTCCCAAAGTGACCGCCTGGTAGTTTATCCAGTGGCTGGGTTTAGCATTGTGCTCGGATACTCACTACACGCATGATTTCTCAAGCAAGGCTCTGTTTATCTACGTCTTGTGATCTAGCTATCACCAACCTTATTGACACGTCACGCGAATTAGCCTCGACAGCTTTTCAGAGGTTTAATTACTGCGTCAATTGAGATCCCCAGACGCAACCGTTATCGTTTCGACCTGCTCTCATCATCTGGCATTCTCGGAGGAATCATGGATTCGATGGAATTTTTGGAAACCGAAACCGGCGACAACCCGGCGGGCTGCGTTATCTGGATGCACGGCCTTGGCGCGGATGCGACAGATTTTGAACCCATCGTGCCGATGCTGCCCATAGAACAGGATCTGCGGTTTGTATTCCCCAACGCCCCGATTCGCCCCATCACTGTAAACGGCGGCATGGAAATGCGCGGCTGGTATGACATTGATCCAGCCTCGCCCTTGGCCAGCAACGATGACATTCGTCAGTCCGTGGAGGCAGTAAATCAATTGGTTGAAACCGAGGTCGCCAAGGGCTTTCGTTTCGATCAGATTACCGTCGCCGGCTTTTCCCAAGGCGGTGTTATTGCCTTGGAACTGGGTCTGGGTCACAGCGAGCGCCTGCGGGGCATCATGGCGTTATCAACCTATGTGAACGACCATGAACATCTTGCCGAACGGGTAGGCTTTGCCAACGTGGATACTCCCATTTTTATGGCTCACGGTGTGAGCGATGCGGCCATCCCTATTACTCGTGCCATCACGTCAAGGCAGGCGCTAATGGACCTGTCCTACCAGGTGCAGTGGCAGGAATACGCCATGGGCCATCAGGTTTGCCCCCAACAAATCACTCATATCGGTCAATGGCTGAACTCGATTTACAGCCAGTAGACGCTGCCGCTCTGACAGCGCTTCGACCCACCGATGTGGGCTGGATCACCTGTGTCTTGGACGACTTTGAATCGTTTATTCAAGATCATGCGTCCGCGGAAAAGAAAGCCTCAGGCATGGCCCTGAGCATGGTGGCCCACTACCCGGACCAACCCGCCTTGGTTCAAGCCATGGTTGATCTGGCCGTTGAAGAGCTGAATCACTACAAAGAGGTCATGAGTTTGTTGATGGCCAAAGGCATGACACCGGCGGCAGATCGCAAAGACCCCTATGTGACAGCTCTGAACAAATTGGTGCGCAAAGATTCCCAGTTCTTCTTGCTGGATCGTTTGTTAGTAGGGGCCATTGTTGAACGCCGGGGAGCTGAACGTTTTAGCTTGGTCGCCGCCCGTGTCGAAGACCCCAAACTGGCCAAGTTCTATCACGCCATCGCCAAAAGCGAGGCCCGCCATTGGCAGCTTTTTTTGCGCCTAGCCCGAGACCTGTGCCCCCATCTGGACGTAGACCAGCGTTTTTGCGAGCTGGCCGAGCAGGAGAACGATCTTGTGGCCAGGTTGCCCCTTCGCGCAGCCTTGCACTGAGCCGTGATTGAACGCTATCTGACGACCTATGCCGAGGCCGGCGCAAAGACGCTGCTCAAGAATAAACGCCTTGCCTCGAACAGTTACTGGCCCCAAGCAGATTCAAAACACGTGTGGCAGGGCTGCCTGATCATTCCCGCTTTCGACGAATCTTTCGCGCATTTGGATCGGCAGCTGGGCCTGTTTGCCGAAGCCAACGTGCTGGTGATTTTGGTAATCAATGCACCATCCGGGGCAACCGGGGAGCAAATCCGACGCACACGAGAGCTGCTATCAGCGTGCAAAGCTCGGGACTACACTCATGTAATCGTGATTGATCACGTGTCCAAGCCACACCGACTTAACCCGAAACAAGGCGTGGGTCTAGCGCGAAAAATCGGCTGTGATCTTGGATTGACACTGTATTTCTTGGGCCGAATACGTTCGCCCTGGCTGGTCCAAAGCGATGCCGACGTGGCCTTCCCTCAGGGATACGCCAGCGTTTTCTCGGCTGAAACTAAAGAGAAGTCGGACAGTGATTTATTTTACGGCGCACTGATCTTTCCCCACGCGCATCACAGTGACGACCACAACTTACACGTGGCCGCCAGCCTGTATGACCTGCATATGGCCTACTACGTGGCGGGGCTCGCCGTGGCCGGCAGTCCCTACGCACACCACAGTCTGGGCAGTACGATCGCCGTTCACGCAGACGTTTACGCTGGGGTTCGCGGCTATCCTAAAAGAAGCGCTGGTGAGGATTTTTACCTGCTGAACAAGGTACGCAAGATTGCGCCAATTAAGCGCTTGTCAGGGCCAACCCTAACCATTCAGGCTCGGCCCTCCAGCCGAGTACCCTTCGGTACCGGTCCCGCCCTGCAGCGTATCGTCCAGAGCTTGGCAGAAGATCCATCCGGCAATGGCTACCTCAGCTATCACCCAATCTGTTTTACATTGCTTGCCCGGGCCATCAACGCCTTGGACCAATGGGCCTTGGACCAATGGGCCATCGACCAATGGACCGTCGACGAAAACCACTTGGGTGATGACCCAGTCATGGGGCGATTACGGGCGCTGGGCTTTGAGCGTTTCGCGGTGAAATTGAATCAGCAAAAAACCACCGCAGGCAAACGCCAACAGTCGGTCAGAGATTGGTTCGACGGCTTGAAAACGCTGCAATTCATTCGGGGCTGGGGGGATACCTATCCCGACCAGCCACTGCAACAAACCGTGGCCGATCTTCCACCGAACTTCCAAAGCAAAGTCTTTGAATTTCAAACAAATACCGACTAACAATGCTTAACAGCAAGGCCCTTTGACCGTAAACTCCCCCCGCCCAATTGCGCGATAGAAACGCGCGTGTCTCGGCAATCGACGCCCCAGCACACTCACCCGAATTAGTGAGCTAGACGGAACACATGAACAAAATATTTATCGACGGACATGCCGGCACTACCGGCTTGCAAATCAGTGAGCGTTTGGCGACCCACGCCAATGTTGAAGTGCTGCAAGCAGATCCCGCTTCGCGTAAAGATCCTGCCGCTCGAGCCGAGTTGCTGGCCAGCGCCGATGTGGCGATTTTGTGCCTGCCCGACGATGCGGCACGCGAGTCCGTTGCCTTGGCTGCGGGTAGAACGCGAATCTTAGATGCCAGCTCTGTTCATCGAACCAACCCAGATTGGCAATACGGCCTACCCGAGCTGCAACCGGGTAGCCGTAAGGCCATCGCCGCGGCGCAATTTGTCAGCAACCCTGGCTGCTATCCTCAGGGCTTTATCCTGCTAGTGCGACCGCTGATTGACGCGGGCCTGCTAAGCCAAACCACCCCGCTACGATGCAACGCAGTATCAGGTTACTCCGGCGGCGGCCGACAGATGATTGAGCAGTTCCAGAACATGGGTACTGACACCGCAAACACCCTAGCCGTCCAAAGCTACGGATTAGATCAAGGCCACAAACATTTGCCGGAAATGACCCAATTCAGCGGCAGCAAGGTGGAGCCTATATTTGTTCCCACTGTGGCTAACTACGATCAAGGCATGTTGACGCAAGTACCTTTGTTCGCCAGCGAGTTGAGCGGCGCGACACCGGCTCAGGTCCATGGCGTGCTGGCGGATCGATACAAGTCGGAGCCGTTTGTTCATGTCGCGGAGTTTGGTGATCGCAGCATGTTGGACGGCAACTACCTGAATCCTACCGGGCGCAACAACACCAACCATATGGATCTTTATGTTTTTGGTGACGAGGAACGCATCATACTGTGCGCTCGGTACGATAACTTGGGCAAGGGGGCTGCAGGTGCAGCCATACAGAATTTAAATTTAATGTTAGCGATGGACGAGACCACCGGACTATGACAACGGCCAACAACCAAACCATGAAGCAGTGGAACACCAAGGAACTGAGCGACCAACTGACTCGCTGGCACGGCCAATACGGGGATCTGAGTGGCGGCAACTTAAAGTTGGACCTCAGTCGTGGCAAGCCCGGTGTAGAACAAGTCAGCCTGAGTAACGGGTTAGACGGCATCTTACAGGGAAACTACATCGCAGAAGACGGCACCGACACCCGCAACTATGGGGGCACCCGAGGTATTGCCGAAGCCCGATCGCTGGGCGCAGAAATTATGGGTGTTCCAGAAGCCAACATCATGGCCGCCGGCAACTCCAGCCTCAGCGTCATGCATCTTACGTTGCGCACGGCGATGGATCTGGGTCTGTGGGGCGACGGGCGCCTGTGGTCAAACGCGGAAACCGTCAAGCTGTTAGCCCCGGTGCCCGGATACGACCGGCACTTCACCTTATCCAACCACTTCGGCATCGAGCTGGTACCCATCCCGGTAACGGATAGCGGCCCGGATATGGCCGCCGCCAGAGCAGCCGTCGCTGACTCCGACATCAAGGGCATCTGGTGTGTTCCCAAATATTCGAACCCCACGGGCTGCACCTACAGTGACGATGTCGTTTCTCAACTGGCTGCCCTGCCAAGGGATGCTGCCGCAGATGACTTCGTGGTGCTTTGGGATAATGCCTATGCGGTGCACGATTTATACGAACAGGGCGACACCCTAGCCTCCATTTTTGAGGCCGCCGCCGCCGCAGGCACAGCCGATCATGTGGTTCAGTTTGCTTCTACGTCGAAGATTACCCACGCTGGCGCTGGCGTCGCCTTCCTTGCAGCTTCCGCTACGGTGCTTAATGCCTTGGACAAGCATCTGGGGGTCTTCAGCATTGGGCCAGATAAAGTAAATCAACTGCGCCATGTGAAGTTTCTACAAGGCCGGTTATCGACACATATGGCCGACCACGCAGCGATTATCCGGCCGAAATTCGAGCTGGTTGAAGAGATCTTCAGCCGAGAGCTGGACGGTCTTGGCATCGCTACTTGGACCAAGCCCAAAGGCGGTTATTTCGTGTCCTTAGACGTACTACCTGGACTGGCCAGCAAGGTTATCGCCATGGCCAAGGCTGTAGGACTGACCCTGACACCGGCCGGGGCAACGTTCCCCAAGGGCGACGACCCCGAAGACAAAAACATTCGCATTGCGCCGACCTTTGGCTCATTGGATGAAATCCATGCCGCCATGGACATTTTGACGCTGTGTATTAAAACCGCGTCAGCAGAACAAGTGCTGGGCGCACGTTAGACCCGAACTTGCTCTACCATTTACACCAAACATTAGGATCCTATGACAGATCAACCGCCTAAGACCGAACATGCGCAGAACGATGACGTAGTTGTCGATCAAACCGTCGACCAAGAGATTGTTGACGAAACTGCAACTCAAGAAACAGCAGCACAAGAGTCCCCCGAAATGCCCGGGGATCAGACTGAGTCAACCGCCGAGCTATCTGCAGGCGCCGAGCTTTCTGCAGACGACGAAGACGATAACACCAAGGCTGAAGCGCCAGCTCAATCACCTGACACAGACGAACCCCAAACAACCAGCCAAGGGGCAGCAGAAACTCCCGAACCCGTTTCCACCGACGAGCCTGAGGCAAAGAACGAGTCGGCCGAAGCAACAAACGCAACAGAAGCACCACAAACTCAGGACGCCTCGGAAGAGCCAGTGCGATTTGAGGAACTGGCGCTACCCGAACCTCTGACTCGAGCCATTACTAAGCTGGGTTTTGAGGAGTGCACACCCATTCAAGGCCGCTCGTTGCCCTTCAGCTTGTCCGACTATGACGTCACTGGCCAAGCTCAAACCGGTACTGGTAAAACCGCGGCCTTCCTAATTACGTTGCTCACTCGATTCTGGGAAAACCCACCCCAAGAACGTCCAAACCTTGGCACGCCCCGGGCATTGGTGCTGGCACCCACGAGAGAACTGGCACTGCAAATTCAGGGCGATGCGGAAGGGCTTGCCAAATACATGGGCATGAGCACGGTCTGCCTAGTTGGCGGTATGGACTTCGACCGACAGCGCGAAGAACTGGCCAAACAGCCAGTGGACATATTGGTGGGCACACCGGGGCGACTGATCGACTTTTTAGAGCGAAGAGACATCAACTTGAGCAAAGTGGAATGCTTGGTGATTGACGAAGCCGATCGCATGCTCGACATGGGCTTCATCCCGGACGTGCGCCGCATCGTTTACCAGACTCCACATAAGCGCAAACGACAGACGTTGTTCTTCTCTGCCACGTTCAACGACGCGGTCATGCGCCTGGCGGACTCTTGGACCATTGATCCCGAGCATATTGTGGTGGAGCCAGAAAGCGTCGCCACCGACACCGTGGATCAAAAATTCTGGTTGGTAGAGGGCAGCAAACGCCAGCGAATCCTGCTGGACTTCATCAACCACAATGAACCAGCACGGGCCATTATTTTTGCGAACCGTCGCGACCGAACCCACAAGCTAGTGGACTACCTAAAACGCAAGGGCATCGCCTGTGAAGGTTTGGCCGGAGACATTCCGCAAAAGAAACGTTTATCGACTCTGAACAAGTTCAAGAACGGCGAACTAAAATACCTGATCGCCACGGATGTAGCTGGCCGTGGCATTCACGTAGACGGCGTTACTCATGTGATCAACTATGAGCTGCCCGATGATGCGGAAGATTACGTGCATCGTATCGGACGTACTGGCCGAGCCGGCGCGTCTGGCACAGCCATTAGCTTCGTCTCTGAGGACGACGCCTTTAACCTGCCGGCGCTTGAGGAATACCTGAGCTCCAGTATTAAGTGCATCCAACCGGACTTGCTACCGGAAGGCTAATGGGCGTGAGCACGGCACCTGACAGCATCGTCGTGTCACAGGCCACCAAGGTGGCCGTCGTGCAGCACAACGCGGGCACCGATGTCGAGCGGAACCTCAGCACACTGGAAACCCTGTCCAAGCAGGCTGCAAGCGAGGGCGCAGGACTCATTGCCTGGGCCGAAGCCTTCGCCTATCTGGGCAGGCACGACGGTAAGAAAGCGATTTTGGAGCAACTGCCAGAAGGCGGTCCTATTTTGCGGCGCTGCCAGCAGTTGGCCCGGACTCTTGGTTGCGACTTGCTGCTAGGAGGCTTTCATGAAGCCATGCCAGACGATCCAGACCGCTGTTACAACACCAGCGTGTATCTGACCAGCCAAGGCGACATTGCTGCCATGTATCGCAAGATCCACCTGTTCGATGTGAGTATCCCCGACGGTCCCCAGTTGATGGAGTCTCGGCAAACAGCCCCTGGTGACAAAGCCGTATGCGTCCCGAGTCCCATGGGCACGCTTGGCCTAACGGTTTGTTACGACGTGCGCTTCCCTGCGTTGTATCAGCGGCTGGTGCAAATGGGCGCAGTAGCTCTGACCGTTCCTTCTGCCTTTACCGCAACCACAGGAGCCGCCCACTGGCATGCGCTGCTGCGCGCCCGGGCTATTGAAAGCCAGAGCTATGTCATCGCGCCGGCACAGCACGGTGCCCACAGCGCGAATCGCGCCTCCTTCGGTCACTCCATCATTATCGACCCGTGGGGCGAGGTGATGGCCGAACTGCCCGAGGGAGATGGCTATGTCATTGCCGATGTTGATCCTCAGCGCGTAGCCGATATTCGCAGCCAAGTACCGAGCTTGGCCAATCAGCGGCCCTTCACCTAAGATCTAGGATCACCACCAACGCACCGCTAACGAGCACCCTGCAATGACAGATCGAGACAACAAAGACAGGCGCAGTGCTGGCCAAGGCTTCATCATCTTCGCGGCCCTGATTATTATCGCTGCGGGCCTAAAGTCGGCTCAGGCTATCGTAGTACCTATGTTGCTGGCCGTGTTTATTGCCACCATCGCCGCCACGCCGATGTTTTGGTTTAAGGCCAAGGGCATGTCCAACGGTTTGGCCCTCGGCTCAGTCGTGCTGGCAATCTTTCTTGCCTTGGGCTTAATCGGCGCCCTGCTTACTCAGAGCACATCGGCTTTCTCGGCCAAGCTTCCCTTTTATCAAGAACGGCTAACCACCCTACAGAGTGATTTGCTGGTCTTGTTACAAACCTGGAACGTGCCAATTGATGTATCGCTACTGGCCGACGCTTTCCCCCTTGGTTCGTTACTCACCCTCGCTGGTAGCGCATTGCGCAGCCTTGGCGCAGTGCTAAGCAATGGCTTTTTAATCATTTTGACGGTGATCTTTATTTTGGCAGAGGCCGCCAGTTTTTATCCAAAACTACGCGCAGTGCTGGCGAATCCTGATCGCGATCTCGCTCATTTTGGGCGCATCACCGGCACCATGAACCGCTATATCGCCATCAAAACCTCGGTCAGCGTCCTTACTGGCATCTTGGTCACCTCGTTCTTATGGATCCTAGACGTGGACTTCCCGGTGCTTTGGGGCTTGGTCGCCCTGCTGTTGAATTTTATTCCGACCATCGGTTCCATCATTGCGGGGATTCCTCCGGTGCTGCTGGCCCTTGTGCAACTTGGGCCCGCAGAGGCGGGCCTTGTGGTCATCGGCTTCTTTTTGGTTAACACCATCGTCGGTAATGTTTTGGAACCGCGATACATGGGCCAAGGCCTAGGTTTATCTGCCCTGATTGTCTTTGTGTCGTTGATTTTTTGGGGATGGCTGTTTGGCCCAGTAGGTATGCTGCTGTCGGTACCTCTGACCATGAGCGCAAAAATAGCGCTGGAGGCTAGCCCAAGTACCCTATGGCTAGCCCGACTGCTTGCACCTGCAAACGAAATCAAAGACCTCACTGCCTCTGAATCTGGGTTTGGGGCCGCAAACCTTACCCAAACCCCTGACCGGGACGCTTCCCAATGAGCCAATACGAACGCCCAAACATTGCGGCGATGCAGGGTTATGCGTCCGGCGAACAGCCTCAAGACGGGCGCAGTATCAAACTCAATACCAACGAAAATCCGTATCCGCCCAGTCCCAAGGTTGCTCAGGCACTAGCGGACTTCGCAGCAGAACAGCTGCGGGTCTACCCTCAGCCTGACGCAAGAGCGCTGCGCCAAGCCGTTGCCACGCATCATGGCTTGGCGGTAGAAAATGTTGTGATCACCCACGCCGGCGACGAGGCCTTACGCTTGGCGGTGACCACCTTTGTCTCACCGGATGGCGTCGTCGCCTCCACCGAGCCAACCTATTCTTTGTATCCAGTGCTCACCCAAATACAAGGTGCGCAAATGGTCACTCAAGCCCTAGAGGCCGATTGGTCCTTGCCCGCTGACTTCGCGGCCAGCGTGAATCAGGCGGGTGCCCAGCTGACTTGCGTGGTGAACCCCCACGCCCCTAGCGGCCACTTCACCTCAATTGACACCCTGCGAGCACTGGCCGAGCAACTGACCGGCGTGCTGCTGGTGGACGAAGCCTATGCTGATTTTGTGGATGCACAGGGCCCCCAAGATGCCACCGAGCTGGTGCGAGACTTGGACAACGTGTTGATTCTGAGAACTTTCAGCAAGGGCTACAGCTTGGCGGGACTCCGATTGGGTTATTTGCTTGGAGCGCCGTCCCTAATTCAGCCGATTCTGGAAAAGACCCGGGACAGCTACAACGTCGACGCCATCAGTCAGGTCATTGGGCTGGCCTCTATTGAAGACCAAGCCTATGCCCAACAGACATGGCGCACCGTCAGAGACGATCGCGAACTGTTAGCCGCTGGCCTAAAACAGCTGGGCTTCGCGGTAGCGGACAGTCAAACCAACTTCTTGCTGGCCCAAGTACCCGAAGGCGCTAACGCAGAGCCTCTCTATCAAGGGCTGAAAGCCAAGGGCATCCTGGTGCGCTATTTTGCGACGCCGCGGCTCAAAGATTCCTTGCGCATCACCGTGGGTACCGGTGAGCAAAACCGGCGTTTGGTAGAGCTACTGACGGAACTCTTAGCCCGCTAATTTGCCGTGATGGTTTGGCGATCTACCCGCGCTCAAGTACTCTATTCGCCGATATCGCTTAAACATGAGAGGAGAGACCATGACCCAGTTACCCGCCGTTAGCCTTGCCGCTGTGCCAGGACGCCGACTACGCACCATTGAACTTGCACAAGAGATCGAACGCCGGGGTTTTCCGGGAATTTTTGGCCCAAGCCTAGGTGACAGCCTGTCTTTGTGTAATGCCATCGCTTTGAGCACCAAGGACGTCATCATCGGCACCAGTATTACGCCTATTTACACCCGCAACGTCACCGACTTCGCCTCAACAGCCGGGTTTCTTCACGAAGTATCTGAAGGCCGTTTTCGTTTTGGCGTAGGCGTCAGTCATGCACCCGCACTAAACCGTATGGGTATCACCGCAGGCAAACCGCTCAGCGACATGCGCCAATTTGTTGAGGACATGAAAGCAGTGCCTCGCGTAGGCGAGCTACCACCCATCGTCCTAGCGACTCTTCGCGATAAAATGATCCAGTTAGCTCAGGAAGTTGGGGGCGGCATGGTCTTCGCAAACGGCGCTCGTTCCCACATGGCACATTCGCTCGGCAACCTGAGTGATGAAACCAAAGCACGAGACGACTTCTTCATTGGCAACATGATTCCCACCTGCGTCAGCGACGATAAAGCAGCCGCCGCCGCAGTGAATCGCAAGACGCTGACCAGCTACGCTTTTCTGCCCAACTACCGTAACTACTGGAAGGAAGCGGGCTTTGAGGAAGAAATGAATGGCGTGGAGGCTGCCATCGCCGAGAAAGATTACGACCGGGTGCCAGAGTGCCTTTCCGATCGCTGGTTGGCCGACACCACCTTGTTCGGTTCTGCCAGTGAAGTGCGCGAAGGCGTCGAAGCGTGGTTTGATGCCGGCATTAAGACGCCCATCATCGTCCCCTCCGCAGTGGCTGGCGGTCAGATGCAGGCCATGGAAGAGTTCTTCAATCTCTGGGACTAGCCTAGAGACAAACCCATGCACCGAACACTGTGGTTAATACGTCATGCCGAGGCAGCACACCCAGTGTTCGGTCAGTCCGACGACAAGCGCCCCCTAACACCAAGCGGAGTGGCGGACGTTGTAAAGCTTGTCAGTCATCTGGCTACAGCAAACGCAACGCCCGCCCAGTGGCTGTGGTTAAGCCCAGCGTTGCGAACACGTCAAACCGCAGAACCGATAACACAGCTTTGGGACTGCGAGTCGGTCGAAGACCCAGCTCTTTATGTATCTGATCTTTTTACGCTGCTGAACTGTCTACAAACGACGCCTGCGGATTATCAACACGTTGCACTTGTGGGACACAATCCCGGCATCAGTCAACTGGCTCACTACTTAGCGGTACCCTCTGAGCAAAATGCTATTGATGTTGACCTACCTCCCTTGGGCACTGTTCACTTTGCTTTCCGAGGGAATTGGCAGGATCTAAGACTTGGCGTTTGCTCCGTCGAACGCTATGTAACGCCCATTCAACTCGCCGGCGATCGTTAACTAGGTCAAGCAATAAGAAAACAGCTGTGCAGCAAGGCCTGGACAACGGTATTAATAGGTGTCATTCGGCTCCGCCTTGGCTACCCTTGGCGGGTCGTTCACTTAGAGATTTGTCATGGGCTTTCTTTCTTTCATCGTTTTGTGTGTTATCGCTTTTCTTCTCTGGCGCATCAGCGATCAAATGCCAGACGTTCTGTTCCGCCTAAGCGAAGTGCAAAAAGATATTGCCGAACTTCGCCGTCAAGGCGAACGCGCTGACGACGACTGATCCATCCTAGATGGATTGGCGTATTTTTATGGGCCTGTCCCTCACCACCCTATGGTTGGGCATGGGCCTTGCCTACATCAGCGGCAACGTCGGGTGGACGGCATTTGTTCAGCTACCTGCCGAAGAGCTCGGCAGTTTTCTTGAAGGGGCCTTCGCACCCCTGGCCTTTCTTTGGCTGGTCATTGGCTACTTTTTGCAGCAACAGGAACTGATTCAAAACACCCAAGCCATGCGCGATCAAGCGCAAGAAATAGGTCGTACTGCTGAACAAGCGATTATCCAATCTGAGAAACTAGCCGCCTCGGAAAGTCACGCTCGGCAGGAAGCAACCCTGCACCTAGCTGACGCTGTGCGCCAACAGCTCGGCGGCATCTCCGGCATGTTGTACATCTCTAGCCACGGCGTGTCCGGCGACTACCCTGAAAGCGTTGACAGCAACCAACTGTTCGCCGAGCAGAGCAAGGGAGACGTCGAGGTATTTAGTCGCCAACTGCTGGGAGCCACCGTTAATTTTGCTTCGGAAGCCGAACGCTTTGATCTGTTTTACAAAACCGAAATCCGCGCCCGACACACCAACCAGTTCATATTTGTATTCGAGCGCTTACTCAAACATGTGCGCAGTTCAGATACCGACGATATGCTGTTCGACTCGCTCATCGGCAGCGCCCATGGCTTGTTATATCTGCGGATGAAAAAATATCAGGCCAATGCTCCGTCGCACTGGAGCGATCACAGTAAAACCGCCCAAATCGTGGAGCTAGGCGCCCGCTCGAGCTCACCTATGGCAGAAGCCAATCCCTAACTATTGGAAACCTCAGCGATGCAAGACCCTCTATCGCGCTTTAAAGCGGACCGGCAAGCTGCATGGGGAGCCAAGGATCCCATGGCTGCAGTCTGCGTTTTAGCGACGGTAGATGCTGACGGACTACCCCAAGCGCGAACCCTAGTGCTGCGAGACATTGCAGACGGTTCTATCAACGGTTTAGCCATATACATAAATGCCAGTAGCCCAAAGTGGCAGCAAAGCCAAAGCCGTGTGGCGATACAGACCTGGTGGCCCGCTACCCAAATACAGTACCGGATGCAGGCGAGCTGCCAAGAGCTGCCTGCCGATCACATTGCCGACAGTTGGCAGCTTCGGCCGGATCCGCCCAAGCGCATGGACTGGCTTTACCAACAGCACCCCCAAGGCAGCCAAGTGAAAGATCGACAAACCTTGTTGGACCTCCTTGATACCACGGTATTGCCGGAACCCTTGGTAGCGCCCGAAGGTGCCAAGGGCTTGCTTTTGCTGCCTGATGTGATCGAACGCTTGGACCTGACCCAGAGCAATGGCGTGCACGATCGGGTGCGCTATCATCGCGAGGGTGACCACTGGCAGCAGCGAACGCTTGTTCCCTAAGTACCTACCGGCCACCCTCCCAGCCCCTAGATTCGTTGCCCTTCGATGCTTTGCAACTGGAATCCGGAGCGTAGTACCCTCGACTGTATTACTTTGAACCTATGTGACCGCTGAGGATTCGGCGCACATGCAATCGGAAGCAAGCCTATGGGTACTCCTTACGATGTCGTCATCAAGGGCGGCTCTGTCTATGACGGCAGCGGTGCCGAGCCCACCAATGCTGATATTGGTATTCGCGATGGCGAAATTGTTGAGGTGGGCACCATTGCGGGTGGCAAGCAAGTCATCGATGCTGATGGCGCCATCGTGACCCCAGCTTGGGTTGATATCCATACTCACTACGACGGACAAGTCACTTGGGACGATGAGATGGACCCTTCCGCCAGTCATGGCGTTGGTACCATTGTCATGGGCAATTGTGGCGTGGGCTTTGCACCAGTACCGCCCGGGGGTGAACAGGATTTAATCGATCTGATGGAAGGGGTGGAAGACATTCCGGGTACCGCCCTTTACGAGGGCATGCCTTGGGGTGCTTGGGAATCCTACCCGGAGTATTTGGATTACCTTGGCTCGCGCAACTACGCACTAAACATCAGCTCGATGATTGCCCACGGTTCTGTGCGCAACTACGTCATGGGGGAGCGCGGACGCAACAACGAAGCGGCTACCGCAGCGGACTTAGAGCATATGGGCCGCATCGTCGAAGAAGCGCTCACCGCTGGCGCCGTGGGCTTCTCAACATCACGAATACTTGGCCACCGCTCCATTCAAGGCTTGCCCGTACCCGGCACCTTTGCCAACGACGCGGAGGTTATGAACATTGCTCAAGCATTGAAGCGCGCAAATAAGGGCCTGTTTCAGATCATCCCCTCCAGCACTCTCGGCCCGGGCCAAGAAGGCTTTGCTGAGCACGCCTCCCTTGAGCAAGAAATAGATCTAATCGCCGCAGTGAGCCGGGAAAGCGGCCGGCCCGCGACCTTTACCTTGTTCGAAATAGAGGACTGGTCGAATAAATGGCGCGAAGCCATTGATCGAGTGAAACAGGCCAACCGCGGTGGGGCTAAGATTTTCCCCCAAGTGGGCAGCCGCCCCACGGGCTTAGTATTCAGTTTAGAAACCTACCACCCTTGGATCTTAAAACCGACGTTTAAGCGCCTTGCCGAACTGCCGGCCCATCAACGCCTTGAGCAAATGCGCCGGCCTGAAATCAAGTCGGCTTTATTGACCGAAGAAAATGATCTGGCCGGCGTACCCGTTGGCTCCGGAAAGTTTCTGATCGCCAACGCGCCACTGCGCTTTGAACAAACCTTTCCGCTGACCAGCCGCAGTACCTACGAACCCGGCCGCGAAGAGAGTTTCGACGCCTTAGCCAAAGCCTCGGGCAGCGATGGCATGTCTGCTATGTACGATTATCTTGTGGCCGCTGAAGGCCGCATGAGCATCATGTTTTTTACTAACTACGCCGACTTCAACTTAGACGCTGTTCGAGAAATGCAGATGGATGAATCCACGGTGACCGGCCTATCCGATGCCGGCGCCCATGTCTCGATGATTTTCGATGCGGTGAACCCAACCTACCAACTGACCTATTGGTCCCGGGATCGAGGTGAAGGCAGGACCCTGCCCTTGAGTCATGTGATACATCGAGCCACCCAGCGCAACGCTAAGCTCTTTGGTTTTTCCGACCGTGGTCTCATAGCGCCGGGAATGAAGGCTGACATCAATGTCATCGATATGGTCAATCTACAGCTTGGTGAACTGACCATGCGCCATGACCTACCCGGTGGCGGTGCTCGCCTGATGCAGGGCGCCGCGGGCTACGTAGCCACCTTGAACAGTGGCGTCTTGACCCGGCAGATGGACCAAGACACCGGTGCTCGCCCGGGCCGGCTGCTGCGTTCCACCTAGCTCCCGCTGCGGGTTTTAACCCAACTCGGCGGTAACGATGCCGCGTAGGTTGGCGAAGCAAACCTGTTTGGCCACTTCGATAAAGGCGGTCATAAAGGGTGATTCGGCTTGGTCCTGACGGACTGCCGCATACAAAGTAGGCCAGATACCCTCTTCACCTAGGGAACGCACCACGACGTATTCGTTTTGCAGGTATTCGAACAATGCCCAGTTCGGCAGACAGGTCACCCCCCGTCCGCTAGCCACCAGCTGCACGATCATCGTTGTCAGCTCGGCATGCCGAACCCGCTCAGGCTCAATGCCCGCCGGCCGCAAGAAACCCGTAAATAAATCCAGCCGATCCTGATCCACCGGATACGTTATGACCACTTGGTCCTCTAGGTCCGCGGGTTCTGCCCAAGCCTTATCTACCAGTGGGTGGGTTTTGCTCACCGCCAGCTGAGCCTCGTAGCTGAACAAGGGGAAGTAGTGAATACCCGGTTCGTCCACTGGATCGGCAGTGATAACCAAGTCCAAATCCCCCCGAGCCAGCGCTGGCAGGGGTGCAAAATGGAAGCCGCTGGAAATGTCCAGCTCCACATCACTCCATTGGTCCCGATAGGTGTCGATGGCTGGTAGCAGCCACTCAAAGCAGCTATGACACTCAATGGCCATGATGATGCGCCCTGTCTCGCCCCCAGCCAGTCGCTGCAGGTCGACCTCGGCATTGTGCAGCCTCGGCAACACTTCGTCGGCCAGCTCCAGCAGTCGATTTCCGGCGCTGGTAAACCGCACCGGCCGGGTTTTGCGCAAGAACAACGGGCATCCAACGCGCCCCTCCAACTCTTTGATTTGGTGGGATAGTGCGGACTGGGTCAGGAACACGCGCTCAGAGGCTTCCACCAAACTACCCGTTTCTCGCAAGGCGACTAAGGTGCGCAGGTGGCGTATCTCGATATTCGACATGAGTTATATTCAGGTTTTCTGGAATTATCGCGCATTGTATTCATGTTGACCCCGTCCCACCAGCAGCAATGCTGACCACAGCCTCACCGACGGCTTAGCTGGTATTTCACCTATCCAGATTCCGGCCGGTGTTTTAACATGCCGCATCACTCAGGCCGGACTTTTCCCGCATTATGGACGCCCAAACCGCTTCAACCTCGGCCTCTGGTAAGGATTCGCTGACCATCGCGCTGCTCGGCTATCGCAGCAACCCTTATAGCGGCGGCCAAGGCGTCTATTTGAAGCACCTGTCCAAGGCGCTGGTGGACTTAGGTCATCACGTTGACGTGATTTCCGGGGAACCCTATCCGGATCTCGATCCCAGAGTTCGCTTGGTGAAACTGCCGGGACTGAATTTATTCGATCACCCCAAACCCCTGCACGCTCTCGCTGAAGGCAAGTGGCGGGACCCCATTAACGTGGTCGAATGGCTGTCTTTTTTAAGCGGTGGATTTCCGGAACCGCTGACCTTTGGACACCGGCTGATGCGCTATTTCAAAGGCCAGCGGCCTCGCTACGACATCGTTCACGACAATCAAAGTCTATGTACAGGCCTGCTAGGGCTGCGTCGCCGAGGCTACGCGGTTACCAGCACCATTCATCACCCCATCACCTTTGATCGAGACATTGCGCTGGCCAACACCAAAGACTGGGGGCTTAGGTTGCTGATCAGGCGATGGCATGGGTTCTTAGGCATGCAGACCCGAGTCGCACAGCTGCTTCCTTACATCACCACGGTAAGTCAAAACTCCAAACAAGATATCGGCACCGCTTTCGGCATTCCTGCCAAGCGGATTACCGTCGTACTCAACGGCATCGATACAGAGATATTTCGCCCCTTGCCAGACGTAGCGCGAGAACCCTTTCATCTGATCACCACCGCCAGCGCAGACCAACCGCTAAAGGGCACCCAACACTTGATACCTGCCGTGGCCCAATTGGTGAAGAGCTACCCAAACCTGAAGCTCACCTTTATCGGCGCACCAAAACCCGGCGGCGTTACCGAACAGCAAATTCAACGCCACGGTCTAACCGATCGCATTGAATTTCATCACGGCGTTTCCTTTGAGGCCATCGTGCAACTCTACGCCCGAGCCAGCGTTGCCGTGGTGCCATCAGAATACGAAGGCTTTGGTTTTCCAGCGGGTGAAGCCATGGCCTGTGAAGTCCCCTTGGTATCTACGGACGGCGGAGCGCTACCCGAGGTCGTTGGCGATGCCGGGATTGTGGTACCTGCCAAGAACAGTGAGGCCCTTGCCGAGGCCATCGGCCATTTATTCGACGACGCCGAGGCGCGAACACGCTTGAGCCAAGCCGGAAGGACGCGCATTGTCACGGAGTTTTCGTGGACACGCGCTGCCCGTGAATTTGTACAGCACTATCGCCAGGTGATCCGCCATGAGTCTTGAAACCATTGATTTCAACCGCCTAAACATTCGCCCGGGTGATCGTCTGTTGGATCTAGGGTGCGGCGAGGGTCGTCACAGTATTTCAGCCTATCTGCTAGCCGACGCAGAAATCGTCGGATTGGATCTCGGGCTTAACGATCTGCAAACGGCTAAGGGTCGCCTGATGGACTTTCCCACGCCCCCAACCAAGGGTGGTTATTGCGCCTTTATTCAGGGCACCGGTCATCAACTGCCTTTTCCCGACAACGCCTTTGACCATGTCATTTGTTCCGAGGTGCTGGAACACATTCCAGACTATCCAAGCTTCCTGCGGGAAATTAATCGCGTGCTGAAACCCGGTGGACTATTCGCCGTTAGCGTCCCCCGCTTCTTTCCCGAATGGGTGTGCTGGCGACTGAGCGACGCCTATCACGAGGTTGAGGGAGGTCATGTGCGAATCTTCCGAGCGTCACAGTTGCGGCAACGTATTCAGTCAATGGGCTTTAGATTTCTCAGCCGGCACTGGGCTCACAGTTTGCACGTACCCTATTGGTGGCTGAAGTGCCTATTTTGGAACCGGAATGAAGAACACTTTTTAGTTACCCAGTACCACCGCCTATTGGTTTGGGATCTGATGCAGCGTCCGTGGCTGACACAAGTTTTGGATCGTTTGCTGAACCCGTTTTTAGGCAAAAGTGTTGTTATGTATTTTCGACAACCTTAGCCGATGATCGCACAACACACCCAACCGCTACCCGACAATCTGCGCGCCACCGCCGCCTACATTGCGGGCCTGCAACTGCCCAGCGGCGCCTTACCCTGGTTTGAAGGCGGCATCACCGACCCATGGGATCATGTTGAGGCCATCATGGGGCTTACTGTCGCTGGCAATTTTAGCAACGCCGTGGCGGGATTTGGGTGGCTGCACAAGATGCAGCGAGCCGACGGCGCATGGTTCGCCGCCTATCAAGACGACACCGTCGCCGATGACAGCCGGGCCGAAACCAACTTCGTCGCCTACGTTGCTACCGGGCTGTGGCACTACTACCTGGCAACTCAGGATAAAGATACGCTTGCGCAATTTTGGCCCATGGTTCAAAGGGCTATTTCCTTCGTTTTGGATCAGCAAGCGCCAAGCGGTGAAATCTACTGGGCCGTTGATACCAAGACCGGCCCATCCAAGGACGCCCTAGTGACCGGCTGTAGCGCCATCTACAAATCCTTGGCCTGTGCCTGCCACATTGCCCAACTCCTGGGTCACGAATCGGCATCTTGGCTGGACGCCCGATCACGCTTAGGCCGGGCGCTACGGCATAAACCCGAACGCTTCGACCGGACATGGGAATCTAAGGCTCGTTATTCCATGGACTGGTTTTATCCGGTCCTTAGCGGCGTCATCACGGGACCAGACGCCAAACAAAGACTGGAAGAAAAATGGGATGCCTTTGTAGAAGAAGATCTAGGCTGCCGATGCGTGGTCGATCAACCTTGGGTCACCATCGCCGAAACCTGCGAGTTGATCATGGCCTGCATCGTGGCAGGTGAGAGAGAACGAGCCCTCTCGCTCTATCAGAACATCCAGCGATTTCAGCTTGAGGATGGTAGCTGGTGGACGGGTTATGTCTTTCCCGACGACGCCTACTGGCCAGATGAAAAACCTACTTGGACCGCCGGTGCGGTGCTGTTGGCTGCTGACTCATTATTTGATCTGACCCCAGCATCGACACTATTTAAGACCGTCGAATCGACTTAGCCGTCAGAGGCGTCGCAACACCGCTAGGGTTCGCCGCATTTCTACTTCTTCAAACAAGCCCGACGCCAGCGCCAGTTGATATATGTCGTAAGGCGCCTGACCACCGTTGGCAGGATCGGGAAAGATGTCGTGTATGGCCAAAATGCCGCCCTGGCAGATGTGAACACTCCACGTGCGATAGTCCGTCAGCGCGGCCTGAAGGCTGTGGCCTCCATCGATGAACACCATGCCAAGAGGCGTCGTCCAATAGCGTCCGGCTTGTGCGCTGGCGGCAACCACTGGGGTGACCCAAGACTCCAGATCCGCCAGACACAGATTGCGGCGTAACGCCGGCAGAGAGTCCATTCGGTCAATGGCTGCATCGAACAGGTCGGGGTCGTGGTATTCCTCCCCCAACTGGTGCTCTTCGGAGCCTCGGTGGTGATCTAACGCAAACACTTGGCCGTCGGCGTCTCGGGCAGCGGTGCCCAGGTAAATCGTGGACTTACCACAGTAGCTACCCACCTCCAGACACGGGCCGAGCACGGCGGAGGTGTGAGCGTATTGGTACAGGGCTGCTCCTTCATCAGGGTGTAAAAACCCTTTGACGCGCTCGATGTCTAGGGGAAGCTTCAAGGTCCCTAACCACCGATGCCAAAGAAGACTAGGACAAAACTGACGGGCAGCAAGCCCAAGAAATAGACGAGAAGGTTGGCCAAATCATTTTCTCGAGCTTCAGCGGTCAAGGACAGTTTGCTGCCCAGCAAGAACCAAAGACCGCCAGCTAGCAGAAACGTGAGGATCAGGGTCAGTATTAACGCTGCCATACCTTTGAACCGTTAGTGAGATCGTGCCAATGCCAGTGCAATCGGAGCCACGAATCGAACAGGTCAATTCGCGGCCCGGCCGCAACAGCAAATCAGAGTTGCAGCATACCCCGAGTTTTCAACTCGGCCATATCAACAATGGCGTCGTAATTAGCCGCAACGTCGTCGGCTGTGGCCTCAACACCTAAGTCTAGGCCGTTATTTTCCACAACGGTGGCTAGAGAGTACTGCCCACCCTGAGCCTGTAAAATCACGCCATTTGGCGCGTCTTCGCTGACCAAGAAAATCGCTGCCGGTGTGACGAGTTCTGGCCCTAGCTTTTCTAGCACTTCTTCCGGCATCAGGTTTTCGGTCATACGGGTTGCTGCCACCGGCGCGATGCTATTGGTGTGGATGTTGTTCTTGGCACCCTCGATTTTCATGCTATTCATCAGACCAACTTGGCCTAATTTAGCGGCACTGTAATTGGTTTGACCAAAGTTGCCGTACAAGCCACTAGGGGACGTAGTCATCAGAATTCGACCGTAGTTTTGCTCACGCATGATGGGCCACACCGCGTGGGAGCAATAGGCCGCACCCAACAGGTGTACATTTACTACCATTTCAAAATCGTCCAAGGTCATTTTGGAAAACGACTTGTCGCGCAAAATACCGGCGTTGTTGATCAGTACGTCCACACGACCCCAAGCGTTCATAGCATCGTCTACCATGCTTTGTGCCCCTGCACGATCAGAGACGCTGCCGCCGTTAGCAATGGCTTCGCCACCCATGGCTTTGATCTCTGCCACAACGGCTTCCGCTGCCTCTGACGAGCCGCCGCTGCCGTCCATGGAGCCGCCCAAATCGTTGATGACGACCTTGGCGCCCCGACGAGCAAGCTCTAATGCGTGGCAACGGCCTAAGCCTCCGCCCGCTCCAGTGACAATGGCAACCTGATCGGCAAAAGAAATCGACATGATGTACTCCAATTAACTGTGTTGTTATCTGCCCAAACTACGGGCGCGTAGGGAATTGTGTCGGTCCGGTAAGCGTCTCCAGCTGAGGCTGAATCCACTCAATCCATTCACACAACACCGGGCGTGTTTCTCGCGGATCGATCAACTCGTGAACCGCAAAGGACTCTGCTCGAGGGAACGGTGATCGGGCTTCGCGCAGACGATCCTCCAGCTCTCGACGCTTTGCTTCCGGATCCGGAGCGGCAGCAATTTCCCGGTGGAAAGCAACTGCTACGCCTCCCTCTACGGGCAGCGGGCCGGATTCTACGGAAGGCCACGCCAATATGTAAGCACCCGGCGCGTAATGGGCTGCCGTTGCCACACCGAAACCTTTATGCACCTGAATCACCGCCCATGGCACCGTTGACTGGGCAGCCGCGGCCACCGCCGCCATACCGTAGCGAATGGTCCCGGCAGCTTCAGACTCTGGCCCGATCATAAAGCCCGGCTGATCGATCAAATTGACGATGGGTAAATGAAAGGTGTCACACATTTCCACAAAGCGGCGGTACTTTTGCGCCGCCTCAGCGGTCATTGCACCGGCGTAGTGGAGGCAGTCATTAGCCAACACGCCGACGGGTTGGCCGTTCAACGTTGCCAAGGCGCATATCTGGCTTGGGCCATAGAGAGCACCGATTTCAAAGACACTGCCATGATCAAAAATCATTTGCAGGATATGCCGCATATCAAAACCAGTATTGCTGTCTCGAGGGACAATGGAGAGCAAGGCCTGCTCTTGACGGTCTACCGGATCATCCACCTGATATCGAGGCGTTCGCTGCCAAATACTGCTGGGCAGATAGCTTAAAAAACGACGAATTTGGGCCAACGCGTCGTGTTCATCGGCGGCTAGATTGTCGACGATGCCGCTGCGCAGATGCACCGAAGCGCCGCCCAACTCTTCCTTTGTCATCTTGACCCCGAGCGCTCGCTCTACCAGAGCCGGGCCGCCGATCAGCACCTGAGCGGTATGCTCGGTCATCACGGAGAAATGCGAGGCGACAAGGCGGCCGGCGGGAAAACCGGCCACAGCGCCCAAGGCCGCAGACGCCACAGGCACCACACCCATGGCGTCGGCAATGATCTTGAAGCGTGGTTCGGTATAAACCGGGTCGCCCACAGTACCGCCTTTTTTGCCACCGCCTTTGACGCTGCCACCACCACCTTCCAGCATGCGCACGAGGGGCGTGCGGTACTGCACTGCCAAGTGCTCGGCATAAACACTCTTGCGCAGACCCGCGGCGTTGGGTGAGCCTCCCTTTAAAGTGAAATCCTCACCGCCGACAGTAACCCGACGACCTTCAATGGCTCCAAAGCCCACCACATAGTTGGCGGGTACATATTCAAGCAACTCGTCATTTTCGTCGTAAACCGGGCTGGCCGTGGCCCGGCCATGTTCTCGAAATGATCCGTCATCGAGCAGCACGTCGATACGCTCTCGAATGGTCATCCGCCCACGGGCGTGTTGCTTGGCGATACTGGCCTCGCCCCCTTGCTGTTGGGCCAGATAGCGCCGGCGCTGTAGCTCTTGAACTTCCTTGTCCCAGCTCATGCTCGACTACTTCTGACGACCGCTGGCCGCCGGAGCGAACACTGGCGGGCGCTTTTCGAAATTCGCCTTAACCGCTTCGATCTGATTGCCGGTTCCAATCAGCCCAGCCTGCAAAGAGGCCTCTAGCTCTAGGCCAGTCCGCTCGTCCGCGTGCCATGCCTGTTCGTAAAGGGTTTTGCCAGCCCGCACAGCGTCGGGATTTTTACCGGTAATTTCTTCCGCCAACGCCATGGCCTCAGCGAAGGGATCAGCTGCGACTCGAGTCACCAGACCCACATCCTTGGCCTGCTCGCCGTTTAGGACGCGTCCGGTGAAAGTCAGCTCTTTTGCGACATCCATGGGCATCAGGTCCCGCAGAGTCTGGGTAATGCTCATATCCGGCACCAAGCCCCACTTAATTTCCATAATAGACATTTTTATATCCGGCGCTGCGATGCGAATGTCAGCACCCAACGCAATTTGGCAACCGCCACCGAATACCACCCCATGGAGAGAGGCGATCACCGGCATGGGTAGACGTTTCCAAACCAAGGCTGGCCGCTGGGCTCGATTTTCAGGGCTATCGCTCTTAGCCAACAAGGCATCGGTGCCGGATTGAGATTTGCGAGACCCGTCGGACATGGAGGCAAAACTCGACATGTCCAAACCCGCGCAAAATCCCCGGCCGTTGCCAGACAACACGACGGCAGAAACATCGTCAGCAGTCGCTAAGGATTGGCCAGCTTCGATGATGGCATCGAACATGTCTTGGCTAAGGGCGTTGTACTTTTCTTCGCGATTTAAGCGCACATCGGCGATGCCGTTGCTGATATCAATTGTGACCAGATCTGAACTCATTAATTTCTCCCCATCCGTTATTTTGTTTTGTTCGACAGCCTAGGTTTCAAGCACCGCTACGGCTTGGTCTTCTTCAACCTGATCTTCAGGCTGTACGAGCACGTCTACTAGCGTGCCCGCAGCAGGCGACTCAATGGGAATCTCCATCTTCATAGATTCTAAGATCATGATGACCTCCCCTTCAGCCACAGAGTCTCCGGCGCTCTTTAGCACCTTCCACACATTTCCTGTGACTTCGCTCTCAATTTCTTGCTTTGCCATGATCTTCCCGCTGTTGTTCAAGCCGAAGAAATATAGCATCGCGGTGGTTTTTTTCAGAGGGCGGGTTTCTGAGGATTATTCGGACACAAAACCCTTACAGCGCCATGATCTTTCGACCAGTGCGCTGGATGCGCTCAACGATTCCTGTGTCCACGTTGCCGGCCAAAAACTCAGGGTCTTGAAGCACTCGCAACAGCAGAGCCACATTGGTCTGCACACCCTGAATGTTGAAGGCCTGTAGGGCTACCGTCACCCTGCCTATGGCTTGGGCGCGGGTGCTGCCCTTGGCGATAACTTTGGCCAGCAGGGCGTCGTAGTAGGGACTGACTTCCTGTCCCTGTTGGTAGCCGGTTTCAATCCTAACGCCGTGCAGGTTCGGCGGCTGAAATACTCCTAATACGCCGGTGGACGGCATCAGCGTCTGAGCGTCCTCGGCGTATACCCTCACCTCTATGGCGTGACCCACCATCGGTACCGGCTTGGGCAAGGCCTCCCCCGCTGCCAACAAAATCTGCTGCTGGACTAGATCGATACCCGTGACTTCTTCGGTCACCCCATGTTCAACCTGAATGCGGGTATTCATCTCCAAGAAGCCTGTTTCACCCTGGCTGTAAAGGGTCTCCAGAGTGCCTAGGTTGTTGTAACCCAAACCCGCGCAAACCTTGGCCCCTAGCTCAGCTTGTTGGCTCAGCAAGACTGCATCGATGCCCGGTGCCGGACTTTCTTCAATGAGCTTCTGATGGCGGCGCTGCACCGAACATTCCCGCTCATACAAATGCATCGCGTTGCCATGCTCATCCGCGAGAATTTGGTACTCGATGTGACGAGGCTTTTCTATCCACCGTTCCAGATATAAATCGGCATTACCAAACGCCGCATCGGCCACGGCTTTGGCTTGAGCTAAGGCGATTTCTAACCCATCTATGCTCTGGACTACCTGCATACCCATGCCGCCGCCACCGCCGGAGGGTTTCACCACGAGGGGAAAGCCGATTCGTTCGGCGGCTTGTTTAGCCGAGTCAATATCGGTGATCAAATCGCTGCCTTCAAAGGTGGTCATACCCTGCTCAGCCATCAGACGCCTAGCATTCACCTTGTCACCCATACGCTCTAACCACACTGGGTCTGGGCCGATGAATACCATGCCGGCATCGATGACCCTACGCGCGAAAACCGGATTTTCTGACAGAAAGCCGTAACCCGGGTGAACCGCATCAGCTCCGCTTTGCCGAGCAATTTGCAGCAGTTGATCCTGATCTAAATAGCTGTCTAAGGGACGCAAACCTGTTAGCGGATAAGTCTGAGATGCTTCCTCTAGATAGGGCGCCCCGGCATCTGCGGGGGAGAAGACAACCACACTGACCAGACCCAACTCGTTGCAGGCTCGGACAATGCGCCGAGCGATGGCGCCACGGTTGGCAATCAATACGGTAGTAATAACAGCTCGGCTTTGTGACCGGGCAGACTTAGCACGACTAGACATGGCTTAGACCCGCAGGCTCTGCGCTTTGCCGCAGCCTGCGCAGCTCTTGGCAGTGCTCGGCGAACCCGCCAAGACCACGCGTACGGGTTGCCGGGGTTCGATAACCGTTGTGTTCAGCTTGGCGAATGGTTTCTAGCAAGGTGTCGCACTGAGCCTTGGACAGGCTCACTGGGTACATCCAAGTGTCTTTACTGCCTTTGTGGTCCCCAGGACGCGATAGTGCTGGCTGGAGAAGGTCCTGGCGCAACACAGCCGACACGTCGCGGGCGCCGGCATGGTCGCTGCCTTCGAGCAATTGAGTGCACTGATTTATCATCCAAGCAGACCAGTAATCTGGTCGATCACACAGCGCTTTGTATTCGCCCCAGTCCATTCTTGGTCTTGGCGCTTTACAGGGTCAGGTGATCGCCGGTGAGCAAATGATAGGCTTCCAAGTATCGTGCGATACCTCGTTCTACCACTTCGTCCGGTAGAGCCGGTCCCGGAGGATTCTTATCCCACTCGCCGCTGGCCACCACCGTTTCCAAATAGTTGCGCACGATTTGTTTGTCGAAACTCACCTGCTCACGGCCCGGTTCCCAATCGTCTGCAGGCCAAAAGCGCGAACTGTCTGGCGTAAAGATCTCGTCGATAAGCAAGGGTTCGTCCGAGCCTTGTATCTGCCCAAACTCGAACTTGGTATCCGCCAAGATAATGCCCCGTTCCCCGGCGTAATCCCGGGCAGCGCTATACAGGCTGAGCGTTTTTTCACCCAACCATTCCATCAGTTCTCTGCCGACAACTTCCGCGCCTTGGTCGAAACTGATGTTTTCGTCGTGCCCGTCCACAGCCTTGGTGGACGGTGTGAACAATGGCTGCTCCAAACGATCGGAATTGCGCAGACCGGCGGGCAGTTCTATACCGCAGACAGCGCCACTGTTTTGATAGTCTTTCCAGCCACTACCGGTAATATAACCCCGGGCGATGCACTCGATGGGTACCACTTCGGTTTTTCGGCAGAGCATGATGCGGCCGTGCAGTGCTTTTCGCTCATCATCAGTAAGGCCGGGTACATCGGCTACATCAGTGCTCAAAAGATGATGATTAATCTCGCCAGAAAAATGGTCAAACCAGAACTTGGAGATTTGGGTCAGCACAACGCCTTTGCCGGGCAAACCATTTTGCATCACCACGTCAAAAGCGCTGATGCGATCACTAGCGATGATCAGCAGTGCCTCTTCACCAGATGCCAAGGTCACGTCGTACAGGTCGCGCACCTTGCCCGTGCGCTTGTTGGGTAAGTTCAGATCCGTTGCAAGTAAGGCCTCGGCCATGAATATCGTCCTCTTTCTGTAGATTGGTTGGATATTTGCTGATTGCTGCAGCGTCAGCCGCAAGCGACAAACTTTAAGCGGTGTTACCGCCGTCTGCAAAGTAAGTAGAGCCGGTGACGAAGTGACTTTCATCGCTGGCAAGAAATAACATGATATTGGCAATATCTTCGGGTTCAGCGTAGCGCTGCATGGGGATATTTGCCGCCATCGACTGTTGCGCTCCCTCTGGATCATCCGGTGCTATGCCCGCTTCAATAGAGCGCATCATGCGCGTCTGAACTGGCGACGGATTCACCGTGTTGACCCGAATACCTTCTGCGGCGAACTCTCGAGCTGCCGATTTCATTAACCCAATCACTGCATGTTTGCTGGTGACATAGGGCGCAAGTGTGGGCATACCGCGCACACCAGCGATACTGGAGGTGATAATGATGCTGCCGCCGCCTCGTAGCCGCATGGCTGGCACCGCTGCGCGCACGGCTAAAAATGGGCCTTTCACATTGACGGACATCACTTGATCGAACTTCGATTCGTCGTAGTCCAAAATCGAGGCCACATCGCCCTCGATGCCCGCGTTGGCTAAAAAAATATCCACGCCGCCGTAGCGCTCTGTGGCGGTTTCCACCATACGGGCGTTGTCCTCGGCACGGGTCACGTCGGCGACCACATAGCTCACTTCGTTACCGCCAATTTCGGCGCACGCATCCGCCAAGGCTTGTTCATTTAAATCTACTAAAAGCACTTGCGCGCCCTCGGCAGCGAAACGCTTACCCGCGGCGACTCCAATACCCCCTGCACCGCCAGTAATGACGGCAACCTTTCCTGCTAGTCGGCTCATGCTTACTCCTTATTCAAAACCAGCGGCTAGGTCCGCCAACAAATCTTCGCTGTCTTCGATACCGCTGGAAATGCGGATCAGCGATTCATCAATGCCCATGCTGGCCCTGCGCTCCGGGCCCATCTCGTAATAAATAGTATGGGCAACGGGAATCGCCAATGTGCGATTGTCGCCCAAATTACTGGATTTCACGATCACCTTGAGACGGTTTAGAAACTCCCACAAATCCACGTCACCGTGGAGCTCGAAGCTGAACAGTCCACCGAAGGCTCGAAACAGTTTTTCTGCTCGCTGGTGTTGTGGATGGTCGTCAAGTCCTGGGTAATAAACTCGCTTAACTTGGGGGTGGTCGCTCAAGAAACGGCACATGGCTAGGGCATTGTCGCTTTGCCGCTGAACCCGCAACGCCAATGTCTCTGATCCCATGGCGATGTGGTGGGCGGCTTCAGGACCTAGGCTGGCGCCGAAATCTCTAAGGCCTTTCTTTTTGATTTGGGTGATCCCCCACTTGGCGGCTTCGCCGCCCTGATAATCTGGGTAAATATTAGGGAACGACGTCCAGTCGAAATTACCGGTTTCCGTTACCGCGCCACCTAGGGCGTTACCGTGCCCGCCAATGTACTTTGTCAGACTGTTGACCACCAAACTGGCGCCGACGTTTTTGGGTTGAAACAGATAGGGCGATGTCATGGTGTTATCCACCACATACACCAAGCCGCGCTCGGCACAAAATGCACCGATACCCTCAAGGTCTGACACTTGAGTTCTGGGGTTGGCTATGGTCTCTACAAATACCATGCGCGTTCGCTCGGTGACGGCTTCAGCTACCGCCTCTGTGGATGTGGCATCCACAAAGGTCACATCGATGCTCATCTGTGTGAAGGTGTTCAGCAAACTGTTGGTATTTCCGAACAAAAACGCGCTGGAGACGATATGGTCACCAGCACGCAACAGCGCAAAAATCGTCGTGCCAATTGCCCCCATACCCGTACCGAAGCATACGCTGGACTGGCCATCTTCCATGACCGTAATTTTTGACTCCAAAGCGGTGACAGTAGGGTTTACTTGGCGGCCGTAGCTGTAGCCGCTCTGCTGACCCTGAAAAACAGCCGCCAAGTCACGAGCGTCATCGTAGCCGTAGGCCACGTTGGCGTGGATGGGTTTGTGTAAAGAGCCGTGCTCAATGGCATCTTGCCTATCGTTATGCACGATTTTGGTCGTAAATCCTTTCACCGAGGGGTCCAATTGAATGCGATTGCGTACTATACGGTGATATCCGGCGTCGCGCTCGTTGGCGCTATGCAAATCTCTCTTATTCAACCTGAAAAGTGTTGACGCCTTTTACCGCAGCCGGCTTTGTCTTACCTATTATCATCCGCCCATGTCACAAGAGAGGAAAAGTCTGCCCTGGCCAACACCTCTTTCATTTGCTCGGCATCACACGCTTCGGCGAACAAATACCCTTGACCCTGATCACAGTCTTTCGTTTGCAGATACTTAAGCTGGGCCGGGCGCTCTACCCCTTCGGCGATCAGCGTCAGCTCTAGTCCCTTGGCCATGGCAATAATCGCATCAACCAAACTGACGCCGGTTGCCACATCCTGATCCGTGTGTAGATCCTGAATAAAGGATCGATCAATTTTCAAGATATCGACCGGAAAATCGCGCAGGTACTGTAATGAGGAATAACCCATACCGAAGTCATCGATGGCGATTTGGATACCTTGATCACGTGCCGCCTGAATGTTGGTAGCCGCGTGTTCAATGTGGCGCACCAGCGTTTGCTCTGTCAATTCAATGTTGAGTTTGTTCGTTGGAAATCCCGTTTCGCTACAATGGGTTTGTATTTGATGCAAAAAGTCCGGGCTTTCGATTTGCGCTGCCGAGCAGTTGATCGACAGCTGAAACTCAAAGCCCTCACCGAGCCATCCGGCGACGGCTTGCAAAGCTTGACGCTGCACCAACTGATCAATGTCGTGCATCAAGCCGGCTTGAACGGCCAAGGGCAAAAAATCTGCTGGCTCCATCAAACCCAGACGCGGGTGGTTCCAGCGCACCAGAGCCTCGACTCCTTTAATCCGGCCGCTGCGCAAACACACCAACGGTTGATAAAACGCCACAAAGTCCTCTTGGATTAACGCTTCTCTCAGCTCCTGCTCCAGTTCTAGCTGGGAAAAACGTTCAACATTCATAGACGAATCAAATACCGCACATCCGCCCTGACCTTGGCTTTTGACGTGATACATGGCGGTATCGGCGGCTTGAATCAAATCGTCCACTGTTTTGCCGTGATCTGGATAACGGGCAATGCCGAAGCTTGCCCCACAAGATAGGGTGTAGCCTTCAACTAAAAGGGGTTCCCGCAATAGATTTAGGGCCTGCAGACAGAGTTGGGAGACCTCGTCTAGATCCTGCATGGAAGGTAAAAACAGCAGGAATTCGTCTCCGCCAAACCGGCCAAACACCTGCCCATCTTGAAAAACGCTTTGCAGACGTCGACATAACGACGCTAAGAACTGATCACCCAATCTGTGGCCTAGGGCATCGTTTACATTCTTGAAACGGTCTAGGTCAAAAAACACCAGGTGAAATGGCACTCCAGCGCCCAAGGATTGATCGGTGGCAACGTGTTTTTCGATTTGCGCCAGCAAACTGTATCGACTTGGCAAACCTGTTAGCGCATCAAAGTTTAGCTGCTGCAGAATTCGCTTTTCCTCGGCCTCACGATGACTAATGTCCATCAAACTGAACAAAAGCATGGCCCTATCTGATCCAGCGCTTCGCAGAATGTCCGACGATCCGACGCGCAAAGCCATCCACCGCTGGAATGAAATGCCCTTTGTTGGGTCTTGGCACACGACCCTTAAATCGAGAGGAACCAACTCTGAAAACGACTGGCCAATAAACGGTTCTACCCGATGGTTCATGAACTGAGTGTAAAGCTGTCGATCTTGTGGAGCGATCAGCATTTCAAAGGATTGTCCCTCCAACTCAGCAAAGGGCGAACCGAAAAGACGTTCACAGGCATTGCTAACAAACTGGATAATTCCATGAACATCCACGATTAACAGTAGGTCTGGACGTGAACCCATGATCGCGTTGAATACCACTCGCACCTTTGGCGGGAAATCAATGTCCGTGCTACCCAAGGCATGTCGGAGCAAGGGGATCAATCGCGCGACATCTGTCTTTTCTTCACTCACCAAAGTTACCCTCTACGACTTCCAGCCAAAGCACCTGCGCGCAGTGTTTCTTCTCAAGACTACGCAGTACCCTCCCCTTCCGGTTGAATAAAAGGCATGGGCCACACCGGAAAAACTCGAGACAATGCAGACAGTGCCAGAGCATGCTTTAGCTCTCCCGAGGCCACGGATTGCCGCACCTGGTCCTGAGTCATGAATTCTAACGATATGGCCTCTCCCTGACCCAGATCTTGCTCTGTCGCTCGCTCAATATCCATGGCCAACCAGTGATGGCATAAGTGATTGTGGAACGCTGGATTGGGTTCCACTGCGCCCAAATAATGCCAATTGTTGCTGGTATATCCCGTTTCCTCTAACAGCTCTCGGGCTGCCGCAGTCTTGCTGTCTTCACCTGGATCCACCATGCCACCGGGGGTTTCTAGCGTGTTATAGCCCACTCCAAAGCGGAACTGACGAATCATCAGCGAGCGGTCTTGAGAGTCCAAGGCGACCACATTCACCCAATCGACCGATTCTAAAACCAAGCGATCAAAGGTCTGACCGTTGCGTGGGTTACGCAGGGTATCGATGCGCTTTTCGAACAACATCAACCCAGCTTCCTCGTATCTGCTGGCCAGTCGATGCCAAGTCAATTCGTCGTCTTTCACTTGCTTACCGCTCGTTTGCTAAAGTCTGGGCGGAAAGGTTGCATACCCTGGCTACCAAGCGCCGGGGTCCATGGCCTAACATGAGCTTCCGCTTTCACTTCCGCCAATGCTTCATCGACGTTGGCAAAATCTTTCAACGTATCCAGCGAACGCAACGTGGGATCAATCATCTGCCATCGGCCTTGCTGATGGTTATCCAGCGCCTGAGCAGGTTCTACCCACTCACCGGTTATGGTTTCCTGAGTGTCAGACAGGGCCACCTCGCCCTCGGGTAAGGCCGCTAGGAAAAAACGGGTATCGAATCTGCGCGGTACCGATGGCGGCGTTAGCCAGTGGCTGAAATAGACCAGCCGATCGCTGGCAATGGTTAGCTGATGGTCTTTTAACATGTCATGCCAAGTCGTTTGCTCTTCTAACAACCGTTGGCGGCTCGCCTCAAGAGCGCTGCGCTTTTCGTCGGGGACGCCAATGGCACCATCAAGGCCGCGCGCCAGCAATACACCGCACTCTTCGAAACACTCCCGAGCCACAGCGACCCAATAGCGCAGACCGCCCTCATCAATGCCCAACCGTTGGCTGGCTTCGCTATCTGCTAGGTCCGGGCAAAGCCCCGGCTGCCAGTCTGATTCCTCTACCTTTCCCCCCGGGAATACGTGCAGATCTGGAAAATCACCTCTGCCCGGGCGTTTCATCATAAATACTTCAATACCTGTTGCCGCACCGGGTTTGTCGCGCACGATCATCACTGTGGCAGCAAGGCGAATGTTTTCTCGTTGTAATGGCTCCAAGAATAATTCCTTAAACTTCTAACTTTCTGAATTCTGACCGCCCACTCTCCGCGGTTCTTGACAGTATGGCTCGTGAGAGCCCCAGACTCATGCCTTTATTTGCATGGGGTTCCCTCTACTTTAGAGGGCTAACTTTTCGCTCGATGGCTCCAAACGCGAGTTCTACGGCAATGGCCAGAATCGCTGCGGGAATGGCCCCACGCAAAATCATGTCGGTATCATTCAACGACAAACCCACCACGATAGGTTCCCCGAGACCTCCCGCACCGATGAACGCTGCCAGTGTGGCGGTCCCAATACTAATAACTGCCGCAGTGCGGACGCCTGCGAATATGGCCGGCGTCGCAAGGGGCAGGCGCAGATATCGCAGTTCCTCCCACGGGCTGAGGCCCAGCGCTCGAGAAACCCTTACCAAGGTGGGATCAGTCGTGGATAACGCAGTGATGGCGTTACGGACAATGGGTAACAAGGAGTAAAGAAACAGCGCGATGATAGCGGGCACAAAACCGATGCCGAATACGGGAATCATCAGAGCCAACAATGCTAAGGAGGGTATGGTTTGCATCAAACCACATAAATAGACCAAGCCTTCGGCGACCCGCTTGTGACGATAGGCTGCAACACTCAGCCCAAGTCCAAGAGCTATGGCCCCGGCAAGGGCCGAGGTAGTGAGCTGCAAGTGCCGCAAGAAATGGCCCCATAGTTCCGGGAGCCATTCATTAGCACCCCCGGAGTCTGACCCGGATATCTGAGTCTGAATGCTAATGCCCAACGCCAACGCGTTGGCCTTTACAAAGTTAGCTGCGACCTCCTGAAAGCTTCGGCCTTCTAATACAACCTGGGCGTTAAGCGCCTGAACATGTCTTTCATCAAGCATGTTGCCTAAACCTGATAGTGCGGCCCGAAGTTCGGGCGAGGCGTTGGCGCGAACCAAGGTAGCTGCTCGATACTCGGGAAAGTAAGCCTGATCGTCTGCCAGAATACGCAGCTTGTAACGCTGCAATTCACCATCTGTGCTGTAGGCATCGGTTACATCAACTGCACCATCGGCAATAGCCTGATAGGCCAACCCGTGTTCGATACCAATCACCTGATCGTCGAGTTCGTAGCGCCGGGCCAGCCCGGGCCAACCATCTTGCCTTTGCAAAAACTCATGACTGAAAGCGAAGTTCAGGTTTTGCCCCCGAAGGTCACCAATGCTCTGCAACCCCAGCCTCTCGGCTAAGGCCTGTCGAACTACCACGGCGTAGGTGTTGTTAAAGCCGTACTCCTCTAACAGTTCTAGGCCATCAGAACTCAGCGACTGATTAATCTGCCTTCGATTCGGGTTACCGGGCAATTTCAGCACCGCCTGACTCAGAGTGCCCGTGTACTCTGGATACAGATCGATTTCGCCGTTTTTCAGGGCTTCGTAGCAAATCAGCGTTCCGCCCAAGCCAAGCTGTCGCTTAACATCAAAGCCCTTGGCTTCAAGCACTTGGGCCGAGATTTCAGCCAGTAGATAGCTTTCGCCGAAGTTTTTGCTACCAACCACAATGGTCGATTCTCCAGCATCAGCCCGTAGATTGCTAAAACAGCAAAACATCCACAGGCACAGAATAAACGCTGAATACCTCAAGATAGCTGGCTCTCAATCAGCCGCTCGGCATAGGGCGTGGCCGGGTTTGCTAAAACGTCGGCCGGAGCCCCAGCTTGTACGATCTCACCTTGATCCAGAATGACCATAAAATCAGCAAGCCGTTTAGCCTCGCGAAGATCGTGGGTCACCAGAACTACGGTTGCAGGGTCAGTTGTTTTTACCTGCTCAAAACTCTCGTACAAGCCTAGGCGCGTGATGGGGTCTACAGCGGAGAAGGGTTCGTCGAGGAGCAAAACATCTGGCTGCAGCATTAGTGCCCTGCAGATACCCAGACGCTGCTGCTGACCGCCAGATAGCTGTCTTGGCAAGCGTTGAGCCACGTCGGCGTGCAGACCCACACTGCCCAGCAGCGCCTGAAAACGTTGCTGCCGCCGATCATCGCTCCAGCCTTCGAGCTTGGCTACGAGGGTCACATTTTGTTCGGCTGTTAAATGAGGAAAAAGCCCAGCCCCTTGAACCGCATAGCCGATCCCCCGACGGAAGGACTCCAAATTTTCCTTGGGAACCGCCTGCCCCATCACCTCGATGCTGCCGGCGTCTGGCTGCTCCAGAGCGTTGATCATTTGCAACAGTGTGGTCTTGCCGCTGCCACTGGCACCTACTACCGCCGTGGTCTGTCCCTTGGAGATCTGTAACGACAAATCTTGAAAGACTGATAGGGTTCCAAAGGATTTAGCTACATGACGAAATTCCACCGCCACATTGGCTATTTGTGAGCCAACGTCCACTGGACTAGACCAACTCGTACTTGGCTTTGAGTGCGACCCCGTGGGCGCCAAGCTCCTTCAAAATTTCACGCTTTCCAGCCGGTAGATCTTCTGCTTCTAGCTCGCTCAAACGTTGAGCAAAGCCCGCCAGATTCAACCAATCACCCTCACCCACGAGTTTGCCCTTGACGTAGTCCTGCCAAGCGGCGCACTCATCCTGCGTCATCATCTGGGGAAACGATCGCGCCTTCATGCGCGCCGCGAGCGCCGGCAGGCGACCATCCCGGAAATCCATATCAGGCCAACGCCCCTGGGCTATTTCTTGATACAGGTGATTGGAGCGTGCTTTGTCTTCCTCCTGCAAAAAAGCGCCGTAAAGAGCGGCATCGGGATCCTTCTCCTTGGGCATACCGTCCTGCACATAGGCTCGGCGAATTTTTTGCGCGATGGCAGGCTGCTTCAAACGGCGCCAACGTTCTTTAATGACTTTTTTCGACAAGCCTAACGCTTGAATGTTCTCATCGGTAAGTACTTCAAAGGGTGCCACGAAAGGGCTGCGATTTATTTTCACTTCGCGTAGTGGCGCTCGAACTTCTCCCCTCGGCACATATAACTTTTGCCGTATTTCATCTTCGGACCAGTCCAACAGGCACTCTATGTCTTCGCCCAGATCTGCCACTACGATGGCGTTGGTATTGCTGGGGTGCCGAGTGATAGATATCACCGGCGCCACGTTTGATCGAGCTTTACCGTACATCGCCGATACGTGCACGCACAGCCGCGCTCCTAAGGGTTCAAGCAGCTCTTTAACATGCCTCTTTTGTCGCATGTCGTAGTAGTAATCAAAAAGCCGAGGCTGTTGGGTCTTTAGCAACCGCGCCATACCGATGGTTGCATGAACATCTGACATCGCGTCATGAGCCTGACCGTGGTCGATGCCATTGGCCTTGGTGAGTTCTT